>BTRA01000046.1:0-21516 GCA_036986155.1 Gemmatimonadota bacterium | reverse complement strand
TCCGCGTCATCTCCATCCGCGAGCGTTGGCGCATCGACGACGAGTGGTGGCGCAATCCCATCTCACGGGAATACTACGCCTTGGTCCTGGAGGACGGCCGGCCGGTCATCCTGTACAAGGACCTACTGGGAGGCGGGTGGTTCAGCCAATGATCATCGTCCGCGTCGAGCTCCTGCGCCGTAAGAGGGAGCGCGTACTCCTCCATCTGGACTCCGGCGAGCCTGTCGAGCTCGCCCTCGAGGTACTGGAACGCCGCGGCCTCGGGCCCGGCGACGCCGTCGCATCCCGCACGCTTCGCACGCTCGTCGAGCAGGACGCGAAGTGGCGGGTCAGGCAGGCCGCCCTCCACCTACTCTCGTACCGGATCCGCGGAACCGAGGAGCTCAGGCGTCGCCTCGGGCAAAAGGGCTTCCGCGCTCCGCTCATCAAGCAGTGCCTGGAGACGCTCTCCGAGCACGGCCTGCTCGACGACCGGGCCTTCGCGGCCTCGTATGCGCGGAGCCACATTTCCGCCCGGCCCCGGGGTCCCTTTCGTATCGAGCAGGAACTCCGCAAGAAGGGTGTCGCGCCCGAGGTGGCCCACGACGCGGTGGAGGGCGTGCTCGAAGCCGAGGGTATCACCGAGTCCGCCCTCGCTCGCAAGGCCCTCGAGAAGTGGATCCGCAGCCAGAGCCTCGACACGCTGAACGCGCTGGTCTCTCCCCCGCCGTCGCCGGTGCGCGAGAAGGTTCGACGGCGACTCTACGGGTTCCTCACCCGCCGGGGCTTCAGCCCCGGCACCACCCGCGCCGCGGTCGACGAAGCGGGAGCGCTGATCCGCCAAGCCTAGCCTTCATTCGCTTTCATTCTAGCTTCCACGGATGGATGCGATTCTGAACGACATCGGCACGTGGATTCAGTCGATCGGCCCGTGGGCGTATGTGTTCGCGCCACTGCTGATGATGACGGTCGCCATCGTGCCGATTCCCTCCGAGATTCCCGCCTTTCTGAACGGCCTCATGTTCGGCCCGTGGATCGGCACCTTGATCACCTGGGGAGGTGCGCTGGTGGGCGCCCAGATCAGCTTCGAGCTGGCGAGGAAGTGGGGCCGTCCCTTGGCCGAACGCTTCGTCGCGGCCAAATCCCTGAACGCGGTCGACGGCGCACTCGACCGGGGCGACTGGTGGGGGATTCTGCTCCCCCGGTTCATCCCGCTACTCCCGTTCACGGCCATCGATTGGGGGCTGGGCCTCACGACGGTGCCACGCTGGAGGTTCTTCTGGACGACGGCGGTCGGCATTCTCCCGGGCGCCTTCGTGTTCACATCCACGGGCGCAGGGCTACCCTTCCTGATGGACCGCTTTCCGGTTGCGACCTGGACCACCGCGGGGGCGTTGGTGCTGTTCGGCGCCTACAGGCTCTGGGCCACGCGATCCCGGAGCGACCCCCCGCCCCCGTCGGCCTACCAGGCGATCCCGTAGTCGTCGCCGAAATGGCTGGAGCCGCCCCAGAAACTCCCCTGCTCCCAATCGAAGTAGATCGCGTTGATGGGGCCGGACGTGCGTTCGGAGAACCTTAGCCGGTAGCCCATGTCCCGGAGCGCCTGCCTCACCCAGGGCGGCGTGGCATCTTGCAGCAGCATGCGGCCCGGGCTCGACTCGTGATCGCCGAACGAACCGCGCATCTGCGACGAGTTCATGTTGGCGGCTTCAGCGGCCTGTTGAACGTTCATGCCGAACTCGACCACGTTCAGGAAGAACTGGAGCAGGTTCTGGTCCTGGCTGTCGCCGCCCTGCACGGCGAACGACAGGAACGGCTTGCCGTCCTTGAGCGCCAGGCTCGGCGTCAGCGTGGCCCGTGGCCGCTTGCCCGGCTCGATCACGTTGTAGGGGTTCTCGGCCTCGTTCACCACGAAGCTCTGCGCCCGCTGGCTCATGCCGACGCCCGTGCGGCCCGCGATCACCGCGGGCACCCATCCCCCGCTGGGCGTTATGGACACCACCCAACCCTCCTCGTCCGCCGCCTCGATGGACGTGGTGCCTCGGTAGAAGTCCTCGTCGAAGTCGGCCATCGCCTGCGGGCCCGCAGCCTCGGTGACCGGCCGGGCGGTCGAGTTCCATCGCTCGAGGTAGTCGAGGTATGGGTTCGTGCCACCCTGGAACGGATAGGGATCGCCCGGCCCCATGTCGGGGTCGTTGCGCTCCCAGTCGATCTGCTCGGCACGGGCCTTGGCGTACTCCTTCGAGAGCAGTCCCTCGAGCGGCTCCTCGGGCGGGAAGTACGGGTCGCCGTAGTAGAAGTCACGATCCGCGAACGCCATGTTCATGGTCTGGTAGAGGGTGTGCAGATAGCGCACGCTGTTGTAGCCCATCGCCTTCACGTCGAAGTTCTCCAGGATGTTGAGCGCCTGGAGGAGCACCGGCCCCTGAACCCAGCTCGTCAGCTTGTAGACGTCGATGCCCTTGTAGTTGGTCTTGACCGGCTCTTCGATGTAGACCTCCCAGTTGTCCAGGTCTTCCATCGTCATCGTGGAGCCCTCTTCCCGGGCTCCTCGGATGAACTCTTCGGCGATGTCACCCCGGTAGAACCGGTCGTAGGCCGCGTAGATCGCCTCTTTGCGGCCGGCACCGCTCGCCAGGGCCTCCGCCTCGGCCTCCACGAGCTTCTCGAGCGTAGCCTTCAGGTCGGGCTGCCGGAAAATCTCGCCGGCGCGAGGAGCGGGGTTCTCCCTATCCTCTGGATGGGTCAGGTAGACCTCGCGGGAGTACCGCCACTGCCTGATCCGTTCCGCTTCGCGGAGGATGCGGCGGGCCGTGCCCGCCTCCATGGGATAGCCCTCGGCCATCTGGATCGCGGGCGCCAGCACTTCAGCGAGGCTCAGACGACCCCACTCTGCCACCATGGTCATCAGCCCCCCGGGAGTGCCGGGTGTCACCGCGGCAAGCGCGCCGAACTCGGGCGGATGCTCCATCCCCTGCTCGCGGAAGAACTCCGCCGTGGCTCCGGTGGGCGCCACTCCCAACGCGTTGATGCCGATGACTTTTTGCGTATTGGGGTTGTAGATCAGCGCCTGCGTCTCACCGCCCCAGCTCAGCACGTCCCACATGGTGGAGGTGGCGGCCAGCATGGCGGCCGCCGCGTCCACGGCGTTGCCACCCTTCTGGAAGACCATCGATCCCGCGGTGGCACCGAGCGGTTTGCCCGTGATGGCAATCCAGTGCCGGCCATGCAGGACGGGCTTGGCCGTGCGCTGCGCGGAAACCGTGGCCGGGGCCATCATCGCCGCCAGCATCACCAAACCGAAAAACGCCCTGGCCGATCTCATCGTCGTACGCACCGTCTACCTCCTCCGAAGGCGGGGAGCGCCGGCGTCGCCGTGCGGTAGGCCGACCTGGGCGTCCCCGGACAGGTCATGAGGGGAGCAAGGTAAGAGGTCGGGCGCGGGCGCGCATGAGGGAGGGCCGGTTGGCCGAAGGACCACGCTCGGCTCACATCTCGACCTGGGAACCCATTCCCACCACCCGGTTCGGCGGGATGTTGAAGAACGCGGACGCCCTCTGGGCGTTGCGGGTCATGCGCTCGAAGAGAAGGGTACGCCAGCGGGCCATGCCGGAGTGCTGCGAAACCACCAACGTCAGCTCGCCGAAGAAGAAGCTGTTCTCCATCTCCCGGTACTCGTATCCGGGAATCTTCGCTCGGCGGAGCGCCGCTGGAACGTCCGGGTTCTCCTTGAAACCGTAGCGTGCCACGACTCGACGAAACCCGTCCCCGAGATCCTCGGTGAATACCCGAGACTCATCCGCCACGTAGGGCACGTCCATCGTCTTGACGGTGAACAGAATCACGAGCTCATGGAGGATGCGGTTGTGCTTGAGATTGTGGAGAAGGGCCCGTGGGACGCCTTCATCACTCGAGGTCATGAACACCGCGGTGCCCGCGACCCGGGGAGGAGGGCTCCGGCCGATCGACTTCAGGAAGTCACGCATCGAAAGCTGGCGGGCGCCTAGGCGTTTGGAGAGAAGCTCCCGCCCCTTCTTCCACGTGGTCATCAAGGTGAACACCGCGGCAGCCACCAGGAGCGGGAACCAACCTCCGTGGGGCACCTTGGGGAGGTTCGCGGTCCAAAACGCGAGGTCCACCAGCAGGAGTGCTGCGGAAAGCAACCCCACCACCCAAGCGTTCCACCCGAAGCGCACCCGCGCGACCACCGCGAACAGGATCGTCGTGAAGACCATATCCGTGGTTACGGCCACCCCGTACGCGGCAGCCAGCCGCCCCGACGTCCGGAAACCCAGGACCAACCCGATGCACGCGAGCATCAGGGCCCAGTTGACGGCCGGCATGTAGATCTGCCCGATCTGGCTCGCGGACGTGTGCTCGATCTTCAGCCGCGGGAGGTAACCCAACCGGACGGCCTGCCGCGTAAGGGAGAACGCGCCCGAGATCACCGCCTGGGACGCAATGACCGTCGCCGCGGTCGCCAAACCCACCAGCGGAAACAGTGCCCAGCGGGGCGCCATCAGGAAGAAAGGGTGCTCCGCGGCGGCCGGGTCTGCGATGATCAGGGCCCCCTGCCCGAAGTAGTTGAGGACCAGCGCGGGAAGGACCACCGCCGTCCACGTCAGGCGAATCGGGCCCTTCCCGAAATGCCCCATGTCGGCGTAGAGCGCCTCACCCCCGGTCACAACCAAGAAGACCGAGCCCAGGACCAGCATCCCCCGAAGGCCATTCCGAGCGAAGAAGACGACGCCGTATGTGGGGTCGAGCGCCCACAGCACGCCGGGGTGCCGCACGATCTGCACCCCTCCAAGGACGGCGAGGGTCAGGAACCACACCAGCGTCACGGGTCCGAATACGGCGCCGACACTGGCCGTCCCCCGCCGCTGGAATGCGAAAAGACCCACGAGAATCCCGATGGTCAGCGGAATCACGTACGGTGTGAGTGCCGGCGTCGCTACTTCCAGGCCTTCGATAGCGCTGAGCACGGAGATAGCCGGAGTGATCATGCTGTCGCCGTAGAGCAGCGCCGCGCCGAACAGGCCGGCGAGGACGAGCATCCACCGGGTACGTCGGCCCGAGCCCCCGCCCTTCGGCATCACAAGCGCCGTGAGGGCGATGATCCCTCCTTCTCCCTCGTTGTCCGCCCGCATCACCAGAATCAGGTATTTCAGCGAGATGACGATGATCAGCGCCCAAAAGATGAGCGAGAGGATACCCAGGGTGTTGGCCGGCGTCACGTCGATGCCGTGGGAGGCGTCGAACGACTCGCGGATGGCGTAGATGGGGCTGGTCCCGATGTCCCCGTACACCACGCCGAGAGCGGCCATGGAAAGGGTCATGAATTCCCGCCGGGTGCGGGGTTGATGCCCGTCCGTCATCCAGCGCACCCGCGCACGGTGGGAACATCGGGGAGCTTCGTGGCGACTTCAGGATCCGTGGGGGTCATTCCAGGCTCGCAGAAGGCGGAAGATGGTGCTGACGCTCCATGACTAACCGGAGGAGGTACCCGAGTTCCGGTCGGCTGAACCCAGGTCCGGCATCTCGAGCTCGAAACCCGGATAGACTTGGTATCCAAGCTCGTTCGGATCGATGAACGTCATGTTCTGCTTGTACATCAGCTCCAGCGAGGGTCTGGGGTAGATCTCGTCCACCTCCGATGCCTTCATCCGGTGCGACGCCACCTTGGTGCGCGGGTTGTAGTTGGCGTCCTCCGCGCGATCCACGCATGCGACGGTCTGCATCATGCCCATGTCTTCGTGGAGCAGGATGTGACAGTGGTGAACCCAGGTGCCCACGAAGTCCTCGAAGCGACTCCGAAAAACCACCCGCCCTCCATTCCGGGGAATCGGGACCGTGTCCATCCACTGTGGCTCGGGCAGAATGTTGTGGAGGTCCCCGTTCTCGTCCGGTACGTCGATCCGAAGGACCCACATCGGATTGATGTGGATGTGGAACGGGTGATCGACTCCGCGAGACGTGATGCGGAACTCGGGATCCTCCGCGAAACGCCTCTGCCCGTCGGCGCGCGTGATCGCCTGCGCTGCGAAATGGAACCCGTACGAACCGGGCTGAGGAAATCTCTCCCGATCCGTGTGGCTCCACATCAAGACCGAAGTGCCGTACAGCACCCACTCCTCGGCGGTGTCCAAGAGCATGCGCGACCCCTCGCGGTCGTGGGGCATGAACTTCCTGGGCAGAGCGGGTTCGGGGGTCTCGGCTAGATCGAAATTGGGGTTGATCGCCATGGTCCTCGTCAGATTGGAGAGCAGGACGGGGATCCCGTCGTGCACGCCCCAGACGAGGTTCTCGAGCTCCGGATGGGCCTCGGCATACCCATCGGGGAGTGGGACCGACGGGAAATCGGTACCACCGGTCCCGGAGTAACTCACCACACGGGTACGCGCGCTCCCAACCGGCACTCCCCGCCGCCGGGCCTCGGCCGCCGGGACGCGCAACTCCCTTTCCTGCACCGGCTGCAAGAGCGGAGGAACGGGCGGCAGAGCGTCGCTCAGACTCATGATGTCGAAGTCGCCGCCCTCTACCGGCGGCCCCTGGACTCCGATGTACCCCACGACGACGTCGAACAACGGACGCCTGAAACCCCGCCCATCCAGGATTTTCACCTGGAGTTGGCGCTGCAGGTTGTCGGTGTGGATGTGCGCTTCCTTGGCGAATATGGTGAACGTCTTGCCGGCCGCATCGATCGGGGCCTTGAATAGGACGTCGGACCGGTTGGCGTTCGCAAGATAGACCTCGTTCGGTCTCACGAAGGCCCGGCTCAGCGCGTCGCCGTCCTTGAAGCACCCTTCGATGGCACGCAGCCGCGCCCTGTTCTCGTCCTCCCCTTCCTCCGCGGAAATCGTGAAGGGGTTGACGGTTCCGGCGTTTCGAAGCGACAGATCGCGGAGGGCATGCCGTGCCTCGCCGTTCTTCTCGGTAACGAGGGTGATCCCGTCGAAGGAGAGTTGATACAGCGCCACCTTCGCATCCTCGATGTCCTGCTCGGAGGTGGGCTCCAAGCGCCGTGTGGCATTCCGGCCACTTCCCTCCGTCACCACGCGCCAGATGCGGCCGCGCCGCTGGACGAATTGCCCTTCGAGTACCATGAACCGCTTGGTCCCGGACCCGTCGGCGCTTCCATTCAGCACCCGCCACCGCTCGACGGCGCCGGGTCGCATATGCATCACTCCTGCTTCTCGGACCCCGTTCGCTGCAAAGAATGGCGGGAAGCGAAGCTCGTTTCGTTTGCGTCCGGCGTTGGCGTCGAACGACCCGATAAAGACGCGCTGAATGAACATGAGGCGCTCGCGATAGTCGAACGGGCCCGTTTTGACCTCGGGCTCGGGCCAGGCTTCCCCGGTCATCGCCCGATTGACGGCCTCGTCCACGTCGCCCTCGACGAGCAAGAAGCCGGCCATCCCGCTCGCTACCTGATCGTGGGTCGCGCCATGAGCGTGCGGATGGTACCAGTGCGTGCCTGGAGGATGGTCCATCCGCGTGCCATTCCGGGTCCAACCGAGTCGCATCTCGTAGTCCAACTGGCCTACGTGTTCATTGGCGCCGAGTGTGTGCAGGTCGGAATCGGACGAGCTCTTCCTCGCCTCCCAGTCCGCACGGGGAAGTATGCGAAGGAGGACGTTGTCCGAGTGGGAGCCGTCGTCATTCGTTTCGGGCCGCACGTGGAGCCCATGCGTATGCAGATTCGTGACACGGGTGGCGTGCTGGCCGTTGAGGTGCCCTTTGAGGCTCCACCCCGGTCTCGTCTCGCCCCCGATGACCTCGAGCAGTTCTTCGGGGACGAACGCGGGGAGGCACCTCTCCTGCGTCTGAGGGATGCCGGAGCGCACAGTCGGCTGGCCGAGTGACTCACATACCTTCTCGCTTACAGCGGGAGTCAACTCCAGCGAATCGGGAGCCGGACCGACCTGGGTATCCTGTTGGTTCATCCCTAGCATGTTGCGCACCTTCACGCGGAGCGTTCCGTCCGAACGCACACGGACCGTGGGACCCGGGCTCGTACCGTTGTAGCTGAAGAGCGCCGGCGCGGGGTTGCCCGGCGAGGGTGAGGCGCCGGGATTCTGGTTCTCGATGACGTTCAGCTCGAGTTTCGCATCGGGCCAATCCTGCGGCCTCCACGTCCACGGCTCCTGCCAGGTCTCGGCTGGCGTCCCGAGCGGATCGACAAGGTCGCCGACCTCGGGTGTCGTGGGAGCTGCCTGGGCAGGCGCCGCCGCCTCCGGTGGAGTGGCCGCCGGCGCAGCCGACTCCACGGCGGGAACGCCCGGCTCCGGCGCCCCGGTCGTCGCGCACGCTGTCAGCGAGGCGGCCACTCCGGTCGCGCCGAGCTTGAGAAACTGACGGCGCTCGAGATCCTGCGGGGGGTCTGAGGGGGACTGGCTCACACGTAGTTTCCTTTTCTGACTCAATGGGTAACCTCGAAGCCCACTCTGAGCTGGAAGGGTGGTTGGAACCTGATGGCTGCGCCGAATCCCGCCCTCTCCCCGACCTGGTTGGACGCCAGGACTTCGTGGGAAGCGAACGGCGATCCTCTGGCGCCGTTGAACCGCCGTTGATCCACGTTCACTACACTCTGCGTGTTTCCGACGTGAAGGAGGTCGACAACCAATCGCCCCCCCATCGTCGGCATTGCGTATCCGATCCTGAAGTTGAGGTCCCACGTCGCCGGCGTGCGTCCCTCGCTGCCGCGCTGTGATAGGAAGAGCGGCGCGTTGAATCCGCCCGTCACGCGACCCAACTCACTCAGTGGCGTCCCAGATTGGGCCACGAAGAAGACTCCGACGTTCAGATCGTCGGTAGCCGCAAAAGACGAATAGAGCTTGAAGACGTGGGGCCGATCGTTAGGCAGCGGACCGTCGCCGTTGACCGGCTGCGCCGGGAAGTAGGTGAGTTGGCTGTTGTTTGGACCCAGGCTGCCGCCCCGCAGTCCGCCCGCTTCGGCGACGAAGAGGCCGGGGTAGTTTCCCCGAGTGCGAGAGAGCACGTAGGACGCGGAGGATCTCAGCCTGGTACCGACGATGCGAAGACTGAGATCGAGTGCCCAGTAGTTGCGCTCCGACTTGGGAAGATGGCTCAGATCGCCGCGCCCTGGGTTTCCCCCGGCGAATACGTGGTCCGGCCGGAAGGCGGCCGTGATGCTTTCCTTCAAGTCGCGGTGGATGCCTCGGACTCCGATCACCACCTGGTCCGCGAACTGCCGCTCATATCCCAGAACGAACTCGTCCTGGTACTCGCCGCGGAGGTTGTCCGTACCGCCGCGGATCACATTGGGATCGCTGATGACGAGCGTGGAATCGACCTGGCCCGGAAACTGCCGGGGATCCACGCTCGAGAAGTCCTGTCGCTGATCGAACCCTGCCAGGCCGATCGTTGACCAGAACAGGGCGAGCTGCTGGTAGAAGCGCCCGACATGGCCAAAGACCTTGCTTCGGCCCTCCCCATCCGGGAGGAAGGCGAACCCGATGCGGGGCTGAAACTGGTCCGTGATCGACTGCCCGAGGTCGCCGTTCTGGTCGATCAGATACTGCCCGTCCCATCGAACACCCAGGTTCAGTCGCAGGCGGTCGGTTACCGACCACCCGTCTTGGATGAAGAGGCTCAGGACCCGATTCCGCGTCGTGAAATCCTGAATGAATATCGACGAGCGGTATACCGACTCGGCGAGTCGCGCGATCTGGCCCGGGTTTTCGTCGTTCCGCACATCGAGCGAGTTTCTCTGGAACTCGAACCCAGCCTTCAAGGCGTGGTCCCCGGCCCACAGGCTGGCTGAGGCCTTCATGGAGGTCCGGGCACTGCTGATCTGCTGGTTGGTACCATTCCCTCCCGACAGGATAATCGCCGGGAGGTTGGTCCGGTCGATGAAACTCGGCTGGGCGCGCCCCAACTCGGTAGCACCTCCGGCATCCTCACTTCGCGAGTGGCGCCCCAGGCTCCCCTCCAGGTGAAGCCTGTCACTGAGGCGTGTCGTCCATCGAAGGGCGACGTTGGTGCCCCCTTCCCTGCGCGACGACAAGATCGGATCGGGATTGCTCAACCTCACACCGGGAGCCGGGCTGACCCGACGCTCCCTGGTCGGATCACCGAAAACCGAAAGGGCGATGTCCGTCCGGTCTGATGGGCTCCAATCCAGCTTCCCCGCGAACATGTGCTTCGTGATCGTCGCCCTTTCGACGCCGAGGCCCTGAAGCGCTATGTCCTCGGTGACAAATCGCGGGTTGTAGGCCGCGAAAAACGTCAGCGCGGAATCGATCAGCGGCCCCGAGGCGCTCAGGCCCACGTCGAAGTCGGTAGACGAGGCCCGCGACAGTACGTTCGGAATCGGTTTGGCATCCGCCGATACTCCGCTCCCCGAGAAAAAGCCGACGGCGCTCCACCGGAAATCGGGTGTGCCGGAACGCGTGACGACATTGACCAGGCCACCCAGGGCCTGCCCGTACTCTGCCTGATAGCCGGCCTGCTTCACCTCGATGGCCTTCACGAAGTTGTACGGGAGATCCGTGCCGGTGCGTCCACGATAGACGTCGGTGACGTTCACCCCCTCGATGTAGTACATGTTCTCGAGGCCGGTGCTTCCGGCGACGTTCACCGGATCTCCGAGGAAGCTCTCATTCGCCTGAGGCAAGAGCCGGATGATCGACTTGTAGTCTCGTTCAGTCGGCAGATGCTCGAACGCACTCGCCAAGAGGTCGGTACTGATCGCGGTGCTCGTCGGGTCGATCAGGGACGCCCGCCCACGGACGACCAACGGGGCGAGCTCGACTGCCTCGACGTCCATGTGGATCGGGTTGAGCGAAGTCGTGTTGCCGAGACGGACCGTGACATCGGTGACGGTGAGGGAGCGGTAGCCGAGTCGCTTGAAGTGGACGCGGTACGTGCCGACGGGAAGGCCTGAAATCCGGAAGGCACCACCCGAGTCCGTCGTTGCCGATCGAACGCCGGGCAGGTCGGGACCGTCGACCGAGACGCGTACACCGGTGACCGGTAGGGAACGGGCGTCAGTGACGTGGCCGATCAGGTGACCGGACACTTGCTGCCCTGTCGCCAGCGAGGGGATAACGACGAACACGAACACGAGCCTTGCGGCTCGCTGGGCTATGGCGGAAAGCAAAGCGAACTCCATGTTGTGCTCTCGGGCGGGAGAGCGGTGAGGGTATCATGACCAGCATGTCGGTCAGCCAGGACCGGTCAAGCGGGACAAACTGTCGTGGGTAATGCGCAGAAGGCAACAGGGGGTGCTTAGGGAGGGCTCCAACCCCCTTCGCCGGAAACTGATTGTGGGGTCTATCCAGGGTGGGTCGAGGGGCGCTTGGGAGTAACCCCGCCGGATGCGAGATCGTCCTCCACGAGGCCCTTGGCCCGCCTTCGCTTGAGGCGGGTCGCCTCCTTGTAGAGAGCTTCACCCCATTCGATCATCTCGTCCTGCGAACTGGCGACCTCCTCGTCGACGGACGATCTCAGGACATAGCTGCCGTCGGCGCCCATGTCCCACCCACCCCGTCGATCGGCGAGCAGCAAATCGAAGACCCGGCGGAGCTCGTCCTTGAGTTCGGCGGCCTCGACGGGGACCAGCGCCTCGACACGGCTCTCGAGGTTTCGGGTCATGCAATCCGCGGAGCCGAAGTAATACTCGTCCTCCCCTCCATTTCGGAAATAATAGATCCGCGAGTGCTCCAGGAAACGCCCCACCACGCTGCACACGGTGACGTTCTCTGAAAGCCCGGGAATGCCCGGCCGCAGCCGGCAGGTGTCGCGGACGATGAGGTCGATCTTCACACCCTCTTTCGCCGCGGCGTATAGGGCTCGCGTGACCTCCGCGTCTTCGAGCCCGTTGAGTTTGAGCTGAATCAACCCACCCGCGCCCTCGCGATGCAGCGCCATCTCGCGCTGGATATACTTGATGATCGTCCGCTTCATGCCCTTCGGCGATACCATGAGCTTCTGGTAGTTCCGCTTGGGCTTGTAGCCGGTCGTCAGGTAGTTGAAGAGCTCGGTCAAGTCGCTGCCGACGCCCTCGTCACAGGTCAGCAGGCCGAGGTCCGCATAGCCCCGAGCGGTGCCGGCGTGGTAGTTGCCGGTACCGACGTGTGAGTAGCGCCGAAGCCCATCGTAATCCTGCCGGACCACGAGGATCACCTTGCAGTGTGTCTTCAGTCCGACGACTCCGTAGGTGACGTGGATCCCGGCGCTCCCCAGCCGGTTGGCCCAGCGGATGTTGGCCTCCTCGTCGAACCGCGCCTTCAGTTCGAGCACGACGGCGACCTGTTTGCCGTTTCGCGCCGCTTCCATGAGGTGCCCGACCGCCATCGAGTCCTGGGACGTTCGGTAGAGCGTCATCTTGATCGCCCGCACCTTGGGGTCGACGCTGGCTTCCTTGAGGAACTGCTCGACGGACGACACGTACGATTGATACGGATGATGCACCAGCAGCGAGCCGGCAGTGCGCAGTACATGGAAGATGGACCGGTCCGTCGCGAGCAGCGGATGGTCGGGCGGATGGTGCACCGGGTCCTTGAGGTGCGGGGCCTCCACTCGGTAGAGTTCCATCAGATCGGCCATTCCCAGGAAGCCGTCGACGTCGAACACATCTTCTTCTTCGTCCAACCCAAGTTCCGCTGCAAGCATGCCTCGGTGGTACTCGGACATCCCCCGGCCCACCTGCAACCTCACGATGGGTGCGAAGCGCCGATCACGGAGCTCGGATTCGATCATCGCCATGAGATCGTCGGCATCCTCCTCGTCGCGCTCGGTGTTGGCGTTGCGCGTGACGCGGAAGAGCTCGCAATTCACGATCTCCATCCCCGGAAACAGGTGATCGAGGGTGTTGGCCATGACGCTCTCCAGCGTCACGAAGGTGTTCTCTCCGGGAATCTTCAACAGGCGCGGTATTCCCGCGCCCATGGGCACCTTGACTCGGGCGAGAACCTGCGAGGGCTCGCCTGGGTGCCTCAGGGTCACCAACAGGTTCAGGGAGAGGTTGGATACGAACGGGAACGGATGCGCCGGGTCCGTGGACTGGGGAGTAACGAGCGGGTAGATGTTCACGACATAATGCTCGCGAAGCTGCAGCTGTGCCTGGAGTGATACCTGCTCGAAGGTCGTGAGGACGATGCCTTCGGCGGCCATCAATCGCTGCAGTTCCTCAAAGCTCTCGCGCGCGCGGGCGTCCAACTCCCTTACCAGCGCATACGATTCCTCGATCTGCTGCCGGGGGGTTCGGCCATCTACGGTGAGCTCCTGCACCCTCGCTCCGACCTGCTGCTTGAGTCCCCCGATGCGCTTCATGAAGAACTCGTCGAGGTTCGAGCACACGATCGAGACGAACTTCACGCGCTCCAGCAGCGGGGTTCGAGGATCCACGGACTCGTGCAGCACGCGGAAGTTGAAGTTCAGCCAGGTCAGCTCTCGGTTGAGCAGCAATTCGGGCGCATCGAGGTCGAAGTCGCCGTCGGGACCGGGGACCGGCATGGGCGTAAGATCGGCCGGTGATCTCGGACGATCGGGATGCAGTGCCTCGACCGAGACGGATGCGGTCCCCGATTCGTCGGCCGAAGTCGCCGCAACGACCACATCTATCTCTCTAGCGCCTTCAGACATGAGTCTCCAGTCTCAGGCTGAAAAGTCCTCTCGCGCATACCCCCATATCGTCCAGGTGTGCGCGACTCCTTTGGAGACACCCACAGGAACGCGCCGTGGAGGTCCCGGTATTACGCCAGCATGCAGGCTACAAGACCCAACCCGTCCGATCCGTCTCGGCACTCCTCGAAGCCCACCCACGGTGACTCCGTGAAGCGCTCCAGCTTGCTGAGTTGGAAGCGGATCGAAACCGTGATCACCGTCGCGCTGCTCCTATTCGTAGCGTACCGGTTCTGGCCACAAATCTCCACTCTGGTAGGGGTCGGGGGACCCGTGGGCCAGGCACCACAATTCGCCCTGGAGACGCTGGACGGACACCCCGTCTCGCTCGCCGACTACGATGGCCAAGTCGTACTCGTCAACTTCTGGGCGACCTGGTGCAGGCCATGCCGCCTCGAGATGCCGGGCTTCCAGAAACTCTACCGGGACAAAGCGGACCAGGGATTCGTGGTTCTGGGCATCTCGACCGACCGAGGAGACGTGGCGGGCGTGGAGGCCTTCCTCGCGGAACGGGGCATCGAGTACCCGGTGGCCATGGAGACCCGTGAGGTGAACCTGGCCTTCGGCGGAATCTCGGCGATTCCGACATCGTTCCTCATCGACCGGAACGGGGTTATCCGTCACCGCATCTTCGGCTTCATGCCGCCGCCGGCTCTGCGGGTGGCCGTAAACCGCCTCTTGGAGGAGCGACCCTAGGCGACGCTGGCCGAAGCTCCTTGAGACGCGGACCCGGAAAATGTGTTGTACAGCCATGCGAAGATCGCGCCACCCACCGCCCCGTCCACCAAGCCATACACCGTCCCGAGGATCAATCCACCGAAGCCGGCCGCGCTTCCTCCGTAGCCGGGATAGATCCCCTGCGCAAAATCGAGAAATGCGACGCCATACGATGGCCAGATGAGATTGATCAGGCCGACCAGCAGGATGCTACCACCCCACCAGATGCCCGACGCTAGTGCGAGTCCTTTGATCGAGAGTTTCATCGAAGTACCTCCCTCGTGACTTGCCGCGGTTGCCGGTGTCGGCGGGCCGTTCCCTAGTCTTATATGTTCCGCTTCGCTCTACAAGGGGTTTCCACCCCGCAGCTTGGCCCTTGGCCGATTGTCCATCTCGTTTCTTCGGGTTATATTCGGTTTCAATAGCCGAATAAAACCCGAAAGTAATCGTCGATCTCTGTGCGCCCTCCCTATATCGAACTCCACGCCCACTCCGCGTTCTCATTCTTGGACGGCGCATCCCATGTCGAGGAACTCGTCTTACGTGCCAAGGAGCTGGGATATCCTGCGCTTGCCCTGACCGATCACAACGGCCTCTACGGCTCCATGGAGTTCGCCCAGGCAGCCCGCGCCGAGGGTCTCCAGCCCATCACGGGCGCCGAAGTCACCCTCGAGCTCGACCTTCCTGGCCTCCCTAGTGGAATCATGGACCCGGCCCGGGCCGGGAACCGGGAGGATCCGTTGACCAGAGGCACGCACATGACGCTCCTGGCCGAAACCCCCACTGGCTACGCGAACCTCTGCCGGCTCCTGAGTGAAGCACACCTCGGAAGTGAACGCGGCCTCCCTACCCTTCCCCTGTCATCCCTCCTCGGACGCAACGAAGGACTCATCGCCCTCACCGGGTGCCGTCGGAGCCCCCTGCTCCTCGCACTACGGGACAGTGTCGCCACGGGAGAGGTCTTGGCCCGCCACCTGTTGGAGGCCTTCGGCCCGGGGAACCTCTTCGTCGAGCTTCAGGACAACCAAGTACGGGGAGACGCGACCCGGGGCCGCATTCTGGGGCGCCTGGCCGATCGGCTCGGGATCCCCGTGGTGGCCACCGGAAACGTGCACTATCACCGTCCGGAACGACATCACCTCCAGGACATTCTTTCGTCGATCCGTAATCGGGCCACTCTGGACGACTCCCATGACCGGCGCCGCCCGAACGCCCAGTCCTACCTGGCTTCCCCCGAGGAGATGGCTCACCGTTTCCGCGCACGGCCCGACGCGCTGGCCAACACCCTTCCTATCGCCGAGCGCTGTAGTGCCTTCGACCTGACCAAGGATCTGGGCTACGAGTTCCCCGACTTCGAGGGCAGTGATCGAGGAGAGGCGCTCGAGACCCTGGCGGCCGTATGCCTCGCCCGCCTCGACGAACGCTACCGGGGCTCGAAGGACGAACGGGAAGCCCGTGAGCGCTTACATCGAGAGCTCGTGCTGATCGATCTCCATGGCCTGGCGGGCTTCTTCCTGGTCTACCGCGACATCATGAACCTCGCCCGCGAAGTCGCGGTCGATATTCGAGGCGACGCTCCCAGGGGCCGCGCGGGCCTTCCTCCCGGCAGAGGCAGAGGCTCTTCGGTTTCGTCCATCATCTGCTACCTCATCGGCCTCTCACACGTGGACCCGGTCAAGACGAACCTCTTTCTCGGCCGCTTCCTGAACGAGGCCACGCAGAGCGTTCCCGACATCGACCTGGACTTCCCACGGGACATCCGCGAAGAGCTGATTCTTCGCGTCTATGAGCGCTACGGAAGCGAGCACGCCGGTCTGGTCTGCACGTTCCCCACGTACCGCATCCGCTCGACGATCCGTGAGATCGGCAAGGCCCTGGAACTCCCGCTAGGCGAACTCGAAAAACTCTCCAAACTGGCGGAGCGGCACTCCGGAGGGGGGCTGATGGCAGAGCTGGAACGCCTGCCGGAGTTCAAAGCCAAGGCCCACACACCCATGTGGCGCTCCCTCTGCGAGTTGGCCGAAGACATCAAAGGGCTGCCCCGGCACATCTCCCAACACGTCGGAGGCATGATCATCTCGAGCCGTCCCCTCGTGGAGTTGGTGCCGCTCGAGCCCGCTGCCATGGAAGGACGGGTCGTCTGTCAGTGGGACAAGGATTCCTGTAACGACGCGGGCTTCATCAAGATCGACTTCCTGGCTCTGGGCATGCTGTCCCTGGTGGAAGAAGCCGTGGACCTCATCGCCGTACGGGGCACCGCGGGCACGGTCGGCGAGGCGCCCGATCTCTCGCGAATCGACTTCGAAGACCAGGCTGTGTTCGACCAGATCTGCTCCGGTGACACGATCGGGATGTTTCAAGTGGAGAGCCGTGCCCAAATCCAGATGCTCAGACGCGTGCAGCCCAGGAATCAGGAGGATCTGGCCATTCAAGTAGCCATCGTTCGCCCGGGCCCAATCGTGGGCGGCGCGGTCAATCCGTATGTTCGGCGGCGGGAGCTCCTGCGAGAGAACCCGAACTTCCAGGTGCCGTACGACCATCCGCTCCTTGCCGAGGCACTCGGCGAGACGCTCGGCGTGATCATCTTCCAGGATCAGGTCCTGATGGTGTGCCAGGCCCTCGCGGGCTTCAGCGACGGGCAGGCGGAGAGCCTGCGCCGTGCCATGAGCCGCAAACGCTCCAAGGAGGCCATGAATTCCCACTGGGAGGCCTTCCGGGACGGCGCCAAAGCGCACGGCGCCGACGAAACCACGGCCCGCAAGGTCTTCGATCAGGTCACGGCGTTCAGCGCCTTCGGTTTTCCCAAGTCGCACGCCGCCGCTTTCGGCCTTTTGGCTTATCAATCGGCCTGGCTACGGCATTACTTCACCACCGAATACTACGTGGCGCTGTTCAACAACCAGCCGATGGGCTTCTACTCGCTGGACTCACTCGGCCGGGACGCCCGCCGTAATGGCATCGAGATCCTGCTGCCCGACGTCAACCGGAGCGATGTCCGCTGCACCGCCGAAGGCGACAACCTCAGGGTAGGTCTGGGATTTGTGCGTGGATGGGGCCAGGACATCGCCCGAGAGGTCGTCGAGAAACGCCGGGCGAAAGGGCCATTTCTCTCGCTTCCGGACTTCTTGCGCCGTACCCCGGCGGCGCTGAAGCGGCCAGCCATCGAGGATCTCATCTGGGTCGGCGGATTCGACGGGCTCGGCCTGGGGCGCCGGGAGTTGCTGTGGCAAGCCGGCCTATGGCTAGGACCCGAGAACGATGATCGGCGAGGCGGCGGCCGAGACGACCACCCTCAGGTCGAGTTGCCTCTGGAAGAGCCCTACCGAGACTTCTCGTTCACCGCTCTCGATCCCACGGACAGGATGGTGGCGGAATACCGGATGCTGCGCTTTTCCACTGCGCTTCACCCTTTGGCGCTTCTTCGTGACCAGCTCCCCGCCGAGACGGTGCCCTCGGACCGATTTCCAGATCTTCCGCAGCACTCCACCGTCACCGTAGCCGGGATCGTCGTAGCGCGACAGAGGCCACTGACAGCAAACGGTTATGTCTTTGTGTTGATGGAAGATGAGTCCGGTGTTATAAACGTGATTGTGAAGCCACCAATCTATGAGCGCGACCGCACGGCCGTGCGTATGGAGCCGTTTATCACGGTTCGGGGGAGGCTGCAAAAGGACGGTCTGACCATGAACGTGCTCGCCTATGAGGTAAAGGCACTCAAGGCCGGCGATGAGTACGAGACCGAGACGAAATCCGAAAAGGGCAGTCCCTTCCAGTATCTCACGGCACTCCGTCAGTCACCACCCGGAATCAAGAACTTCGGCTAGAAACACCCCCCGAGCCCCCGCCCCGGCGTGTCAGTTCTGCGTTCTCCGCCAGCCGTTGTTTCCGCGATTGACGTCAGGCAACAACCTCTCCGGATCGATATCGACGCGCGTCACGGTGCCCATGGACGCCGGCAACCGAATCTCGACCGTCGTTTTCCCGGCGAGCCATTCGGTGACCGGAATGTCGCGTTCGACCACTCCCGCACGTGTCGTGCGAACCCGGATGTGCACAGGCATCGGCACGAACCCGCGATCCACGATCTCGATCACCGTTTCGTCACCCTCCGTGCGAACCTCGCCCACCGCGTGGTCCAGCGACCATGTCTCGAAGTACCATGAGCTCCAGAACCAATCGAGGTCGAGGCCCGAGACCCGCTCGAAGGTGGCGAAAAGGTCCCACGGAGACGGGTGCTTCATGGCCCACTCGCTGATGAACGAGCGGTAGCCCTCCATGAAAACCTCCTCGCCGAGAAGATTGCGCAGCGTCACCAGCAGGGTGGCCGGCTTGGCATAGGAGGCTGTTCCGTACCCGGGGCCCGGTTCGTAGAAGTCACCGTGCCGCATGAGCTCCTGTTCTCGATCGCCCCGGGCCGTCTGGAAGTAGTTTTCCTGCTCCAGGCTGTCCGGCGACGTACCCGGCCAATATTCCGGACGAGCCTGATTCTCGAGGAACGTCGTCGACCCCTCGTCCATCCAGGCATACCGTCGCTCGTTGGTGCCCACGATCATGGGAATCCACATGTGAGCCAGCTCGTGGGCCGTCACATTGTAGAGGTCCGCCGCGCCACGCCCGTTGTAGTCGCCCATGAGCGTGAGCATCGGGAACTCCATCCCACCCCCGATGATGTCGGCCCCTTCGACGGAGGTCATGTGGGACCAGGGGTACGGGTAGCCGGTGAACCGGGAGTGGTGTTCTATCGAGTGTTTGGCGTACAAGACCTGGTCGATCCAAAGGGGAGCCCGGTCGTCGCGCCAGAACGAGTTGATCAAGACGCGATCTTCGACTCCGTCGCCGTCTCGGTCGGCCACTACGGCGCTGGTCGCATCCCAGAGCTGGACGTTCGACGCCGTCCACGTGAAGTCCCGTACGTTTTGGGCGTCGAAACGGTAGGTGAGCTTCCCGTCCACCCCGGCCGCCGTCACGAGCCCATCCCGTCGGTCGGTGCGGCTGGCGACCACGACCTTCTCGTCCGAGGTGGCCGCGACGGCCAGGCGATCCCGCGTCTGCTCCGAAAGAACCTCCCCGGGGTTGGCCAGATCACCCGTAGCCATGACCGTCCATCCGGTAGGCACGGTCAGGTCGACGGAATAGTCGCCGAAGCCGTCATAGAACTCCGCCCCCGCCCGATACGGTTCGAGATCCCAACCGCGCAGATCGTCGAAGACCGCCATCTTCGGGAACCAGTAGGCCACGAGATAAACCTCCCGGTCACTGTAACCCATCCGGCCCGCACCACTTTGCGGCAGCGTCACGCTCCACTCGACCTCGATTTCCATCACGTCACCGTCGCCGAGGGGCCGCTCAGGACGAATCCAGAGCTCCGTGCCATTGACGACGTAGCCCGGTGAAGACGGGATATCCGCCGGACTCAACTCAACGCCGTCCACGACAAGCCGCGCGAGGGTGACTCCGCCCGTGATTTCCTGCGGCTCACTTCGGACGGCGCCCGCTCGATGGAGGTTTTGATAAAGGTTCATGAACACGAACCGCATCGGCGTAGGCGCACGGTTCTGGTACCGGATGGATGCCTGCCCCGCTACGACGCCGGTCACGGGATCGAGCTCGGCCGAGATGTCGTAGCTGGAGTAGTTCTGCCAGTACTTCGGTCCGGGAGCGCCGGTCGGACTGCGCGTCTCGTTCTCGATCGCCGCCTTGTAGAAGGCCGGCAGCACTACCGGACCCGGAACGGGCCGCCGTGGCGTAGTGGCGACTTGGGCCTGGACGGAAGCGGCCGGAATCACCACCAGTGCTATCGCGACAGCAAGAATGCTCGTTCTGGTCATTGGACTCTCATGCTCTCCCTGGTTTCACACGCTCTAGATAGAACCTCATGCCGTCCCAATCCGTGACAGCCGAAAACGTCTTGAAATACTGGTCGATCTCGGCCCGCTCCCGAAATTCCGCAAGCCGTGCCCTCACCTCGTCCTCGAACACGGCTCGGTCCGAAAGGTCGTTGCCGGCCAAAGCCCGCTCCACCCTGGCTTCCAGGGCCAGAATCTCCCGAAGCACCTCCTCGCGACGTTCATTGAAGTTCTCATGCAATCCCGCGTGGGCGACGCCGAGGAGTTCGGGATCCAGGTCGGCCAGGCCTTCCAGCGTGGACACCCAGGCGTCCACGTCCAAGGACGGTGGCGGAGTGGGTGGATAGGTCGGCCCACCCCGTGCCAAGACGATCCCGAGCGCGTCCCCGGCCAGAAACACGCCCGACCGCTCGACTAGATACGACACATGGTGGCCGATGTGTCCGGGCGTCGGGAACGCCCGGATCCCCGTGAGCGGGGCGCCCTCACCGTCCATCCAGGTCCGAATTGCGCCGGGCGGCACGGGAAGCACCTCTCCCCAGAGTTCGTCGTGCGCCTCGCCGAACGTTCGCCGAGTGCTCGCGACGAGCCGCTCCGGCTCCGCCATGTGGGGCGCCCCATCACGGTGCACGTGGACTGTCAGCTTGGGGTTTTCCGCAAGCAGGTGGCCGCTCACACCCGCGTGGTCCAGGTGGACGTGGGTCAGGAGCACGTGGCGGAGGTCCGTAATAGACAGACCGAATTCGGCCAAGCCGCTTCGCAGGGCCTCGAGAGTGGTGCTCGGTCCCGGATCCACCAAGGTCGGCTCGGGATCGTCGATCAAGTAGGCGCTGATCGCTCCCCGGAGGCCGAGGTGCTCCAGGTCGATCGGCGTGACGCTCAGCCTCGCTCCTCCATCGGAACGAAGTCGCGAACGTCGCTCCCCCCGTAGATCTGCCGCGGCCTGGCAATGCGTTGCTCGGAATCTTCGAGCAACTCCTCCCACTGGGCCAACCATCCCACGGTCCTGGGAATCGCGAACAGCACGGGGAACAGTTCGACGGGGAACCCCATGGCCTGATAGATGATGCCGGAGTAAAAGTCGACGTTGGGATAGAGGTTGCGCGAGACGAAGAAATCGTCCTCCAACGCGATCCTCTCTAGCTCCAAAGCAATATCCAACAATGGGTTACGACCTGTTATCTCAAATACTTCTTCAGATGTCCGCTTGATGATGCTGGCCCTGGGATCGTACGCCTTGTACACGCGGTGCCCGAAGCCCATCAGCCGCTCTTTGCGATTCTTGACGCCCTCGATGAAGGCAGGAACGTTGTCCAGACTGCCG
>BTRA01000045.1:0-21695 GCA_036986155.1 Gemmatimonadota bacterium | reverse complement strand
GAGCGCATCACGCTGGAGGCCGCCATGGCCAAGGCCTACGCCACCGAGGCGGCGCAGCGCATCGTGGACGACGCCGTGCAGATCCTGGGCGGGCGGGGGTGCTGGCCGACTCGGTGGTGGATCATCTTTACCGCGCCGTGCGGGCTCTTCGGATCTACGAGGGCACGACGGAGATCCAGCATCTCGTCATCGCCGGGCAGGTAATCAAGCGCCACCGTGAGAAAGGCTCCGCACAGTGAAGGTCAACATCCTGGGCGGCGGCCCAGGCGGGCTCTATTCCGCCATCCTTCTCAAGGCCACCGACCCGACGCGAGAGGTCGTCCTGCACGAGCGTAACCGGCCGGACGACACGTTCGGATTCGGCGTGGTGTTCTCCGACGCCACGATGGCAGAGTTGGAAAGTGCCGAGCCGGGGACATACCGAGAGATCGTGGATGCATTCGCCCACTGGGACGACATCGACATCCACTACGGCGGAGAGGTGCTCCGCTCCGGGGGGCACGGTTTCGCCGGGCTCTCTCGGATGCGTCTGCTGCAGATCCTCCAGCGACGCGCCGTCGACCACGGCGTCCAGATCCACTTCGAGTCCGACATCGAGAACATCGAGACGCTTCGCGATGCTGACCTGGTGATCGCGGCGGACGGCGTGAACAGCGCGACCCGCGACCACTACGCGGAGGTCTTCCAACCCGATGTCGACTTCAGGCCCAATCGTTTCGTCTGGCTCGGCACCACCCGTCCGTTCGACGCGTTTACGTTCTTCTTCCGCGAGACCGAGCACGGCCTTTGGCGCGTTCACGCGTACCAGTACGAGGATGGCCAGGCCACGTTCATCGTGGAGGCCCGCGAAGAGACCTGGCGGGCCTCGGCTCTCCCGGAGCACGATGAGGATGCGGCCAGAGACTTCTGTGCGAAGCTGTTCGCCGAGGAGCTCCGGGGCCATCCGCTCCTCACCAACCGCTCGGTGTGGCGTCAGTTCCCGACTGTGCGGAACGGGTGCTGGAGCCACGAGAACGTAGTCCTGCTGGGAGACGCCGCACACACGGCCCATTTCTCAGTAGGTTCGGGCACTCGGATCGCGATGCTGGACGCCATTGCCCTCACCGCGGCGCTCGGCGAAACGGACGACATGCGGGCCGCGTTCGCTTCGTACGAAGAGGAGCGGCGCCCTCAGGTGGAAAGCCTCCAGCGCGCCGCCCAGACGAGCCTCCAATGGTTCGAGGACACCGAGCGCTACATGAGCCTGGCGCCCATCCAGTTCGGGTTCACCCTCCTCACCCGCAGCCTCCGTATCACGCATGAGAACCTCCGCGCTCGTGATTCGGCGTTCGTGGACCGTGTGGATAGGTGGTTCGCCGGCGAGGCGGAGACACAGTCGGGCGAGAAGGTCCTCACGAATCCGCCTCCGCCTCCGATGTTCACCCCCTTCAAGCTGCGCGACATGGTGCTGGCCAACCGGGTCGCGGTGTCGCCCATGTGCCAGTACAGCGCGGCCGACGGTACCCCGAACGACTGGCACCTAGTGCATTTGGGGAGCCGGGCGGTCGGAGGTGCGGGACTCGTGATCGCGGAGATGACCGACGTTTGCCGGGATGGCCGTATCTCGCCGGGATGCACCGGCCTCTACTCCGACGAGCACGCCGGTGCCTGGGGGCGCATCGTGGACTTCATCCACACGAAAAGTCCGGCCAAGGTGGGCATTCAACTCGGGCACGCCGGGCGGAAGGGGGCAACACAGGTCCTCTGGGAGGGTCCGGACGAGCCACTGGAGAGCGGGTCCTGGGATCTCGTATCGGCGTCGCCCATCCCATACCTGCCGCAGAGCCAGGTGCCGAAGGAGATGACGCGGGCCGATATGGACGAGGCCCAATCCGACTACGTGCGGGCGGCCGAAATAGCCGATGAGGCCGGCTTCGACATGCTCGAGGTGCATATGGCCCACGGCTACCTCTTGGCCACCTTTCTCTCGCCGCTCACCAACGAGAGGGACGACGAGTACGGTGGCAGCCTGGAGAACCGCATGCGCTTTCCGCTGGAGGTGTTCGACGCGGTGCGCCTCGCATGGCCCGACGAGAAGCCGATTTCGGTGCGGATCAGCGCGGTGGACTGGAAGCCCGGTGGGATGCAGCCGGAGGACGCTGTTGAGGTTTCGCGCATGCTCGAGGCTCACGACTGTGACATCGTGGATGTATCGGCCGGCCAGACCGTGTCGGACCAGCAGCCCGTGTACGGCCGACTGTTCCAGACCCCGTTCAGTGACCGGATCCGCCACGAAGTCGGCATCCATACGATGGCGGTTGGCAACATCTCGTCCTACATGGACGTGAATACGATTCTTGCTGCGGGGCGCGCCGATTTGTGCCTGCTCGCGCGCGCACACCTGTTCGATCCCTATTGGACCCGCCACGCAGCGTACACCCTGGGCTACGATCTCGAGTGGCCCGACCCATACAAGTCGGTAACCGACTATACGGCCCGCTTCGCGTTCGACTTGGGTGCAACGGAGAGTACATGAAGAAGGCGCTTACGTACGGAAGCTACCTCCAGCTCGAAGAGCTCCTCTCGCTTCAGGAGCCGCTCTCGGAAGGGCCGGAGCACGACGAGATGCTTTTCATCGTCATCCATCAGGTCTACGAGTTGTGGTTCAAAGAGGTGCTTCACGAGCTGGACTACGTGGATCGCCTGTTCGCTGCAGGCGACCGACCGAGCGTGCTCCACACCATGAAGCGTGTGCTCACGATCCTGAAGGTTCTCGTGTCCCAGCTCGACATCCTGGAGACCATGACGCCCTTGCAGTTCATGTCGTTCCGCTCGCGTCTCGAGGCTGCCAGCGGGTTCCAGTCCTATCAATTCCGCGAGCTCGAGTTTCTCCTGGGGGTGAAGGACGAACTCGCGATCCGGCGCTTCCCGGAAGGGAGCACGGGGCGGCAGGCGCTCGAGAAGCGCTACGGTGAGAGGAGCCTGTGGGACGCGTTCCTGCGATTCCTGCACGGTGCCGGATACAGCCTTTCACCCGAGACCCTCGGGCGTGACGTGACCCGCCCGGTAGAGCTCTCCGATGACGTTCAGGACGTTCTGCTGGAGGTGTACCGGGAGGATCCCGAGATCGCGGCCGTGTGCGAGCGGATGGTCGACCTAGACGAGGGCATCCAGGAGTGGCGGTACAGGCACGTCAAGATGGTGGAGCGGACCATCGGTGCGAAGCGAGGGACCGGGGGCTCGTCGGGTTCGGAGTTCCTGCACACCACGCTGAACCGCCCTGTGTTCCCGGACCTATGGGCCATTCGGGCGCGCTTGTGAGGCTCGATCCCGAGGCCCTCGCACCCCACTACTCACGGTTCCGCGTCTCCGAGCGACTGCTCCTGACCGGCCACTCGCACCAGGCCTGGCCGGACGTGGCGTTCGAGGGACAGAAGCAGGCGTGGCTGGATGCGGCCGAGTTCGCCGATCTCAAGTGGGAGAAGGCCGAAGCGAAGGCCGAGCTTCTCCGGCAGGGAGTGACGAAGCTGCTGGACGACCCCGGCGGCCACATCGCGCTGGCCCCCAACACGCACGAACTGGTCGTGCGGTTTCTTTCGGCTCTGCCGCTTCGCGAGCGGAGTCGGTTGGTCACTACGGACGGAGAATTCCACACGATCAGGCGCCAGCTCGACCGCTTGGCGGAAGAGTCCGTCGAGGTGGTGAAGGTGGCGGCGCTTCCGGCGGCTACTTTGGCGGAGCGGCTGGCCGGGGCGGTGGACGGCAGCACCGCTGCGGTGCTGGTGTCCAGTGTGCTGTTTCAGAACGCGCACATAGTGCAGGGTCTGGGCGGTGTCATGGAGGCCTGCCAAGGAATGGGTGCCGAGTTGCTCGTGGATGCCTACCACCAAGTGAACGTCGTTCCGTTTTCGATCTCGGACGAAGGGTTGGAGCAGGCGTTCGTGGTGGGTGGCGGCTATAAGTACGTGCAGATGGGGGAGGGGAACTGCTATCTACGCTTTCCCTCGAAATGTGCGTTACGCCCGGTGATCACAGGGTGGTTCAGCGAGTTCGAGATGCTCGCGGAGGAGGGCGCGAAGAGCCGGACGCCGTACGGCCACGGCCCGGCCCGGTTCGCCGGGGCCACGTACGATCCCACCAGCCACTACAGGGCGGCGGCCGTGCTCGATTTCTTCCGGGCGCAGGGCATGACGCCCCAGGCGCTTCGGGAGACCAGCCAGCACCAGGTCCGGCTACTGGCCGAGTCGTTCGATGGGCTGGACGCCGACCCGTCGGTGATCGACCGGGATCGGTCGGTTCCCCTGGAAGACGTGGCGGGATTCCTGGCTCTCCGCACGCCGCGGGCGGGCGAGCTTTCGGCCGCCCTGTCCGAGCGAGGGGTCATGACGGACTACCGGAGTGACACGCTTCGCTTGGGGCCGGCGCCCTACCTGACGGATGGGCAGCTCCAGGACGCCGTGGCCGTGTTGCACGATGTCGTTGTGGCGTAGGCCCTACCCCCCGCTGTTTACCCAGGCCGTATACCAGATACTCCGCAGCATATCCGCCCCAGCCGTGAGGCGCTCCAGCGCGAAGGCCGCCGCTTCCGGACGCGGGTTTGCTGGGTCGAACCCCACGTCCTGCTCCAACTGGTAGAGGCGCTCGACCAGCCGGTTCGACTCGTCGAGGTATGCCCAAACCGCCCGCCGGACGTCGTCCAGGACCTCGGGGTCACTCACGACGCCATCCCTCACCTGGTTGGGCGTCACGGCCGCCGACACGAACGCAGACTCGAAGCGCGAGTGGAAGTCGCTAGCGGTGGAGAAGTTGCGCGGGTTGGGTGCGCTTGCCGACCAGCCGTTGAAGTGGATAGTCGCGTGATGTGGATTGGAGCCGTCCGCCACGTAGTGCCCCAGCACGCCGGCGTCGTTCATGATGCGTTCCTCGATCCACGCCTTTTCTTCTCCGGACGCGGTCCTCCACCGTCTGAAGCCCGTCTCCAACCGCTGAGCCAACTCGACGATGCGGAACGGCAAGAACCCGGCATCTCTCTCGGGCCGGGCCAGCGTGGTTTCCCGGTAGAGCACGGCCAGGTACTGAAAGCGGTCGGGTGCTTCGCGTGCCGCCGCCGGCACGTTTTCCAGGTCGATGTAGTGGTCGTACCGGAACGCCCCATTCATCTCGGGCATGTCGCCGTCTCGCCAGCGGTCCGGCTCGAAGCTCAAGTAGCTCAACCTCTGCACCTCACTGCGGAAGAACGCCGGCATGTCGACCGGGACGTGGGTCGCGGCGGCCCGCCCCACCATCAAATGGCCGTCATGACCCCATGGCGCCGGAGCATCGTACGTCGAAGCCCCACGGGGCTCTGAGGTCGGCGTGGCACCAAGGACCACCACCAAGGCGAGGCCGAGGAGGGATCGGCCGAGGTTCTTCGTGCTCATCGATGGAGACTCCTTTGAGATGGTGTGCAACTCCGACTCAGCTTCGTACAGCGCCAAGATCCGGTGGGTCCGTGGCGGGCAACTCCATGGGAGGGCATCTATCGATCCGCTCGATGGACCCTCATCTGCTCGGCGCGGTATGGGTTGGTCGAAGCTTGTCATGATAATAGGAGTGCCAGAATCTTGATGATGATGACCCCCTGGGTAAAGCGAATTCTCATCGCCACCGTGGTCGTCTATTTCTTGGCGCCGCCGGGCAGCGCGCTCTACCATCTCCTCACGTTCAATCCCGCCGCGGTATTCGGCGTCGATCGGTACTACATTCCGGGCATCCCGTTCCGGCCCTGGACGCTCGTGTCGTACATCTTCCTGCACGCGGGCTTCGCCCACATCCTGTTCAACATGATTGGGCTCTTCTTCTTCGGCCCCCGGCTCGAGACGAAACTCGGGGGCAAGAACTTCCTGTACCTGTACTTCCTGAGCGGGATCGGGGGCGCCCTGCTGTCGATTCCGTTCATGTTCAATGCCCGCATCGTGGGAGCGTCGGGGGCCGTCTACGGCGTCTTGCTGGGCTTCGCATACTTCTGGCCACGCGAGCGCATCTACATCTGGGGTGTGCTCCCGGTGCAGGCCTGGTTGTTGGCTGCCTTCCTGGTGCTCAGCAGCCTCTATAGTGGGATCACTGGATCTAATTCGGGTGTGGCCAATTTCGCTCACCTCGGCGGGCTGGCGGCCGGCTTCGCGTACCTGAAGTGGCTGGAGTGGCACACGGGCAAGGCTCGCCGTGAGTTTCAGAGGAAGGTCGAACACACGCCATCGCTGGACGCGAGCGACAAGGAGACACGGCGTCGCTGGGCCACCATCAAGCTCGATGGTCTGCACGAGTTGAATCGGGGGGAGGTGGAACAACTGCTGGCCAAGGTCGACGAGTCCGGAGTGCGCAGCCTATCCTCGGAGCAGCGTATGTTCCTCGACCGAATCGCCGGATCCGTCTAACTGCCATCAAGGACTTACGGCGCGTACTCGTTGGTTGGCTCTGGCCGGGCGGAGCCGTGGTCACTGCCGTGGCCTCGCTCGCCTGGTTCGCACGTGAATCTCCCTGGCTGATCGACGCCTCCGCGAACTATCCTCCGGCGATCTTCGGTGCCGGCGGACTGCTGGCGTGGCGCTTCCGCCGTAGCCGGGCCGTGGGCGCGATTGCCGCCCTCGCCCTGGTGCGCTGGTTGGGTACGGCGGCCAACCCGGCATTGCTGGCGACTCTGGTACCTCTCTCGCTTGCCGCGCTCACCAGCACGAAGGACCGGGGTGCGTTGGCCACCCGAGGCCTGGCCCAAGTGGTGGGCACGCTTGCCGCCGTCTCACTCATGGTAGGGATTCCCGTGGTCCTCCCCGCGTTGGCCGCCGGCGTCGAAGCGTGGGACTTCCTCCCCGGAGTGGGGGGTACTGTACCCGGCGGAGCGTTCTCCGACACGAGCATCTTGGCGGCCGCCCTGTCGGGGGTCGTAATCGTTGGGTTCGCTTGGTTCAGAGACGATCCAGTGGACCGCGGCATGGCGTGGTCCCTCGTGTCCCTCTTGATGGCGCTTGCAGTGGCCAACGACCCCGTGGCTTCGTCGGTCCACCTGATGGGAGCCGGCCTCGTGCTCGCGATGGCCGTGGTGGAGAAGTCCTACGCCATGGCGTATCACGACGAGCTGACCGGGCTCCCGGCACGCAGGGCGCTCTGGCAGGATCTCGAAGCGGCGGGTACGACCTACACGGTCGCAATGGTGGACATCGATTACTTCAAGAAGTTCAACGACCGCCACGGACACGACGTTGGGGACCAGGTGCTGATGATGGTGGCATCCCAACTCGCGACGGTATCGGGAGGAGGGCGCGCGTTTCGCTACGGGGGGGAGGAGTTCACCGTGCTCTTTCCTGGGAAGAGCCGCAAGGAGGCCATGCCCTATCTGGAAGAGTTGCGCGCCAAGGTCGAAGAGAGCCGCTTCTCCGTACGCCGTCGCGGCCGGCCGCGGAAGAAACCATCGGGTGCCAAGACCGCCAGAGCGCGCAAGCCGGCCGGAAAGCTGCAGGTCACGGTGAGCATCGGAGTGGCGGAGCGGACGAACACACAGTCCACGCCGCAAAGGGTGGTCAAGAGCGCGGACCGTGCGCTGTACAGGGCCAAGCGAGACGGACGGAACCGCGTGTCGAAGTAGGCGCGTTGGCGTCCGATCAGCTTGGACGTTGGAGTCCACCGCTTCGGCGACGGGCGAGAATCGCTGTGGCCCACTCCCCGGTGCACTGCGCCAGCTCTGCCAGCACCTCCCCTTCGGTGCGGCCCGAGCGCTTGAGCACGTGAAAGGCGTGGTCGGCGCCTTCCACGAGTTGGAGCGTTGCCTGGTCTCCGAGGTCGTCGAGTACGGAGTGGATCAGCTCGGGCTTGGCAAAGCGGTCGCGCGTTCCCTGAAGGAAGAGCATGGGTACCGTCACCCCGCTCAGATGCTCGGCCCGCTCTCGGCCGGGCTTGGCCGGTGGGTGGAGCGGGAAGCCGAAGAAGACGAGGCCCTTCACGCCAGGTAGGGCCTGAAGAGAGGCAGCGGTCGAAGTCATGCGCCCGCCCATGGATTTTCCGCCCGCCAGGAGCGGCAGGTCGGGCGCGAGCCGGGCCGCCTCCGCGATCGCGGCCCGGACGGTCTCTACCAGCACGTTCGGATAGTCGGGGCGCCGGCGGCCGGCTTCCACATACGGGAAGTTGTAGCGTAGTGTGGCTACCCCGCGCCCGGCGAGTTCCTCAGCCAAGCTGCCCATGAAGCGGTGGCGCATCCCCGCGCCGGCCCCATGCGCCAGAACGAGCATGCACCGCGCGTCGGGGCGGCGCAGCATATAGCCTGAGACCGTGCCGGTTCCCTCGGTAGCTTGGAAGCGAAGGTCCAGGGCTGCCGCCGCCCTACCTGAACCGGATCGGGACCGAGAAGCGGGTGTGGTCCCACTCGAGGTGCATGACTCCACCGCCCTCCATTTCCTGGAAGGAGATCGTGAAACGCTCCACGACGTCGCGGAGATGGTCGATGGTCATCGCTACCCGCCCAAAGTCCTGCGATTCGTCGTACGCAGTACCCCACTGGCCGGTCTGTCGGTTGACGATGAGCACCTGCGCCGAGTCGGTGAACGTGGTCCAAAGCGTGTACGACCCGGCGGGCAGCTTCATGTCGTTCAGAATCAGGTCGGTATCGGTGGTGAACATCGTCGCCGAGTTCGCCCCCGTGCGCCACACTTCGCCGTACGGCACCAGCCCGCCCCAGATGTCCCTGCCGCGCTTGGCCGGCTGCGAGTAGGCTACCTCGATTCGGGCGCCCCCAAGGGTGGCCGTGGCTGTGGCCGCGGGGGATGGCACGCCGAGCCCCGTGCCGTTGGCGTCCCGCGCGGCGAAGTCGGATGCCATTGTAGGCACGTCGATGTGCTCCGCCTGAATGCTGCTCGCCTGCATCGTCGTGGCGTACCCCGTCGTACTTACTAGAGCGCCGTCATCGTCGAGCAACACGTACATGGGGTTGCCGAAGAAGTCGTACGAGACCGTGTCGCCGCTGGCGACAGTGATCGCGTTTGTGGTCGGCTGTGGGCGTGTCGAACTGATCAAGGACAGGGGGTATTCATCGGTCCCGGCAGCCCTCGCCTCCCGCGCCGCCTGCTCGGCCACGAACAAGGCCATGGGGATCTGCCCGAGCGAGGGCAGAGCACCGGGTCCCACCTCCATCTCGGTCGTACCGTCCGACGCCCCTCCGTCGTTGACGACGGTTGCGGTGTTACCCTCCACAGTGATGACCGACGTCCAGGGCTCCGCACCGTCCGGGTTGGTGGCAGGCGTGCTCCAGTCTATCTCCAACCGGCCGATGCGGCCCTCGGGGGTGAGGTCGGCCACGTAGCGCCCAACGATCGTGACCGGATTCCGGCTGACGTAGACGCCTGAGATCCGGTCATCGGTCCGCACGAACGACTCTATGGCGATGGTGTCCACTCCGAGCATCGTCACGAACTCGCGTTGCCCCTCCGGAAGGACCGCGGGCTCCACACGCCCTCCTTCCTCCGGCGCACTCTCGCACCCCGCCACCAATAACGCCGAGGCGAGAACTGTCATCCAGCGTGAAACGTCTGCACGGGCCATCGATCTGTCCTCCGGGAGTTCGTCCATACGACCTGAGGGCGCAGCGCGCACCCTCAGTCCGTCACCGGCTTGGAAGCATTCTTCACGTATTTGTCGTACCACGCCAGGTACCGTTGGAGCCGGTCCTTTTGATACGAGGGAACACGGAGTCCGTGTGGCTGGCCAGGATACACGATCAGACGTGTGTCGATCCCTCGTCGGCGCAATGCCTGGTAGAGCTGTTCCGAGTTCACGACGGGCACGTTCCAGTCCTTCTCACCTCCCATAATGAGGGTCGGAGTCGTGACCTTGTCCACGTCGTTGAAGGGAGAGAGGCGTTCCCAAACGTCCCGGCTCTCCCACGGCAGGCCCCACTCGGCCTCATTGCCGAACTGGTAGTGGTCGACACCGTAGTTCGCGATCAACAGCGCCATGGAGGCTCCCGTCGTCGCTGCTTTGAAGCGCTCTGTCTTCGTGATCACGTAGTTTGTCAGGATACCGCCGTAGGACCAGCCACCCACGCCCAGTCGGTTCGGATCCGAGTACCCCTGCTCGATGGCGTAGTCTACGCCGGCCATGACGTCGTCAAAGTCGGGAATACCCCACTTCCGCCAAAGGGCCATGCCGAAGTCCTGGCCGTAGCCGGAAGAGCCGCGGGGGTTGGTGATGACCACCACGTAGCCGTTGGCCGCGAAGAGTTGGGCGTCGAAGTTGAACCCCACGCCATACTGTCCGTTGGGTCCCCCGTGGATGCGCAGGATCGTGGGGTATCTGAGATTCGGGTCGTAGCCCGGTGGCGTGAGAATCCAGCCCTCGATCTCCGTGCCGTCCCGGCTGGGGAAGTGGATATTCGTTACCTCTGCGAGACGGAGTTCATTCATGAGCCCGTCGTTCACATGGGTCAGGCGGGTGAGCTTACCGTTCTTCGCCAGGTGAACCTCGCCAGGTCGGTGTGGTGTGCTCAACACCGTGGCGGCCACGCCGCCCGCGCCCCCGGAAAACCCGGACATCGTCACCTCACCACCGATCGGGCGGGTGACACGTCCCGATTCGAAGTCGATGCGAGCCAGATGCACCTCACCGCTTTCCTGCAAGCTGACCAGGATTCCCCTGCCGTCGGTAGTGAACTCGGGGTTCCCAACGTTGCGGTCGAGGTCGTCGGCCAGGATCCTGCGTTCGCCGCCCTTCGCCGATACCACGGCAAGCTTGCGTGTCGCGTACGCGTTGAATCGAGGATCGTGGGTCCCCGTCACGTAGGCGATCCAGCGCCCGTCAACGCTCCAAGCCGGCTGCGAGTCCGGGCCTGCGTAGTCCGTCAAGCGAAGGAGCGTCTCGCCCTGGTCCGTGTTCTCCGCCGAGACCACCCAGAGGTCCGAGTTGGTGTTGGCATCGGGGTCCTCGGTACGGTTGCTGGAGAACGCGACGCGCTTGCCGTCGGGACTCCAGGCCGGGGCGGTTTCGTCCCACCGACCCGATGTGATTTGGGTCAGCTCCTCGGTGGAAAGGTCGAGTACGTAAAGGTGTGAGTGCCGGTCTCCTGTCAGGTACCCCTGGCGGTCGCGCTTGAACTGTAGGCGCTCGATGACCCATGGATCTCGCGGCTTATTCTTCTTGGCATCCTCGTCCTTTTCCTCCGGATCGCGGATCGTGAGAAGCAGCCTAGTGCCGTCGGGTGACCACACGTAGCCTGAGATGCCCTGCTTCACGTCGGTGAGTTGACGCGCCTCGCCGCCCCGCCGGTCGAGCGCCCAAACCTGGCTCTTCCCTTCGTTTCTGGATGCCGTGAACGACAGATACTTCCCATCGGGACTCCACCGCGGGTTGGACGCCGAAGTGCCCTCGCCCGTCATGGGGAGCGGATCGCCACCCTCCGAGGAGACCATCCAGATGCGGGTCGTGGACTTCTCGTCCTCGAGGCTCGTCGTCGTGACGGTGTAGGCTACCCACTCACCGTTCGGGCTGATCTGCGGACTACGCACTCGCTTGATGCCGAACAGATCGTCGACCTCGAGGGCTCTCTTGCTCTGGCCGGCCGCCGGCGCCGCCAGCGCGGCGGTGACGAGCAGTGCGAGCATTGCGATGGTTGCGGTCCGACGAGGCGTGCCCGCCATGGTAAGCTCTCCGTGCAAGTAGGATCTTTGGCCGTGCGCCGCTAGAGGGCCGGCGGAAATTGATTCTGCCGGCCGGCCGGCTCACTGGTCAAGGGGTGCCGCGAAGGTAACACGGGCCATTGGCCGTTCCGACCCGTATCATGGTTGGAACGCGTTGTGGATCATGCACCCGGCTGTCGCTTCGAGGAGGTACCCATGCCGTTCATGCGTACGCTCGCCCTGGCCCCCATTCTTTTGGTTTCCTGCGCGGCTCCCGACACTGTCTCCGACCGGGTGGGGTCGGAGATGGAAGTCGCGTACCTCACCACGTCCGGCCCGGAGGAACTGGATCTGCCGTTCTCGGAGGCGGTCCAGATCGGCGACCTGATGATCCTCTCGGGCCAGGTGGGAGTGCTGCCCGGGACACCAACCCTGGTGGAGGGAGGGATCCAGCCGGAGACCCGCCAAGCGATGGAGAACATCAAGTCCGTGCTGGAGCGCCACGGGTCGTCGATGGAGCGCGTGGTGAAATGCACGGTCATGCTCGAGGACATCGACGAGTGGGGCGAAATGAACGAGGTCTACCGTGAATATTTCCCGGGGCTCAAGCCGGCACGCAGTGCCTTCGGGGCCGACGGGCTGGCCCTCGGCGCACAGGTCGAGATCGAGTGCTGGGCAATAGCCGGCTAGAATGCTGGATGGCATGGGGTCGGGTCTTCGGGCACGCAGGCCAGGATTGATCGCGCGACACGGGCCATAGCGGTACGCAACGAATCGGTGGCCTGAGCCCGCGAAGGGCTTAGACGCCATTTCTCGCTCCACTGGGAACCGTCCAGAATTTCGCCGCGTTCTGAATGTGTAAGCCCGCCACCCGCCCCGGAGAGACAGCTATGCCGATGGATTCGATGACCCGAGCCTCAAAGACTCTGCCGGCCCTGACTCTGTCGGGGCTTCTGATGATCGGGCTGTCGGCGTGCGGGGGCGGAGATGGTGGAGGGCTAGTCGATACGCCCGACGCCGCGGAAGCACAGTGCACGATCGACCTCGACGAGCTCCTGGAGACCGGGGTCGGGCGCGACAATATCCCCGCGCTCATCAACCCGAAGTTCGTGTTAGCCGACGATGCCGAAGCGGACTATCTCCTGCCCCTCGATCGCGTGATTGGATTCCTGGTGGGTGACCGCGTGCTTGCGATTCCGCACAACATCCTCTGGTGGCATGAGGTTTTGAACCTCAACCTTCCCGAGGGCAAGTTTCTCGTGACGTACTGTCCCCTCACCGGATCGGCGATAGCCTTCGACCGGAGTGCGGTGGGTGGGGTCGACTTCGGCGTGTCGGGGCTCCTATTCCGCAACAACCAGGTCATGTTCGACCGCGCGAGGCCCGTGACCCTTTGGCCTCAGATGATGGGGACCGGCGTCTGCGGCCCGAAAACGGGGACGGTGTTGCCTCGCATCGCAGTTACGGAAATGACGTGGAGAGCTTGGCTCGAGCATCACCCGGACACCGAGGTCATCTCATCCGAGACCGGGTGGAGTCGTGACTACACGCAATACCCCTACGGTGACTACGAGGACCTGGACGCCCCTCCATTCTTGCCGCAGAGGTTCGATCAAACGCGGCAGCCCAAGGAGAGGGTGATGGCCATTGAAGGGCGAGACGGAGGGGTGCTGGCCTTTCCCTTCCTCGAGCTCGACCAGTTGGGAGAGCTCGGGGTGGTGAACGCAGAGGTGGATGGCGAGCCCTTCTTGGTGGTGTGGGACCGCGTGGCCGAGTCTGCCTTCACCTTCTCGCGAATTTCCGACCGTCCAGCGCCTGGTTCCGACGCGCCGCTCACATTCCGCGTTGAGGACGGGAAGATCCTCGACAACGAGACTGGCAGCGAATGGGCCCGCACGGGCCAGGCGGTGGCCGGAGAACTGGCCGGAGCCGTGCTTCCCGGACATCCTGGGTCGATGATCGCGTTTTGGTTCGCCTGGTCCGCCTTCCACCCGACGACCAGCAAGTTCGTCTGGCTCGCAGACTGACCGGCACGGCTCCGGCGGCGGTCCTGGGGCCGGCTCCGCCGTCAGCCTTTGGGAACGACCGCCTTCTCGAGGACTGCGCGGAAAAGCTCCGCGGGAAGAGCACCGAGAACCGTACGGCCGTTGACGAAAAAGGTCGGCGTCGCTCGAACACCGGCCCGTAGCGCCACCTCCGTATTCGCTTCGGTCCGCTCTTCGGTCTCTTTCCCCCTGTAGCATCGCCCAAAACGATCCGTGTCCAAGTCGAGAGCCTTGGCGTACCGCTTGAATTGCCTCTGCGGTCGCCGCTTGGTCCACCACTCCGTTTGATGCGCGTAGAGGGTCTCGAGCATGGGCCAGAACGCGTCCTGGTCGGCGGCGCATTCAACGGCGCGAGCTCCCTGCTCGCCGTTGGGCTGGAGCCCCGATACGTAGGGGATGATCTGCCAGTACACCCGGCCGGTGGACACGTATTCCTCCTCGATGCTTGGAAAGGTCTCCTCTGAGAACCGCCGGCATTCCCTACACCCCAGGTCCACGAACTCCATGACATGGATGGGTGCGCCGGGATCGCCGAGGGAGTATCCCAACCCAGCGACCTCGTGCTCTGCGTTCGGCGGTTGGTCCTGGCCCAGGATCGAGCGCGGTGCGGTGCTGAGGCTCGCGACAACCAAAAGCACCATGGAAGACAGCTTGGACAAAGTCAGGGCAGTGCCCACGGCATGTAGAAACCGATGGTGACGGCGTTCGCGGCGGCCAGGTTACGCCCAAGAAGCGGGAGGGTCATGGCCACCTGCACCTCGTTTCCACCCAGTTGGTATGCGATCGAGGGGTCGAGTTGAATGAGCTTCCGTTTGCTCCCGGTGAGTCGGATACCGTGGTCTTCCGGCGCCTCGCCCCAGAGTCCCTGAAAGGCCACGCTCCAACGCCAGCCCCGTTGGGGTCCGCCCACCGACACGTAGGCGAACCTCTCGTCTCCCGGCTTGCGCCCGTTGTTCCCATTCAACGTGCGCCACCTGTACCCGACCGAGCCGATGACCTGGATAGGGAACGCTCCCGAGAGGTAATACCCCGACTCCAAGCTCACTTCCCAGTCCGTCTGCCCTTCGGACAACGGAATGATCGTCGCGTCCACCGGAAAGCTCGTCCCGGCGAACTTCACTCCGCCACGCACCATCAACGGGACAGACAGCCCAAAGAGCTCCGATCCGACCCGCACCGCGAATCGCGGATCGCCTACGCCACGCCGCGCCGCGTCGCCGGCGGTCGACGTGGAAGTCAGGTCGTGAATGGGGAGTTGGGCCCAGACCTCCAAGCCTTCGGTTATCCCGAAACCGCTCGTGACGAAGACGGAGTTGGTCGTGATGGCCGTATTAGCCAAGAGCGGCTGTAGATCACCGAGTTGGTTATAGAACTCGGTGGAGCGTTGCCGGAAGTAGGTGAATTGGACCCAACCGGTCAGTGGCTCGATCGTGCCGACGGAGCCCGAGGGCTGAAGGGACGGCGACGAGTGTGGCGCTGCACAGATCGCCTGGGCACCCAAGCCGATGGGAATCAAGAATCCGGCGGCCAGGCCCAGGACTCCTTTGCTCAGATAGCGGCGCGTGTTCGACGGGTTCATGCGCCAGCCTCACGTTGATGGGAGCCCACGCTGTTCAACCAGAATAACGGACTCCGCGCCGACAATGTTCCCGGGCGGATTCTCTCGGATGTCGCCGTGCCGGATGTCTTCCGCCACGAACCTTGCCGAAGTAGGAGCGCCAAAACGCGTGGCCCAGCACGGAGAAGATCCCGGGTGTGACCAGACCTACCTAGATCTGCTCGGCACCACCCGCACCCTGAAGGGTCTGGCGAAAGGCGGTCATGCCTGCCACCACCTCGAACCATGTGGCCTCGCGCTCGAGGAACTGTACGTCGCCTCCGGGGAAGGGGGCATGAGGCTCTTCGCTGGCTCGCCAAACGGCATCGACCAAGTCGAGCCGAGATGGTTGCCTCGTCGATCGGGTCGGAAGGCTACCCGCCGAGCACTCCCTGCATGATGCGTGCGACCGCCAGACCGAGATAGTTCCCCGCGGCATACCCGAGTAGGCCGACGGCCACACCCGGGAGGAGGCGGTCGGCGTACCCGCGCGCGCTCGCCAACGCGATGGCGGACGCGGGCCCACCCACGTTGGCCTGCGAAGCGACCGCCAGGGTGCCCGCGTCGATACCGACGGCTCGGCCCACGCCGAAGATGACCACGCCATGAACCGCCACCGTGGTGGCTGCGAAGTAGAACACTCCGGGTCCCACCTCGAATATCCGGGCGATCACAGAATTTGCGCCGTTGCTTGCCAGGAAGAGGAGCACCAGGTAGTTGCCCAGCATGGCGCCTCCGTCAAGCCGTTTGATGGCGGGGACCTGGGCGAGCAGAAGTGCAATGGTCGTAAGCCAAAGGACGCTGGGGAGCGCGGTCCACAACTGGCCCAGCCACCCGGCCGCCCACGTGGTGCCGATTCCCAACGTGACGAGACCGGCCACGTCGGCGAGCTTAAGAGGCCTCGCGGAGGCGAACAACGCGAGGTGTAGCGAGTCGGGGCTGGCGTCAGGCGCGTCGGCCTCGTCGCCCTGAGACGGCCCCGCGGTGATGGAGGCGCCCCGGCGCCCGCCGAGCAACAGCGGCGCCGTCAGGCATGCTGCCATCCAGAACGCCGTGATGATGACGTCCGCGGCGATGCCGGCCGTGAAGAGGTCACCGCTTGTACCGACCGCCTGCCCGACCGCAGCGAAGTTGACGCCTCCCCCTGTGTAAGTGCCGGCGAATTGCCCCGACAGCTTCCAAGTTTCAGGGCCCACCATGCCCGACCAGAGGAACGCGCCGGTCACGGCACCGACTATCGTGCCCACGGCGCCGAGGGCGAAGGCACCCAGCATCGCCGGGCCGGCGGAGAACACCGTACGCACGTCGACGCTGATCAGGATCAGCACGATGCCCACGCTCACGCCGGGCCCAACGAGGAATACGTAAGCCGGAGATTCGCCTGGAATGATGCCCACGTTCGAGAGCAGCAGGGCGATCAGAATCGCCACCAGCGCGGATCCGAGAGAGCGGAAGAGGTGGTACTCCTCTTCGAGCCTGATCGCTAGGTAGACGACCGCAGCCAGCACGACGATCACGGCCATGGGATCGGAGATCATGCCGGAGGACGCTAGGCGGGCGACGCTACCCAGGCAACCGCGTGAGGCCTAGCCGACCATCACCACCACGACACCGAGCAACACCAATCCGAGCCCAAGCGCGCGGCTCACAGCCGGTCCGCCTGCCGCCAGATTCTCGATGCAAACGACGACCGTGAGGGCCGCCATCCACGCCAGGTTCATCAGGCCCAATACGAAGCCGAGCAGCATCAATGCCCAGCAGCAGCCCACACAGAATACGCCGTGCGAAACCCCCATGCCGAGGGCGCCGACCGGTCCGTTCCGCCAGCGGGAGAGAAAGAAGCTCATCGGGTTGCGGCAGTGGCGGAGGCAGGCGGCCTTCACGGCGGACATCTGGTACACACCGGTGGCCGCCAGCGCCAACCCGCCGAGCGGGGCGGCGAGAGCCATCTCCGCACCCAAGAGCCCCAAAGCACGTAGTCCGACCTGCAGACCCGCTCCCGCGACCGCGAACGCCATCCAGACAGCGAAATACCCTGCGGAAAAGAGCCCCACGGAGGCGCCCGGAAGGGCTCCCTTACCCGTGGGAGCCCTCGAGAGGGTACCCATTGCCACCAGCCAGGGCAGCGTGGCCGGCATCATCATGGCCACGATCATCAGGAGCCACATCACCGTGGCCGCGACGATGGATGAGGAGCCCGTCACTCCGCCAGTCGAGAGGACGATCCAGGCGAGGCCGCTTACGCCCAGGGCGGACCCCACCAAGATCGACCGCTCCGCCCGTGCCAGGCCCGAGACGGAGACGCCGGCCGATCCGGCTTCGGCGATCCCTACGCCGGCCGAACTCACTCCGCGTCGACTCGCCAATCGAACTGCGAGTGTAGTGCGTGTGAACCCTCGGTCTGGACCGCGATGTCCCCGTCGTCATAGCGGGTTTCGCCCGTGGCGATCACCTGCTCGGCTGCGTGGATCTGGTTGAACATGTTCTGGAAGGTGACGGGGCGGCCCCGATCACGGCCGCGTATGTCCTCGATCGTGCCCTCCATGAGGCCCTTCACCGCGACCCGCTTCAGGGCGCCCTCCTCCGTGATCTCGATGGACGCGATTCTCGTCGGAAGGCGTGTCCCGACGAATCGCCCGAGTACCTCCCACGGGCCGCGGGCTCGGCCCGTAAGGATGTTCTCCACTGCGTCGACTTGGGCCTGACTCGCCGAGTCGTCCACGATGAAGACCTCAGTCCAATCACCCGACATCATGTGCTGCGGCGCATCGTAGGCGATCACGACCCGCACTCCAGTCAGGTCGACATTGCCGTATGTACCCTCGTCGAAGCGGAGCGCCCAATAGCCCCTGCAGCGCTCGTGGGTGCAGTGCTGGCTGAAATGCACGTGGCCTGGGCAGATGACCGTGCAGCTGCAGTTCTCGAAGAGCAGGCCTCTCGCCCACCAGGAAGGTGTGTCGGACGCTTCGGTGTTCATCGGGCTCCTCACGTGAAGATGGCAGCTGCGATCGCCTGGCTGTAATACCCGTACTCTCGATGAAGATGTGCCGCCGAGGCCGCAAGGGATTCGTGCCTCAGCCCGACCCGAAGACGCCGTCCATGAGTTCGGTAAGCCGACGCTGTACGGCTTCGGTCTCGCTCGACGGGACACCGTAGGCGGAGATCCAGACCCCACAGGCCCAGGTGTCGCTCGCGCCCGGCTCCATCTCGATGAAGATGAGCCCGTCATTCAGTTCCTCGAGCGTGCCCGCCAGGTTGCGGGGCGCCCGCACGTACGCGGCCTCGCCCGAGAAGGACGAGGCACCGACACTCAATGCCAGGGCATCGCCCGCGGCCAGCGTTTCGAGCGAGGACACGGCCATCCCATCCGGTCCCAGCAGCGCCGCCCAGATCTCGCCGAATGGACGTGTGGTCTTTCGGCGATCCGAGATCATGGTGCGGGGGGTTCCCGGATGCCTCCCCAAGTAGTGTCGTAGGTTCCACAGGAAGTACGTCCATCCCGCTTCAGTCGCGTCGTAGTACTCGTCCCAGTCGGCCGAAGCGGAGAAGCCCGAGTGCACCAAACGAACGATGGTCTCTCCTCCTCGGGTCTCAACGTGGAATTCCACCGCGATCAGCGTGGTGCCGCCCTCGTCCTCCGAGGAGCCCCACTCCTCGATCCAGCGAATTCGTTTGCCGGGCTCCCAAATGTCGATGGTCGCTTCTCCCTCAACGCCCTCGCCCCAGGAAAGCCAGATCGACCCTCCCACTCCCGGGCTCACGCGCACCTCGGGTGCGAACCAGCGCCGGATTCCCTCGCCCTCCGAGATGGCCTCCCACACCTTCTCGGGAGAGGCGTCGACCGCCACCTCGATCTCGATCGCCCGGGTGCGATTCTGCGGCGTGTCGGTCATGATGTCTCCTGTGCAGTTGGTCTAGAGGTGGGGCGGGGCGCGTCGGCCTCGCGTGACAATGCCGGGTACCCGGCGAGCATGAAGCGGAAGCTCCTTCCACCCAGGCCGCGCTTGTGGTCGTATTTCTTTGTCAGCCGTGTCATGCACGTTGCGAGCTCTTCGGCGAAGGCGTTCTGGGCAGCGGGATCCAAGAAGTGCACCTCGGTCTCGAGCGAGAGGGTCGCGAGCTTCTTGCCGACTCGTTTCGAGTGCTGCCTCAGGGTGCACACGTCACGCACCGCCTCGGACACCATGCCCACCAGGTACGCGCTCGAGAACCGGTCTTGGGCCTCGTCGAGGTGGGCCCCGAGTTCACCCAGCGCTTGGGGAGCGATCAAGTAGTGGCGTCCGGTCGACTGAACGAGCTTCTCGACGAAGTTTCCTTTGCGCCGCTCGCCCACGTCCCAGAGTAGGTCGACGTCCTTGAGGGCGCGCACATGATAGCTGACCCGTTGGCGCGGGAGGTCGAGGCGGCGTGCCACTCCCGCGGCGGAGTCGGGCTCGCGCAGTAGACGGAGGATCTCCATGCGCACCGGGCTCAGCAGGGCTGCCGCCGCTTCGGTACGGTCTATGATCGATATGGATTGCTGCATATCCCAATCTCGTAAGTAAAAAAATCTTGTCAAGTCAGAAAAATCTGACAAAGGATACGGCACTGCGTACCCGGCGTTCGCGGTGACCCTGAAACCTTCCAGCCGTAGTCTCCGTAGGATCCGTGCGCTCCACCGGTCCCGCGCCGTGCTGTCGAGCTTGTGGGAAGGGGTAGACCTCGGGCCCGAATCATCGCGGCCCGTTTGAGACCTCCCTGCGCGTTCGCCACACTCCAGTTCCCAAGCCATCGGAAACCAATACTCATGGACACCCTGTTCCAAGACCTCCGCTTCGGCGTGCGAGCCATGCTCAAGAACCCATCGTTCGCCGTCGTGGCGACGACCACGCTCGCGCTGGCCATCGGTGTCAACACGGCGATCTTCAGCCTGGTTAGCGTCATCGTTTTCGCGGATCTCCCCATGCAGGAAAAGGAGACCGTTTCAGTCATCCGGTCGGCGAACGCGCAGCAGGACGTCGAGCGCACCGGGGTTTCGTACGCTGACTTCCTCGACATCCGCGACCAAGTGCGGAGCCTGGAGAGCGTCTCCGCGCTGACCGGCGCCCAATGGGTAATGTCCACCGACGACGGCGAGCCGTTTCGGGTAACGGGTAACCGAATCAGCGCAAACACCCTGGATACATGGCGACTCTCGACCGTGGTCGGTCGAGGCTTTCTTCCAGGTGAAGACCTGCCCGGTGCACCCCCCGTAGCGATCATGGCGCATAATTTTTGGGTCGCCCGGTTCGCGAGTGATCCGGATGTGGTGGGTTCCACGTTCCGGCTCGACGGCGTGGAGTATACGGTCGTCGGCATCATGACGCCCAAGATGGAGTTCGCCAACCTCGGCGAGGCCGAGTTCTGGGTTCCCACGCGTATGGATCGTACGAGTGAGCCCGCGGACCAGCGTTCGTTCTACATCACGGGGCGCCTTCGTCCGGGAGCCACGCACGAACAAGTCCAGGAGGAGGTCAGCGTCGTCTCGTCCAGGCTCGCGGAGGAGTACCCCATCTCCCACGAGGGATGGGTCCTGTCCGCCAAGCCGGTACAGGAGTCATTGGTGAACGAGCAGGCCAAGACCATCCTCCTGCTTCTAAGCATGACCGTGGCCTTCGTGCTGCTGATCGCGTGTGCCAACGTGGCGAACATGCTCCTTGCGCGTGCTACGGCCCGGGGTCGGGAGCTGGCCGTGCGCGCCGCTCTCGGCGCTCGCCGAATCCGGCTCGTCAGGCAACTTCTCACTGAGGCGTTCCTGATCGCTCTCGCCGCGTCCACGCTCGGCTTGGTCCTGGCCAAGGGACTTCTCGAGGCCCTGGTCTTGATCTCCGCAGGGCGCGAGCCGGTGTTCTTGATGGCCGACCTGGATCTTCGAGTACTGCTCTTCACGCTTGGTGTGGCCTTGCTCACACCCCTGGCGTTCGGGCTTCTCCCGGCGCTGTCGGCCTCGTCCGGCGACACGACGGCATCGCTCAAGGACGGGAGCGCGCGTTCGGGCGGGCGTCGCGGTGGTCGCACGCGCGGACTCCTCGTCGGCGCACAGGTTTCTCTCGCGGTCATGTTGATGATCGTGGCCGGTCTCATGGTGAGGACCGTGATCAGCCTTCAATCCAGAACTCTCGGCTTCGATCCGGCCGGCCTGTTGACCGCCACCATCGACCTTCCGGACGACAAGTACACCGACGATGACGCGATCCGGCAATTCTACCGGGCCATGCAGGATCAAGTGCTCGCGCTCCCCGGTGTGACGGGAGCGGAGCTCGCCAGTTCACGGCCGTCTATCGGCCTCGGCGAGCGCGGCGTCATCGAGATGGAGGGGCGCCCGCCCGCGGCCGAGGAGAGCCGGCCGGTGGGCTTCGTGACGACCGTGACCCCCGGGTACTTCGAACTGCTGGGGCTTCCCCTCCAGAGTGGCCGTGC
>BTRA01000044.1:0-21700 GCA_036986155.1 Gemmatimonadota bacterium | reverse complement strand
AGCCGTTGCCTCTTTCCCAGTTCTCAGCCTCAACAAAAGTGATATGGCAGCGACGTCGTCTTGCAACCCGCTCGAATTCGTGCTGGACAAGCGCTGCGTCATACCCAAGAACGACGACAAATCGCTCCACACCAGCCGTGAGCAGTTGTGCTATCGATCTCTCGGCGATCGACAGGCCTCGCAAGTGGACAAGCGGTTTTGGCACGGCCGAACGCGCGCTCCGCAAGCGGCTCCCATTGCCGGCTGCGAGAATCACGGCCAGCGGAGCGACCGTTTCTCGGCGTGGAACTCTATCCAGCGAGGGCATTGATGATCTCCTCTGTAAGCTCTTGGGTCGATGCTGCGACGAGGGTCGTGCGATCCTGCAGCGATTCGAATGGACCGAGCGCCCCGCCGTCGAGACGACAGATGTGGCCATCGGCCTCGGTGACGATTAACGAGGCCGCGAGAAAACTCTCAGGCGTCAATCGGCTTCTGACGTCGATATGGGCATCCAGAACTCCCTCTGCCACCAGGCACAGAGCACGTGAAGCACAGCCGTAAACGCGTATGCCGGCGCAGGTCCGCATCAGGTCGGCGAGAGAGGCGTCCGGCGCCCAATGGTTCAGCTCGCAGGAGATAAACGCGTCGCGAAGACGGCGCGTCTCCGATGTGTGCAAGCGTCGGCCGTCTGATGAGTAGGCTCCGTTTCCGCGCGCCGCGACGACGGCTCCAGGGCCCGATGTGGCACCCACCGACGCGAAGATGACTCCGTCCGCTGAAAGCGATGTCTGTCGTGGAAGCATGGCCAGCGAGATGGCGGACAGCGGCAGGCCACGCGCGAAGTTGTCGGAACCGTCGACCGGGTCGACGATGAATCGGTAGCGTTGCTCGCCGCTCCCGAACTCGAACGCACCCGTCTGCTCCTCAGACTCCACTACACCGCTTTCGAAGTGTTCTGAAAGCCACTGTCGAATCCATTCGTCAACAGCGATGTCAAAGGGCTTCTGGTCGTCGCCCTTGGCATTCACACCGACGGCCTGACCGTGGTCCAGCCGAGGTCTTGCCTGGTCGAGAAGCGGTACGGAATCCACGTGAAGTTGCCTGAGCAACGCCAGCATCTCCTCAGAGTCCGTCGGTGTGTCGTGGAGCGGAGCGCTGGTCATGACGGAAAGCCGCGCCTCGAGGTTCATGGGGAAGTCGCCGACGTAGCGCGGCGCGGCGTTCGGCTAGAACTCCCACGCGCTTGTTGTGGAGGCGTGGCCGCAGCGGCCAAGAGACGCTTTCGGTCTGCGACGCGAACTCCCGCGAGATCCGCTAGTTCGTTGAATCTGGGGGTATCGATATTCCCCCGATGGAGTGCACTGGCCGCGAGCGCCGCCAGACGAGAACAGAGGGAGTCCATCTCATGGGCCTGCAGCGCAAGTTCCCCTTCGATCGGCGTATGCTTTTCACTTCGCAACATCGTTTTTAGTTGATCGAGTTCACGGTCTGTCAACAGTCGGAGGTTTCTCAAACGATGCGCAGCCACGCTGGGGCTCGTGCCGTAGTAGTGAGCCGTCCGTAGGACGTCCAACAAGGTGATCGGATGACGACCCCTGCGCTGGCGACCATCCACGCGACGGCTCTCGCCCGTCTTGTCGCGACCGTCGCCCTCTGAAAACACGGAGAGCACCGTGGGACCAGTGCGTCCCAGTGTCTCTTTGCCGAGGGTCTCGACGTATCGACGCAGGCCATACTGGGGAATCAGAAGGGCGCTGGCGAACGCGTCGGCCCTCACCTCTGGAAAGTCAGGCGCTCCGCCAGATTTACACACGCGCCACGGCGCTTCGGTATCGAACAAGAAATGGGCAAGTCCGTGTGCGTATCTAAAGCGGCGGTGTTCGAGACCAAGGTTCTTCTCGACCACAACAAGAAGGCCGTAGTCCGGTTCAGCGATCGAAATCGAGAGAATTCCTGTCGGCAGAGTCGCCTTGGCCGAACGAACGCCCGACGTCATGAGCAGTTCGTCAACGAAACGGATGGGCCCCTCTCCAAGTGCTAGGCGCCGCCGCTCATCCTCCGCAATGCGATAACCTTCCCGCGCCGCTTGCCACGGCATATTTCCGCGCTCAACTCGGTACGAAGGAAGCGAGTATGCAATGGCGTCGATCTCAAGTCTTGCTTCCAGATCGGTGAGAGCTCTCGCGGTCGCGCACACACCAGCGAAGGAACCCGGCCCCTGATCCTCCGCGAGATCAGGATGGGAGCGGAGCAGCTCGGCAACGCCATCCACTTCCTGGTCGTCGGTAGCCGGGGGAAGGAGTTCGCTGAGGCTACAGCCATAGAAGGCAGCTAGCCGGCGCAGATCTTCGGCCTTCACGGATCGCCGTCCTGTCTCGATCTGGGCGATGGTGGCTCGCGATACACCAAGCTGAGGTGCGATGTCAGCCTGGGTGAGACCGCGTGACGTCCGCGCTTCCCGAAGAATGCTACTGATATCCTTCAGTTTCTCAGCCATACCTGGTCAACCTGTCCTTCTCGGGGGGAGGATGATATCTAACACAGCGGCGGATGCCCGCCAACAATGTTAGATATTCTTACACTCTGCCGCAACTGGCCTTCCCCGCGTCTGTCAGAAGCCGGGTTGGTCGGCGTTGGATCCGTGTCGGGGCGGTAGGTGAGTGCCCGAGATCGAGCCAATGCAGACGCCGCTCGAACGCGACCTGGTCGAACGCACCCAAGAGAACCTGACCGTCGATCAGGGGGCCGGTGACCCGTGGCCGATTCCTGTCGGTTGAACCCGGGAGATCAGGACATCTCGGAATCGCGAAGGCGGAAAATCGCGCGATCCATCTAGGTTGTTCGGTCACCCTGCCGTGATTCCGACCCCTACTTGAGCGCCTGATAAGCGTGAGGTCGGAGGTTCGAGTCCTCCCAGGCCCATTCCTCAGAAAAGGTCGTAGGATCTCGGGCTGGGCAACCGCGGCCCTTTCGGCTCCAATGCCTCTTCAACAGGGCCTTCCCCGAACTGGATCAGCCACTCGGGCTTGACCTGACACCGAAGGTCCTTCTTGAGCTGCGTCTTCTCCTGCCAATGCAGCGGAGCCGCCTTGTCCGTGGCGTCGATGGCTAGGGCTGCCTGGTGCCGCCGCCCGAAGTGGCGTACGAGATCGCGTCGGCCACCTGCGTGGCGGGCTGATCCGGCCCGCGTCGGTCCCTAGGCTTGTGCCCAACCCTGATGCAGATTATTAACGGATGCAGGAGCCGATGGTGCGGAGTTGTCGCTTTGTCGCTCCAAGACCCACACCGCGGCCCGCGCCACGGAGGGAAAGATGGCCAAGAGCGTGAGAATCGAGACCATTGAGGAACCCACTGGGGTGGAGGATGTCACGCGGTCGGTCCGCGAGTTAGCCCGTCGTACACGGGAGCTTGGAGAATCGGTGGCGGATGTCGCGGAGCGCGAACTGGCCATGGCGATCCGTATCTCGGCCAGGGTCCGAGACGAGGTCATCTCGGAGAGTAAGCTCGCGGAAGCGCGCCAGTCTCCCCTCTCAGCCAAGCTTCGTCAGGACGCACACGAAATCGTCGACGTGGTGGCCGACGTCGGGACGGTGCTCGCGATCTCGACGGTCGACCTCTTCCAGAACTTCACCGACGAGCGGCGTCCACCCCTCGACCGCCTGACAGAAAGCTAAGGGCCTCCGGCCCCCCGAAACGGGCTAGCCGGACGCTTCCTGGCCCAAAGGCGGCCCCACAACCGAGAAGTGGAGGTGCGCAAGATGCGCCTCGGATCCAATCTGAACGTCTAATGCGTACGTCCCCGTCGCCGTGTCGGGCTCAGTGTCGACGAACACCGTGAGCTTCTCGAAGTCATGCGGAGCGATATTTAGTGTCTGGGGCTCGAATCGGACGGCTGAGGTCGCCAGCATCTGACCAGGGCCCGCGTTTTCTACCGCGACCTCACCTACACGAACCGCCAGTCCATCCATTGGCTCTGGCCCCGGATTCTCGATAGACAACGGCACCCTTAGCGTGCCGCCCCGCGCCACGGTCGGAACGCTGGTCCGGAGCCCGCCATCGGCTGGCGGATTCGGGCTCGTCGCTCGGGCTGGCGCACCCGCCGGATCCTGACCAGCCTCCTGCTCATCGTCGAGTCCCACAGCTCCACTGATGGCCGACCCGAACAGCCGCACTACGTTGGTGATGCTCGCCACGATGTAGTGTACCATCTCGTCCAGCGGACGGTCGCTTTGGGGCTTCTCGACCTCATGCTCACCCGCCGTCGCCCGGGCAAACGCCCGAGCGGTACTGGCGCCGACACCGAACGCAGCGCTGATGAGCTCGGTCACTCCGTCGACGATGGGCTCGGCCGCCTCCGTGCCCACTCGCTCTCCGTCATCGTGCGCGTCGGCGTTGGGCAGGTCCGGCGCGGGCTTCTTTCGGGTTCGCGCGCTCGGACCGGTCGAGTCGGCCTTCTTGGTAGATCTGGGTTTCCGAGTCGAGCCGGCCTTCTTGGTAGATCTGGGTTTCCGAGTCGACCCGGCCTTCTTTATGGATCCGGACTTTCGCTTCGATCCGGCCTCCTCCGAGGCGCCTGCCTTACTCCTCTTCGTGGCCATGTCGCACTCCTAGGGGTGGAAGGGGTGAGAGACGACCGGTGGGCACGAGTCGTCGGCACACGCTTGAGGAGTGGCGACTGTAGCACCGGTTAGGCGGACCGACAAAAAGCTCCTCTTTCCCACGCGGAGCTCGACGGCGTAGTCCGACGCGACATGCCAGGGGTTGCAAAAGCGCAGCTGCAGCGGGGTGCGCATTTGCAGCGCATGATGAATCGGACGCGCCAACCCGGTCGACACCTCCAAGGCGTGGTCGATGGGAGCGATGCTCAGCGTCTGGTGATGATCGCCCTCGAATCGGTGCGTCATCTGGACCGGAATGGGTGCATCGGAGTCCCCCGAAAGCGTGACCTTCCCGCTCAGATCCACTCCACCGGAGACATTCACCTCGCAGGCGCCATCGGCGTCCCAGTAGTGCATGTGCACCAAGGGAACGCCGGGCGCGGAACCGTGCATCACCGCACCGCCGATATCGTGGCGCAGCGCAGGGGTGTCGTCCCGGCCGTATACCGCCACGCCGCCATCGCTGATACGAAACTCGTCGTCGTCCTTCTGCACCACTGTTACGGTGCGCTCTTCGATCGCCATCGGTCGTCTCCCTCGGTATCAGCGGATTTGGAACACGTCCATAATGAACTCGTAGTCACACTTCCAAGCGTCGAGCGCAACCCGAACCTCGTGGTGACCTCCTAGACAGGCGTGGGCTACACGCTGTTCACTTTCCTCTCCGTCCTCGTTTGTCGCGTTGAAGAGGCACAGCTCCTCGTGGTCGACCGTGATGCTGAAGTCGGTGGGCACGTCGAGCTGGAATCGGTAGATGCCGTCGTTGAAACATGCCCATCCAACCCATTCCGCGGGATATGGCAGGTTGAGGTCGCGCAGCGTCCGAGGAGCGAGATCTGAAGACGGCACGCCAGGAGTGCACGCCCATCCGTCGGGACCGTGATCGAGCGAGCGCCGCGATATCTTCACCCACACCGGTCGACTCGCGGAGGCGAACGGCGCCAGGAGCGTGCAGCCGGTCACCAGCATCACCTGTTCGGCCGTCTTCAGAGCGCCCGCAAAGGAGTACTCCTTCAGGTCCTTCAGGTCCTTCCGGTCCGCTCGGCTCGCGGACCCCTCGACCCGCATTCGAAGGTTGTCCCTGAGGCCGGCCTCGAACAACTCGTAATTGACGGAGCCCTTGGCCACGATTAGGTCAAGCGTCTGGGGGTCGAACGTCACCATGGAGATCGTGTTGCCGTTTCCCGTGAACGGTGGGGCGGTCGTGAAGCGCACGCGCGCGAACGGCCCGAGATCCACGCCCGCCGACAGCAGGCCGAGGCTTTCGACGAAGCCGTCCACCGCCTGTCCATCCTCACCGCTGTAGCGGTCGGTGCCGACGTCCACGGCCACGCCGACGATATCGTTATGGCCGTCACTTTGGTCGTACACGACCCGAGCGAGCACGCCCGACCTGCGAGCTTCTTCGAGCAGGTCGAGTTGGGCGAGAGCCACCCCACGTTCCGGGGGCTGCAGCACCAAGCGTAATTGCACCCCCTTGAGTTGCGTGGTGAGCATTCTGATCGTGGCACTGTCCAGCCGCTCACCATTGGCATCGATCCCGGTCTCCGTTGTAACGGTGACGTCGACAATCAAGCCGACGGCTTGGTTCAGGTCGACTTCGGTGCTGAGGTCATCCCGTGAGATCCGCCGAATCCGGTCGATGACCTCACCGGCGTCATCGCCGATGTATTCCACCTCGACCGGCTCGGCACGGTTCATCGCATCGCGCAGGATCCCGAGCTTCGCCAGGCGCTCGTTGAAGCGCTCCGGATCGCCGTCCAGATCGTGGATCACATACGTGCCCTGCGACCCGTCGGCGTGGATCAGGAACGCTCGAACCAGGCCGGCTCTCCCGATCTCGATTTGCTGTACGAAGCCTCGTACGGTAGGCATGCTATCTCTCCTGAGGTAGTCGAATTATTGCGGTCGTCGTGGCCATGGCGCTTACGGGCGTGGGAGGCCCCCGTCCCCCTCACGGTCTTCGAAGCTCTCACCCAGCCGGCGTACCTCGATCTCGCCAGGCAGGATGAAGCCGTCGCTGCGGATCTTCAGGTCGGTGAGGCACGCCGTGACTTCGGCAATGCCGTTGATGACCGGAGGGATGGGAGCGATCTGCGCCTCTTGAGATTCGACGATTACGCCAATGAGTTCTCCTCCGACGGCGTCGATGGAACTCTCGACGACGGCGAGCATGATCCACCCGACGATCGGGATGATCAGGTCGACGAAGACGTCGCAGCAGCTCTGATCGATGTCGAAGTCGCCTGGAGTCGCCTCGATCTCCAACTCGCACCCATCGGGGGTGTCCGTTCGCGTTGCAACGACAAAGATAGGCCCCTCGAATGAAACGTCCGGATCCGGCCAACAGTCTATCTCGACCTCGGCGAACCCCTCCACCCAGAGGTGGCCCTCACCCTCCCCGTGCGTGCCCGGGTCAGACGGCACCACCGAGAGTTCCTTGAGGTTCGCGCTCCCTTCGTCCGTCACAATGTGGTGGCCCTCGTCGCTGTCGAGGTCCGGAAACTCCTCGTCGATGGCGACCTGGATGATCTCGTCGACCTTGGCACGCCCGACCGAGAGCGCGAGCTCGAGGCCTCCCAAGAAGTTGTCCGGCAGCGCTGGGTCGCCCGGGCTGCGGCGGTTCATGAGGATCGCCAATACTCCGGCATCGACCAGCAGGAGGCCCGTCGGCTCAGACAGCGGCTCAGCCGCATCCCCCGAGTCCGGGCTGTACATCGGGTAGCGCCGCGGCTGCAGGTAGCTGGCGATTTCCTCTTGAAGGAGCGTCCGTGCGGATGCTTCGTCGAAGCCAGGCTCCTCAATGATTCCGAATCCGTTCACAGCGTCGATCGCCAGCGGGGTGAGCTGGGCGATCACGGTGGCACGCGCGGGGTGCGCGTTGTCCAGTTCCACAACCGACTGGATCGGCTCCGTTCCGGCGCCCGTGGGTTCCGCGGTCATATCGACACGGATTACCTCACCCGTGCGTGTGATCGGGCGGTGGAAGATCATCCGACCAAAGGAGAGGTAGGTACCCAAGCCGAGCAGGTCGACATCCACGTAGAGGGGCGCCGTCACCTTCAGGAACTCCTGTCCGTCGTGGTCGATCAGATCGGCTGTGATGTCGGACGGAGTCGCCGCGTTGGGTGGCACGAGTGTCGCATCGCGGTTGTCGTCGTAGAGGGTCAGCGTGTTGTTTCCCACGGTATTCGTGTGCGGGATCAGGTCGTACTTGCTGTGGATCGCCGCCTCAAAGTTCGACACGTCGATGGTAGGCAGCCCCTCGATTACAGGTACCTCGACGCTGCCCGCGGTGATGTCTTCGAAGCTCATCCCCAACACCTCGCCGGTATTCTCCACCCAGGTCGTAAGGAGCGCCGGCACCCGAGTGACGACGCGCATGGTGACCCGGCTGAGATCTGGGTCTGGCGCCTCGGGCGTCGTGACGGTCAACTCGAAAGGGAAGGAGAAGAGCATGTGATTCTCGTCCTGGAACTCGAGGTCTGCCGGATCGGTCTCGTCGTCCAAGACACGGGCCTCGACCGTCACCTCACGGCCGCTCAAAGTCCGCGTGAATGGCCCCACGTTGTGGGGGTAGCGATCCTCTGACTTGAACGCGAGGTGGAAGATCTCGCGGACGGTGGCGATGCCGAGCTCGACGCAGAAGTCGAAGTTGGACGTCAGACTCACGAGTCGACACCGCCACGCTCGAGGTTGAAGCGCACGCTCTTGATCCAGCTACGGAAGGCATTGGCCTTTTCTCCGCGCCGGATCCTGCGGAAGCTCGCCGAGCTCTGGACCGGGAAAGCTCGCTTCTGTAGCACACCTAGCTCGAGCAGGTCTCGGGCGACCGGACTCGCGTCCTTGTAGAAGAAGAGCGTTTCGAGAGACACCGTTGTCGGCGCTTTCTTGGCCGGAGACAGCTCCGGCACCGGCGCCTCGAGGTCCATGCGCCGGAAGGATGATCGCCAAGGCTTGACCCGAATCACGTTGCCACGCTTGGAACGAGGGACGTGGCGGGCTCGTCGCATCTTCGGACGAAGCGCCTTCATGCGCTCTACCGACTTCTCGTTGTGCGGCGGGCGGTACACGGGCTTATGGCCGCCCGTCTTCAGCGGAGTCAGCGCGAGTGTGTCGAACAGCGCACCCGCCAGCCATTTTCGATCGAGGGGCTTGGGTGCCTCACCGAGTGTCCCACGGAGGCTCGCCTCGAGTTCCTCACGCCTTGCCCGCGGACCCGGCGGATGCTGCACGGCGTGGAGCACGTGCCGTCTGAGTTCGGGGGTCAACTCGACCCCAATCTCCTTGAAGGCGAGCACTGGGTTGAGGAAAAGAAGTGTCGCGATCTCCGGGTTGTCGTTGAAGCGGTGGAAGATCTCCCGCTGTTTCCCGATCAGCCCCTTGTGGCTCGTGATGCGAATCGCCTTGTACTCGGGTGCCGGCCCCACTTGGGCGGCCATGCGCACAGCACGATCGTGTCCGGATGGGGCGCCGGCCTTGGCGGCGGTGTCGGGCCGGTGGGACGGTTGGACTTTTTCCGAAGCTTCGTCCACGGTATGTCCCGTTGGGAGGAGGCCCCGTAAGTTTGGTGTCGGTGTACACACGCACAAGGGGTTCCCGAGGAATTCGAGCCTCCCCTAACTTGGGAGCGCTGAAGCACCATTGGATGAAAGAAGGGGACCATGGCCATCGTCGAGCGACCACTACCAATCGGCCTGTCGCCCGACCCTGTGGTGGCCCTCGGTCCCGAGGGACCGTTTCCCGACGAGCCCCTGGGAGGCGTGATCGAGCGTAGGTGGCTCCACTACGCCTTCGTGTCGCGCGATCGCTCCCTCGGCATGGTCGCCAACGTCTCGTGGTTGGGGCCCTCACCCGAAGACCCGCTACGTCGGCCGCGGTGCATGTCCATCGTACTCGTGCACCGAGCTGAGGAGGGTTGGGATGCCAGTCAGTTCAGCGCCGTCACCTCGGTGCCACAGTGGTCGGCGTTCCGAGGTCCGGAACCGATCGGACGAGCCGGCCGCTTCGAGGTGGCCGCCGTTCGTCCCCACGTCGGCGTCGAACTCGATTTGTACCGGACGGGCCGACCGTGCACCAGCCAGACGGCCACTTTTGCGCCGGGCCATCACTTTCGTTGGCAATCGGAACCGGGAATCGTGGCCCGTGGCGACTGGGTGTTCCGCGACCGCATGTACCGGAACGTAGAGGCGGTCGGATACCATGAGCGAGTGCGAGGGCGGTGGGGGTGGCCGGAGCTGGGAGGCTGGGTATTCGGCTTCGCGAATGACCCCAACGGGACGGGAGTCGAGGCGCCCGAGACCAGCATTGTGGTCACGCTCACCCAGCCGGCCGCTTCGCCCCGGTCCGCGCACTCGTCGGTCATGATCTGGAATCGGGGTCGTCTCGTGCGGCACTTCCCGAGGCGCTGCGTCTCCGTGGCGGTGCTTGGGCTATTGGACAGATCACGGGTGCGGCAGACCCCGGCGCTCGCGAACACCCTGGGATTTCCTCCGATGGCACCTATCCCACGTGAGTTGGTCATCACGGCCAAGATGGGACCGGACGACGTGGTGTTCCATTTCGCCTGCGACCACGCGGCCCGGGTTGTCGTCCCTGGCGAGACGGGACTCCACCCGTTCAGCGTGCACGAGGTGATCGGTCCGTGTCGAGTCGCCGGCTCCGTGAGCGGCCGCCGCTTCGCGTTTGAGACCCGCGGCATCGTCGAGTTCGCTGGGGGCGCTCGTGCCGATTGAATCAGCCGCCGACCTCTTGGTCGAGACCGTCGGCTGTCTCGCGAGTCGAGCTCCCGCGGTCGTGGCCGCCGCCGCACGAGAGATGCGCGGGCTGACCTTCGGCCTCCACTTCGGCGACGGTACCCATGCCACGCTCGAACCGAAGCGGAGCCGGATTGAGGCCACTGCGACGCAGACTGACTCCCCGGACGTCGAAGTCTACTTCAACGATCGCAGCCTCAACCGAGTGTTCGACCTCGAGGGGCGTCCCGTCGATGAAATCTCGGAGAGCGGCTGGGACTTCCGTGGTGAGCGCGACGCCGTACTCGCGGCATGGCGCACGTTCCAGTTGCTCTCCCAGCGGGCGTCGGGACTCAGGGCTGTGCAGGCCATCTGGAAGGAGTACCGGGAGCTGGAGCCCACCAAGTGGGGAGGAGAGCCGGACGCAGGCGTAGGCGAGGACCCGAGTGCGGCGGGTAACGCGGGGGCCGAGTCGGGATCGGGGAATGGCAACGGGCACACAAGCGGACTCCCCACACCATACCGGACTGGGTGGTCGGCCCTCGACTACCTGGAAGGACGACGGAGCGGCAGCGTCCCTCGGCTCAGCGCGGACGCGCTGCTTCCGGCCTCCATCGGAGGCGGCACGGTCGCTGATCGGCCACGCTCGCTGTGGGACGGCGTCGAAAGTCACCCGTGGTGGCTTTCCACCCCGTTTACAGACGCCGATTTGATGGATACGCTCGCCAGCTGCCGCACGCGCGTCGCCGAGGAACTCATGCGCATCATTCCAGATCGCGAGCCCTCCGAACAGTTGTACGGCCTGATGCGCGATTACCCCGCGAGGGGCGGCAAGGGCCTCCGGCCCACATTGATCATGGCGACCTGTGCAGCGCTGGGGGGGAGCGCCGAGGACGCGGTTCGGTCGGCTGCTGCGATCGAGATGTTCCACAACGGCTTCTTGGTGCACGACGATATCGCGGACGGGTCCACATTTCGACGGGGCCAGCCCACGCTCCATGAGAGCCACGGCGTGGGCCTCGCGGTGAACACCGGAGATGCGATGAACCTATTCGCGGTCGATCTAGTGCTGTCCAACCTCCCTACTCTGGGACTCGCTCGGACTCTGGGCCTCATCCAGGAGATCATCCACATGTGCCGCGAGACCGTGGAAGGCCAGGCGATTGAGCTGGGCTGGATCCGCAGCGCGGCCGTGCCCGACCAGGATGAGGACTACTTCACAATGAGCACGAAGAAGACGGGCTGGTACACGTGCATCTCACCGTGTCGCTTGGGCGCGGTGTGTGCGGGAGTTACGAGCCCGGAGGTCCTCCAGCGCTTCGACGAGGCGTTCCGCCTGATCGGTATCGCGTTCCAGATCCAGGACGACGTGCTCAACTTGGTCGGCGAGGAGGCGCTGTACGGTAAGGAGCCCCTCGGTGATTTGCTCGAGGGGAAGCGTACCGTCATGCTGATCGACCTCATGCGCAAAGCCGACGTGCCTCTTCGCAAGCGTATGCTGACTCAGCTCATGATTCCTAGGGTCGACAAGACCCAAGACCACGCGAATGACATGCTGAAGGAGATGCGGCGCCACGGGTGCATCGAATACGCTGTCGGCTTGGCCGATCGGCTCGCGCACCAAGGCGTGCGGCATTTCGAGGAGGACTTGTCGTTCATCGAGGAGAATGAGCCCAAGGCCGTGCTTCGCCAGATTGCGCACTATGTGACCACGCGACCACTATGAGCGACCACGGACAGCCGCCCGACCCGGAGGGCGCCGAAGGCAACGGACGAGACGGGTTGGAAGAACAGGACCTGAGGGTACTCGAAACGTGGCGCCGCGGCGGAATATGGACGCGTGGAGTGCTCAGCACGTTAGCCCGTAGGGGAATCGCGTTTCGGCACGCTCACCCCGAACGAGCCGAGGTGCTGATCCGGTTACTGCAACGCGATCCCCTTTACAAGGGCGGGCAGTTCCTGTTCGATCTCATGGAGTGGGAGGACTTCATGCTGGCCGGTCCGCCGGCCGAACTCGTACGAACGACGCTGGATCCCGCGTCGCTGACCCGGCTAGCGGACTTCTTGCACAAGGTTCGTGCGCACCTAGACGGGGCCCTCATAGACGCTCCGCCCTCCGCTCTGGAAGTCATGGCCCATCCCGCGACGCCCGAGGAACTGCTGCCACCTCTAGAGGGCGGATTCTATCTATACGAAGACGTCGTGCTCGGCGTCGTCAGGAGCGTCGGCCCCACCCTAGAACAGATCGAGAGTCGGTGAGGGTAACGAGGAACGTCAGGGTTGCCCCCGCACCGACTCATGTACACGCTGGAGCGAGGAGAACTCCACCCCGGTGAACCGGAATCTCGAGATCGTCCTCACCGCGTCCTCCTCCGTGGCGTTTTAGCACCGCCGCGCCACGCCTTTGCCAAATCCCCGTTTCTGTGATGCCGGCCGGGCGCGTAGCGTTGTCAGTCTTCCCCTCGCCCTTCGACAAAGGAAGGGATAGGGATTCTAGAAACCCTTTCCGAGTCCGGCACCCTGCTTGAGCGAGGCGAGATCCTCCCCTTGCAAGCCTGATACCGCACGCCTGATAAGCGTGAGGTCGGAGGTTCGAGTCCTCCCAGGCCCATTTTTGGAAGTGGTTGCCCTGCGATCTACGTCATTCACGGCCCGATCTACGTAATCTGACGTATACTCCGAGGGGATGCGGCGGGACGATGTTGGTACCGCAATCGTCATCGCTCTCTGGAGGTGATCATGTCAGGTACCGCATCCCCATCATCTCGCCGTTGGACGCTCGCGCTCGCCTTCCTCGCCACACTTCTGTCGGCGTGCACTAAGTGGGACTACCCGAATGTTCCCTTCGAGCACGTCATGCGTGATCCCCCGGACAGACTCCGCCTGACGGTCGCCCGCACCGGGGAGATCATGCTGCGGGAGCCGTACCTGGATGGAGACACGGTGCGTGGTCTCGGGCCAGGCCGGAACAGCGGCCCGATCAGAGTCGCCGTCGAGGACATCATTTCGGTCAGGGTTGAGAAGACCGACGTTGGGAGGACGTTCCTGCTCGCCGGCGCGACGGCCCTCATCCTCGGGGGGATTATTGCCGACGCGGTCGAGGACGATCCACCGCCACGCCCGAGGCCGCGGCGTACCACTGCTTCGTGTCCGCTCCTTTATAGTTGGGACGGCGAGGGATGGCGACTCGACTCGTCGACCTTCGGCGGGGCCATCATGCCGGCCCTGGCGCGCACGGACATCGACAACCTCGACCATGCCATGGACGAGGGTGGCAGGGTCCGTCTGCGTCTGGCCAACGAGATGGACGAGACCGACCATGTGGATGCGGTCCAGTTGCTCGCTGTCGACCACGACATCGACGTTTCGGTGGCCCCGGCCCCGGACGGCACCCTGATCACGGTTGGCCCGCTCGCGATTCCGCGGCGTGCAACGGATCTCGACGGCCACGACGCGATGGCGCGTGTGGAGAACCTGGACGGTTGGAGCTGGGAGTCACCGCTGCGGGTGCGGAATGCGGCCGCCGGCAGCTCCGAGTTGCGTGACGGCCTCGAGCTCGAATTCGACCGGCCAGGCGCAGCCCGGTCGGCCAAGCTAGTGGTGGACGCCAGCGTCACACCGTGGGCGGCGATGCTGATGACCTCCTACGTGGCAGCCCATGGGAGGGAGACGGGGGCCTGGTATGCGCGGATGGACGCCGACACGGCACTGGCCAGGGGATTCGGGGAGAGCCTCGCCCGTCAGGCGTTCCTGGAAATCGAGGTCAGGACCGACAGGGGCTGGGTTCCTCAGGGTCGGGTCGCGGAAGCCAGCTCGGATCTTTCGAAGCGGCAGGTGATCCGCCTGGACCTCAGCGGCGTGACAGGCGAGAGCGTGCAAGTCCGGGTCACCGCACCACCCTCGCTATGGCGCGTCGACCACGTCGCCATCGACTACTCGGCCGATGGGGCGTTCGATGTGCGCGAGGTGCGCCTGACTTCGGCCCTGGACCGCGATGGGGCGGACATGGGTGACCTGCTCCGAGCAATCGACGGGGACCACCTGACGCTCGAGACCGGCGATCTGTACGAGCTGGAGTTCGAGGTCCCACCGATTCCCTCCGGCCGGGCCCGTACCTACCTGGCGCGGACCCGCGGGTGGTATCGCATGCATACGTCCGAGGAGGGAGATCCCGACCGGGAGTTCCTGAGGCGCGTGGCAGTGGAGCCCGACGCTATGGCTCGCATTGATGTGGAGCGGCTCAATCTCGCGATCGAGGCCCTACAGAAGGACGGTGGACCATGAACCCCCGAACCGTTTGGGTCACAGGCGTGGGTGCCGTGACTGCGGCTGGACCCGGGCGGGACGACCTGGCCAGGGCCGTGGCAACCACAGACAGCTTCGTCCGCCCGCACGGGGAGCTGGGTGGCGCGCGCGTCGCGTCCGTCGACTTCAACGCCACGGGTGCCCGTCGCCTCGACCGGACGGCTAGGCTTTTCAAGCAGGCTGCGGAGGAGGCATGGCGGGACGCGGACCTTCTCGACGGAGCCTTCCTCCCCCATCGGTGCGGCGCCATCGAAGGGTCCTCACTCGGACCCACCGCGGAGCTCCTCACGACGCTGCACTCAGGTTGCTCGGAGCGGATGCGCCACCGTCCCTCCAACCTGATTCGGTTCATGCCTGGCGCCGGTGCCGCCACGTTCGCCATGGAGCGGGGGATCGCTGGTCCCGTAATGCATCTTTCGGTGGGAAGCGTTTCGGGAGCCACGGCGATCGGTGAGGGTTTCCTGAAGGTGGCCTCCGGTCAGCTCGACATTGCCGTGGTGGGTGGCGCCGAGTGTCCCCTGCACACACGGGTGCTTGGTACCTTCGAGGCGGCCGGCGTGCTTAGTCCGTCCCGGGACGGCGTGGTTCCCTGCATGCCCTTCGACGCCGAGCGGGGCGGAACCGTGCTAGGGGAGGGGTCCGCGGTCCTCATCCTGGAGCTCCGCGAGCACGCGGAGGCGCGAGGAGTAGGCCCCTTAGTCGAGCTCGCAGGCTTCGGCACCGCGACCGAGGGCCACTCCATGGTTGCTCCGAGCCCCGACGGATGCGGTGTTCGGCACGCAGCGCGGCAGGCGCTCGATGGGTTCGACCGGGCCGAGCTCGGTTGGATCAAGTGTCACGGCACCGGAACGCCCCTGAACGATGCCGCGGAGTACCAGGGTCTGCAGGGTTTGTTTGGACCGGGTCTTGCGGAGCTTCCGATGACGAGCCTCAAGCCGATGCTCGGCCACTGCCTGGGAGCCAGCGGAGCCGTGGAGGCCGCGGCCACCGTGCTCGCCATGCGGGAGCGGCTGGTTCCCGCCACCCTGGGCACCCGACGGGTCGACCCTCACTTCGATTACTGTTCGCTCGTGAAGGAGCCCCGAGAGGCGCCGCCAGGGGCCGTGTTGGCTCTCAGCGAGAGCTTCGGGGGCCGCTGCGCTGCGCTGGTTTTCGCCGAAGCCACCTGAGACGAATCAGGTTGATGTGGGTGCGAGGAATCCTGGGGCGACCGCCAGGCCCACCGGACTGTCGTCGCCAGTAGCAGCGGTACCCTGCGCGGTGCCATTTCAGGACCGTGGCTGGCTGGACCAACACCAGTGCCTGGCGCCAACGACTCCAGTGTCGGCTGCGCCAGATCCAGAGCACTCGGTCGGCTGGCCGCAGCACCGTTCTGGTCCGCCCTCGCTGAAGCACGGCGAGCTGATGACGGAGGATGGCGCTTCGATTCTAATAGTAGGCCGTTCACCAACGCATCCCAGGTTTCCTCAGACGGATCTCTTGAACGGGAATGCGCGTATTCAAGTGCCACGCGGCCTCGGAGACGGTTGCAGGCCCAGGGGGCAGCTTCTATGATCGCTTGCTCAATTGCCGGGGCGGCCTAGGCCGAGCGGTGTCAGGGACACCGACCCCGGTGCAAGAGATTCGCCGCTCTACCCGCCGCACCTAACTGTCACAGGAGGGAATCATGCGCCACCTAGTCTTGCTTGGCATCGCACTCTCGAGCCTCGTCGTAATGCCCGCTGCCGCTGTTGGACAAGCCGGTGTCGAGGATGCGGTTCGTCAATCGATCATCGACTCGTACGCCTTCGGCCGCGACAACTTGATGGACGAGGCGGGAGGCTACTCCAAGGCTGGGTCCGCAGAGTTCTGGTCGAGTGGTGGCCTGCTCCAATGGGTACCCGCCGACACTCCGCCGCTGTCCTACGAGTCCAACTCGCTCACGCCCAAGCACATCAAGGTGATTCCGTTGGCCGACGGCGTGGCCCTGGTACACATGTATGTGGAAGGAGCCTACCACGCTACTGGGCAGGCACCCGTGCCCAACTACCTCACGCGAGGCACCCTAGTCGTCGTGCTGGAGGAAGGTGAGTGGGTCACCCGGGCGGCCCACTGGTCTCCTATCAGAGGGGGCACTGGCACGAACCAGACGGCGATCGACTAGCCGCTGCTTGACGCCGGATCGACCTCGCCCGCGCGCGATCCCGCGCGCGGCGGGGTCCCGGCCCACCTCACGCCCGCTCGTCCAACTCCGCCCAGCGCTCGAAGGCCTGCTCGATTTCTTCGGGGATCTCCGTTGCCCTCCGACTCACGGTCCGGATCTCGACGGGGTCTCCCTGGAAGAACGCGGGATCGGCAAGGCGGTCGTGGACTTCGTGGAGTTCCTGCTCCAACTCTTCGATTCGCCCGGGAAGTGAGGTCCACTCCTGGCGTTCCTTGTAACTGAGCCTCTTGGGTTTACCCTCGTCCGACTTCGGCCGCGACCTTGCCTGGGAGCCCCGTGGCTTGCCATCACCTCCCGGCGACGTGGGCTGCTCGGATTCTCGAGCCTCCACGGTGCGCTGCCAGTCGGAGTAGCCGCCCACGTACTCCTTGAATGTGCCCCTGCCCTCGAACACCAGCGTGCTGGTGCAGAGGTTGTCCAGGAAGGTCCGGTCGTGGCTGACCACGAGGACGGTGCCGTCGTACGCCACGAGACGCGCCTCGAGTAGCTCGAGGGTCTCGGTGTCGAGGTCGTTGGTGGGCTCGTCCAGGACCAGCACGTTCGCGGGTTGCGCAAAGAGCTTGGCGAGCAGGAGCCGGTTACGCTCCCCTCCCGACAGGCTCCCGACCGGCTGGCGGGCCGTCTCAGTCGGAAAGAGGAAATCCTGCAGGTAGCCGTAGATGTGCTTACGGTCCTGTCCAAGGGTGACGTACTCGTTTCCGTCCGCGACGGCTTCCGCCAGCGTAAGCGTGGGATCGAGTTGCTCCCGGTGCTGATCGAAATAGGCGACTTCCAAGCGGGCGCCGTGTGTCACGGTGCCCTCTTGGGGCTGGAGTCCGCCGATCAGGAGGTTGAGCAGCGTCGTTTTTCCGCACCCATTGGGCCCGATGATGCCGACCTTGTCCCCTCGGTGGATCGTAGAGCTGAAGCCTTGGAGAACGCGGGGCGCCGAGGAATCGGCCGTCCCGTAGCCGAAGCTCACCTGCTTGGCCTCGACGATTTTGGCGGTGGAACGTCCCCCCTCCTGCAGGTTGAGGCGTACGTGCCCGACCCGTTCCCGGCGGTCGGCACGATCCCGCCGCAGCTTCTCCAAGGCACGCACCCGCCCTTCGTTTCGGGTGCGACGAGCCTTGATGCCCCGGCGAACCCACGTCTCCTCCTTCGCCAACTTCTGGTCGAGCAGGGCCCACTCCTTCTCTTCGTTGGCGAGCAGTTCGTCCTTGCGAGCGAGAAAGGTGGAATAGTCGCACTCCCACGAGGTTAGGCGGCCCCGGTCGAGCTCGACGATGCGCGTGGCGACTCGCTGGAGGAACGTTCGATCGTGCGTAATGAACAAGACGCTGCCGTGGAAACGGAGGAGGATCGTCTCGAGCTGGTCGATGTGATCCAGGTCCAAATGGTTGGTGGGCTCGTCCAGAAGAAGTACGTCGGGGTCACACACCAGAGCCTTCCCCAGTAACGCTCGTCGCCGCTGCCCGCCGGAGAGGTCCGAGAACGGCTGATCGGGGTCGAGATGAAGAAGTGAGCATAGCCGCTCGGCGTGGTGGGCGGCGGTCATACCGTCGAGCGATCCCGACGTAATCACCTCTAACGCTGAACCCCGCAGGCCGTCTGGCATCTGCTGCTCAACCAGCGACATGCGTACACCAGCGTCCCGAACGACCTCCCCGGCATCGGGAGTCACCGATCCAATGATGATCTTCAGGAGCGTCGATTTGCCTTCCCCGTTACGCCCGAGTAATCCGACGCGCTCTCCCCGCTCGATCTGGAGGCTCGCGTCTTCGAGAAGACGTGGTCCGCCGAAGGCTATGTGTAGGAGCTGGCAGCTGATGAGGGCCATGGACGAACCATCCACGAATCGATGGGGATGTCAACACGGGCCAAAAAGGCGATTGTCCGACGCCGCGTGAGCGCCCCTATTGCAGAACGCCGCTCCCCGCCGCCCGTCCACCCTTGGGATGCCAGGCCTCGATGGTGAAAGACGTTCCCGCGCTCCCACGCACTACCCACTCCACCTCCGCGTCCGAGTGTCCGGCCAGCACCCCGAGATCCTGCCACGTCTCGGAGGAGAGCACCTCCACTCCATCGATCGAGACGCGCACGGGCACGGCGCGGCTCTGCTCCACGCGAATGGCGAGCTCGGTCGGCTGGTACCCGGTGTTCTGCACGCGCGCCGTTATCCGGTAAACGCCGCCGGACAGATCCTCGACCTCGATCTCGCCTAGCGCGATCCTGGGCATGAGCTCGGCTTGCATCAACGTGAACTCGACGTTACGGCGGACCTCTTCCGGTAGTTCATCGGGGTGGGGGTTGTTCTGTCCAAACTTTCGCCATCCGCCGATCTCGACCGGTCCGAGTTGCGGATGGTCGAACGGGGTCCACGGCTGGAAAGCGTATCCGCTCAAGACCTCATCGTTGTAGCGAAGCTGCTCGGCCGGCTCGATCCGTCCGTCCCCGTCGTAGTCTTCACCGAGAGCGTAGATCTCGTTCGCGAAGGCGAGTGCGCCGAATAGCATGTACATGGCGTCGATCGAGCCTCCATAGGCCGGGTAGGCTGACACACCAGCCCCGCCGGGCTCCGCCGACAACTCGGACGGAGAGAGCGGTACCGCGGCGGGTGCGGTGCCAAAGCGCCCAGCCCCCACCGGAAAGCCTCGCAGCTCCCCTTCCTGGTCGCGATAGACCTGTCCCCTTTTCTTGCTTCCGCTTCCGCGCGGCCAGTTCCAGTCGTAGACCGACGTGGCCAGATTGTATCCGGTGACTTCGAGCCCCCGACGCGACACGTCCATGTAGAGGGTGCGGTCTGCCGGGGCCAGCGTGACGTCGGGCACGGATGGCGGATGCAGCACGACGCCGCCGGAAGAGTGGAAGTGCTGGCTCGCCGCGATGTTGGGGTGGGCCTCGACGAACTCGAGCATGGCTCTCAGACCAGGCTCGGAGCCGGGGAAAGGACCGGATCCGCCCTGTTCGATGAACCAGTTGCCGGGGTAGTTGCGGTTTGGATCGATGCCCCCCAGTCGGTCCTCTTGATAGAGACCGTCCCCGTCGTTGTCTGTGCCCTCCAAGTAGACCGTGTAGAACGGACCGGCGTCGCCCGCCCGCCGCGCGCGCATGAGGCGAGGGTCGGCTTCGTCCCGCACCTGGTTTCCCAATGGATCTACGCGGCGCATCTGAAGTGCTTGTCCGTCCCCGTCCAGGTCCTCCGGTGGATCCTCGTCCGCCGAGCCATCTCCGTCATCGTCCCACGGGCGTAGCGTCGTATCCCTGGGGCGGATCGGGCTCCGGTGCTGCAGTTCGGATGCGTCGGGCATCACGTTCGGAGCGATGTAGAATGTTCGGCTCCGCAGCAACTCCTGGATTCGGGCATCGTCGGAAGTGAGCAGACGGTGAATCAGTCCGAGCGCCGTTTCGGTAGCCACGACTTCGTCGGAGTCGATGCCGCCGTCTACCCAGAGCGCGGGCTTGCTGCTGGCGCTACCTGTGGAGGCGTCGGTGATCGTAACCAGCCAGAGTTCACGCCCCTGGAAGCTCCGACCCAGCGACTCGACCTGCGCGAGGTCGGGATAGGCGCTCACCGCCGCCTGCACGAACTCGGTCATCTCCTGGTAGTCCCGGTAACAGTCGAAGACCAGGTCTTCACTAAACGGGGCGCAGGGAGGGAAGAACAATTTCTCGGGGCCGGCTTGGCCGACGATCGGTGTCGCCGACGCTGCAAGCACCACCAGGGATAGGATAGAACTCCGGACCGCGATAGGGCTGCTCATGGCTGACGTCTCTTATTGGAGCCGCTTAGGGGCGGGCGGCATATTCTGGGAATGTCCGCAATCCAGCGGCACGACGCCAGGGTCGCGCGAGGGTGCGGATTCTTACACGTGGTCCGGGCATGGATGCGCTCCCCGTCAGGTCGTGGCTTCGTCCCCGGGCACGCAGTCCATTCCCGCATTCCGCTCGGGCACCACTACATAGGTGCCTTCCAGGTCCACCCGGATTTCGATGTCGCCGTGCACGTTGGTGCAAAACGTGGCCGCGCCGGCCCGGGCGAGCAGCGCGGCCAACGCCCGGATTCGGGGATGGCTCGAGCCGTTGGCCGTGATCACCTGAAGCTCGGGAGCCGTGTGGCCCAGCCAGGTCGATGCGCCGATCGCGCCGTTGTCGAAAACCGCGTCGTTGGCGCCGTGATGCCCCACCTTGAGTGCGGTGAGCGCTCCGGTCAGGTCCGCGAATTGGGTGCGCCATCGCTGGTTCGCGGCCACCTCACCATCACCTGTGAAGAACATCCGAAACGTGCCCCGCGTCAGCGCGACACCAAGCGAACCCTCGTTGATCTCGCTGCCGTCGGCGTTCTGGTTGGCCAGGTACGTGGCGAGCGGTGACACGAGGCGAAGGTTCGTGGTGGCAGCGAAGCCCAACGCAAAGTCGATGGGAGTCTGCACTGCGACGCGCTGCCCGGCACGGCTGGCCGCCAGGTCCAGAACCTCCTGATACCGATTGAAGGTCCTTACCTGTCCATTGTAGTAGAACGTTCGTACGTAGACTTGGCGAAGGATGTCCGCCATGCCGTCGAAATGGTCGGAGTGCGCGTGGGACAGGATCAAGACCTCGAGGGTGTCCACGCCCAGGGCGGCGAGTCGCGCCCGGACGAAGTTCCGGTCGGCGCCACCGACCCCGGCGGGTCCGGCATCGATCATCATGTGGCGTTGGACGAATGCCGTGGAGTCTGTCAGAAGAATCGCATCGCCCCCTCCGCCGGCGTCGTTGTCCCCCAGGTTGAAGAGGCGGATGATCAGTAGGCCGTCACCGGCGAATCGGATCTCGAAGCGCACTTCGAGTTCGGTGGT
>BTRA01000043.1:0-21748 GCA_036986155.1 Gemmatimonadota bacterium | reverse complement strand
CACGCCAAAGGTTTCATGACGCAGAGCAGTGTTGCAGGAATACTGAACACTGGCGGGATCTAGCTAAGCTTCATCTGAACTTAGGAGAGTTAGAGTTGTTCGAGGACGAGTTGGTGTCCGCAATGAGTCATTTCGAGGCGGCCAGTGACGCCCTCCGCAACACGCCCAACATACGTTACCGGTGGATCATCGAGGCCGGGCCTGGACTCGTCGCATTGAAGAGCGGCGATCTAAAGGAAGCGAGCCAGAGGGAGGAGCGCCTGCCCGAATTCCCCAAAGAATGGCCAACAGACCCCACCGTTCCGGTTCTTTTCAAAGCGCGAATGATGGAGCGACGGGGCCAACGCCGCGATGCGATAGATTTGATCTCTTCTGTGGCCGAGCAGATCAAGGACCGATACGTGATATATTGGATTCGTCTCTGCTTGGAGGAGATTCCAAGATGGGCGAAGTTCGACGGTGCACGCGCAAAAGCGAGAGCCTTGGAGGTTCGGAGTGTTGCCGAAGCCCTGAACCTTCACACGAGGGTCGAGCAAGTAGACTGGATGATGGAGCGCCTAAAGTAGGCCCCGGTCAAGAACTCGCGCCAATCGAGATCACTTGAACCGTATCGCCCCGACCAATCGGCACCGTCAGAGAATCATCCATCGCCGGGTGCCGGTGCACTTCTTCTTTTTGCCGGAGCAACTCCGCCGCGTGCTCTTCTAGAAAATTCCGAGCCACAACGGCAGCCACAACATCCTCATCAAACTGCGTTCCGGCATATTGACACAGTTGCTCCCTCACCGCAGGAAGAGCAAGTGCCTTCCGGTACGGGCGATCGGACAACATTGCATCGATCGCGTCACAGACCTTGATGATCCGCGCCCCTATCGGGATCTGATGGCCTCTTAGGCCATCCGGATAACCACGCCCGTCCACTCGCTCGTGGTGGTACTTCACCGCGTCGATTATCTCAGGAGGGAATGCCGTATGCGAACGGAGGAGTTCCGCGCCCGTGATCACGTGTGATTCGATAATGGTGCGCTCGTCCGCCGACAGCCCCGACGGTTTTCGGAGTATGTCTGTATAAATCTCCTCGATCTTGCCGATATCGTGTAAGAGCGCAGCGGTCTCAATCGCTTCAACCTTCTTCGTCGGAAAACCCATTTGCTCGGCAATTAGCTTCGAGAGCCACGACACCCGTTGCGAGTGACCAGATGTATATGGGTCCCGAGTCTCGATCGCTTTAACCAAAACCTTGAGGAGATGCTTAAGGGCCTGCTGAAGTTGGTAGTTCGTGAGGTAGGACCGACGAATGAAGAATAACGTTAGCGCGACACCCACCAGTCCCCAAATGGCGTACTCAATATAGAGCACCGTAATGAGTAGTGAGACCGGGCTTACAAGGAAGTCATAGGCAATATGTGAACCCTTCGGGCCACCCAAGCGGCCCACCATGTCTCGAAGTGAAGATCCTTCCAGGATCGAAAGTGCCAGCGAGACAAGAAGAAGATTCGTTACCGAGAATGTCGCCGCAAACGCGGCAAACGGCGCCAACGAAAACTCAAAACTATCGACCGATGAGCGACCGCCAAGCTCTGCATAAACCCATCCAGCGAGAACGGCGGAAATCGTGAATTGCGCGACGTTGAAGACCGCTTTCGGCAACGGCTTTCGACGAAGCATAAACTGAGAGACGAACCAACTACTTGAGGCAAACAGTGCTGTCGCCTCAGGGCCGAACAGGAGCACCGATCCGTACAGCAAGAGGAAGGTGATGGAACTATCGCTAACTGCATTGCCCACCCGGACCCCTAGTGCCAGCTGCTCGGAAATCAAACCGAGCGCCGCCATGGCAAGGAGTCCGACCAAAGACTCCACGGGCAGCGTCGCCAGCTTGCTCCAGTCCAATAGCGGCAGAAGAGCGAGCGACAAAAGGGTCGTTACAATTGCAAGGATCTGGAACCTGCGGTTATGCATACTCTGGGCGTCCCCTCGACTCACCGACAAGAACTACCCTACGCTTACGCTTCCCCTGGACAAAACCGCCAGGAGTGCTCCGAAAAAGTCGAACAAAGAGCTGAAAAGCACACGCGTCACCTCCTTCCGGGATGGTGTCGGCTTCGTCTAGCTAGTGAAGCCGCTGCGCTCCGCTCATCCGCTCAACGCTTCGCTCAGGGCAAGCCGAGGGGACCCCTCCTTTCTCGAACCATAGGTTCACAGAGAAAAAAAAATCTAGATTCGACCACGAATCCAACGATCGGTCGCCTGCAGCGTACCGAGGATTACCGCCCGGTCGGGGCTGTCGTCCACGGCGGCTGCACCGGCAAGTGCCGTGATCTGTCGACCATGCATGGCGTGCACCGCCACGAGTACGAAGGTCTGGTCGAACGCTTCCACCATTCTTACTCCATCCAAAGACAGCGTCGCGCCATCCTCATGCGAGAATAGCGAGACTCCGTTCTCAATCGCGGCTAACGTCGCGGTTGCGGTCGTGTCGAGTCGAGCCCGGGGAAGATCAGCCCCGGTGGCCTCACCCGTGTAGTGCTTTCCCCGCCACTCCACCGTCACGGCCGCGCGGACGCGGTGAGCCCTTTCCGTCAGCACTTGGTGTCCGACGAAGAGAATCCTCCTCTCCGAACCCGATGCCTCGGGCTTGCGCACCACCTCGAGCTTGGCGGCTTCAGTTTCCAGCTTGGCGGTTTCAGTTTCTACCTCGGCCTGCGCCACCGAAATCACCCGGTGATCGACCTCGAGGTCGAAACGCGCCAGCAACGCCGACTCGACGTTGCGCACGATCTGCTTTGGTGTCAGGTCTCTGGTGGCGAGGAGGTGGATCTCTTCCACCGATCCGCCCGGCCGCGCTACGACCCTTGCGGAAACCACACCGACCAGAGAGTTGAGTAACTCTTCTGCCCGCTCGATCGTCCAGCCCTCATCAAAGGGCCTCGGACCCTGCTCCGGGCGCGTCATCCGGCTCGGCCTGGAGACAACACGACCAGCCACCGGACCCTCCGTCTAGTCGCTAGCCGACCCCGTGGTTGGGTCGAGGTCGCTAGGTTACGGTCGGCGATGTCTGCTCGCCTCACCGGGAGTCGCCCGTCCCTCATACGAGTTTTGGTACCTCCATCATCGTAACGAGGGGGCTGATCAAATGTTTATGAGTGTATTCCACTTATCGCCACTTCTTGGAGAAATGTCAAGAAAATCATGCGCCGTAAGGACTATCGGGCTCAAGGGGGGGCGCTAGGTTCCAGTCATGGCATCGAGCGGCTTTCCCAAGGAATCAAAGAATGGCGACATGTGTTCCCCTGCCCCCCGCGGGGCGCATCAACCATGACGCTGGACAGGCCTCCACGGGTCTCCTAGACTTGCAGGCATATTGAGAAAAGCGACCTCCCCCACTCACGATCGCCGGTGCAAAGAGCCTATGCGTCGCATGCCTTGGACCGCCTTGTCTTGCGCTTGGCTGCTCCTCGTCGTCGTCTCCCCACCCCTCTTGGCGCAGGACGGCGGCTACAGCGTTCAGCCCGGCGACAAGGTTACTCTGGATTTCTTCACCGCCGCCGGAGCTCGGTCCAACGAGATCGCGGGACAGCGCACGATCGACCGAAACGGCGAGATCTTTCTTCCGTTCTTGGGGACCGTTTCGGTGTTGGGTATGGATGCAGAAGCGATCCGAACCCTGCTCGAACGTCGGTATAGCGTGATCTTCGCCGACCCTGTATTGCAGGTCGTGGTGCAACTGCGCATCAACATCACAGGCATGGTCCGGAAGCCGGGAAGCTACTTCGTGGATCCGACCCTGACGGTGCTCGATGCGCTCGCGGAAGCGGGGGGCTCCAGCGGGGAGATCGATCTCGGAACCGGCGGAGGCGCTGCCGACGCCAGCCGGGTGAGGCTCGTACGGAGAAGCGGTGAGTTGAGAATCCTCGATTTTCGACCGGATCAAATCACCCCCGAGACTCGCTCGATCAAGATCCAATCCGGCGACTGGATCCAGGTGCCCCCACAGAATCAGTCCAGGCTCAGGGACGATATCCAGTTCTACGGAAGCGTGCTCGCGATCTTGGTCTCCATGGCGAGCTTGATCGTACTCATCGCCAACTGATCGCCCGTCATGTATCACGGCGCTCAGGACGGATGGATCGAGGTTGTCTCGGGCGTGATGTTCAGCGGCAAGTCCGAGGAATTGCTTCGACGCGTCCGCCGAGCCCTCATCGCCAAGAAGAGCGTGCAGGTGTTCAAGTCCCACCTCGACGACCGCTATGGTGGCGTCTTCCAGGTCTCGTCCCATGACGGACACGAGATCGACGCGCTGCCTGTTTCGTCATCGGTCCAGGTCGCGGAGCAGATCAGGCCCGACTCCCAAGTCGTGGCGGTGGACGAGGCGCAGTTCCTCGACGATGGGATCGTAGGTGTGGTCAACGCGCTGGCGGACCGAGGTGTTCGCGTGATCGTGGCGGGCACGGACATGGATTTTCGTGGTGAGCCGTTCGGGCCGATGTCGAAGCTGCTGGCCATCGCCGAGCGCATCGACAAGCTACATGCCATCTGCGTGGTGTGCGGTGATTTGGCTACCCGCAACCAACGCCTGATCGACGGCATGCCGGCACCCGCGGAGGGGCCGACGATTCAAGTGGGAGGATCGGAGACCTACGAGGCGCGCTGCCGACGGTGCCATGAGGTACCCCTGGTGGATCGGCAACAGACGGAACTCATGATCGCCGCGAAGGCTGCTTCCGAGGGTTCCTAGACCTCCGCAAACCCCTGTAAAACAACGAGATTGGCTTCTTGACACCGATTGCCGTCTCGGGTAACGTTCTGGCCGCCGTACCGTCATTGCACGAGAGTTTTCCCGCGTAGCTCAGTTGGTAGAGCGGGTGGCTGTTAACCACCATGTCGCAGGTTCGAGTCCTGCCGCGGGAGTTGCATCACCGTCGGTTTTTTGGCGAGCTGCTCCTTGCCATCGACACGCTGGCGACGATCAAACCGGAGGGGCCCGCCGGCCTCTAGGCCGGTGCTCGGAGCGACCAGATCTCCCAAAGTGACTCCCTGGCACACCATCGCCCGGCCCGTCACCCACGCACAGGTTGCGGACGGATAGCCGGCGGTTTAGCTTTCCTGTTTCAACCCGAACAAATACCGAAACTACAAGGAGGCTCGAATGGCCAGCACGGAACCCCAAGCTCAAGGAGGGGGAGCGATGGCTCAGGCGCTCATGGCCCAGTTCGAACAAGAGATGGCCGGTACCCGTCGCGCCCTGGAGCGTGTGCCGTTCGACAAGGCTGATTGGGCACCGCACGAGAAGTCCATGACCATGTCCAAATTGGCTTGCCACATCGCGGAAATGCCGGGCTGGGGCGTGTCCATTCTCGAGTCCGACGAGTATGACATGAACCCACCAGGGGGCGAGCCCTATGCACCGCCCGAGGTCGAGTCCACCGAGGAATTACTCGCCATGTTCGACTCGGGTGTAGCCGCCGCCAAAGCCAAGCTACCCACCATATCGGACGAGGCGATGATGTCGCATTGGGCACTGCTATCCGGCGGGCAAGAGATCCACGGAGGGCCGCGCGGAGCGGTCTTCAACAACATGATCATCGGCCATGTGATTCACCACCGCGGGCAGTTGACCGTTTACCTGCGGCTGAACGGCGTGCCGGTCCCGGCGCTGTACGGACCCTCGGCGGACGAACAGTAAGGAAAAATTGAGCCTGTTTCGGTGTCGGCGCGCCGGCCCGGTCGGGCCGGCCGCCACTCCCGGTGCGCACCCGCGGACGCGGTCGTCTAGGTCACTCGACAGCCCCGGGGACCGAGGCCTGCGGAAAGATGCGCCTCCCCAGCCTGATCGAGCCGTCTACCTTACCGATGATCGCAGCGACTTGGAGGCGGGTGATCTTGGCTCCCGGCCCGTCCCGCTCGACTCGGTCTAGAGTCGCCTCGGCCATGGCCAAGGGAAGTGCGTTGAACGCCACGAGCCCCGGTTCGGCACCGGCGTCCTGGAGGATGCCGGTGTACTCGCGAGCGATTCTCAGATCATCACGGGCGACATCGAATACGCGGGAACGCTCCAAGCTTCGAGGGAGGAACTGACGACCCTCCTGTTCGTCGTCGCCGGCGTCCTTCAGGATGTTGGTCAACTGCAGGCCCTCGCCAAAGGCCGCGGCCCTATCTCGGAGAGCCTGCGCTGCGGGCGCGAGTTGGTCTCCACTCAAGAGGAACAGATCCGTAAGCATCTCGCCAACGATCCCGGCGACGATGTAGCAGTACGCCCTCAGCCCATCCAGATCTACGATCTCAGTCGGCGGCGCGTCGGCCGACGGGTTCACGAAATCCGCCATCCCCTCGGCCGTGCGAGCGACGTGGTGACAGATAACGGCACGCGCGCCGGGGCGGAGCGTGTCCAGCATTGCGAGGACACCGGGGGTTTCCCGCAGCAACTCTTCGTAAGCCTCGTTCTCCACCGGGGGATGCCGCGTCCAGATATCGGCTAGGACCGCTGCCTGGTCTGAGGAGGGGTCGCTCAACAGCGCAGTGAACGCCGCCAGTGCCTCACGTTGCTCGATTCCACTCCAACGGGTGGCGTCCTCGAAAGTGTCCGCAATTCGGAACAACAGGTACGCTACGGTCACCTCGAGATGTGTCGGCTCTGGGAGGCGCGGAATGCAGAGTGCGAAGGTTCTGCTCGTGCGCTCCAGTAGCTCGTGGAGGCGTGCGAGATCCAAAGGCATCACTCCGGCGTGTGGACGCCACTTCGGTGGACCGTGACCGCATCTTCGATCGATGCGTACACACAACCGGCTTGGCGACAATCTCGGGTGGCTTCGGGTATTCTCACAGGCCCGTGGGGATCGGGCAAGGAAGGATCCCCGCGCGGGCAGCGGCTGGGAACGCCGGGCACCCCACCGAAATCTCGAATCGCCCAGGACGCACCCCATGCCGCGAACGCTGGACCTTCCGGGCTGCAAGCTTACCTTATTAGGCTAAGTGCAGTACCCGAAGCCAACTAGGAAGGCGTAGTGTGAGTGTAGCCAAGTCGAAAGCTCCGGAAGATCGTCCGGGCGGCACCGAGGGAGACCGGGTGTCCTCGGCGATGCAGTATGACTACACGAACTTCTATTTCGGCTCCGGCGATGACGCCTTCGCGATGCTGGAGCCGTTCTCGGAGTGGTGGGCAGAGTCCCATCCGGCCGGATACTACCTTTACGGCCTTCCGATGCAAGGGGCTCCTGAGACCCGCGTCGACATACGAGACACCAAAACAGGGAAGATCCTTCACGATCTGTTGAACTTCGCCTCGTACAACTACCTCGGCCTGTCGTATCGGCCGGAGGTGAAGGAAGCGGTCATCGAGGCGACGCACCTCTACGGGAACGGCGCCTCGGGATCACCCATCTTGAGCGGCTCCATGGAGATCCACCACCAACTGGCCGAACGCCTCGCGGCGTTCAAGGGCAAAGAGGCGGTCCTGATCTTCCCAACGGGCTACAGCGCCAACCTTGGCGTAATTGCAGGCTTGATGCGCTCGGGCGACCTGATCATCGCGGACCAGTATGCCCATGCGAGCGTGGTTGACGGAATGATTCTGTCCAAGGCCAACTCGCGCTTCTTCCGGCACAACAAGGTCGAGGACCTGGAGCGCAAGCTCAAGCGTTTCGACGGCAAGAAGCTGGTGATTGTCGAGGGCGTGTACTCCATGGACGGAGACATCGCCGTGCTACCCGAGATCATGGAGGTCTCCAAGCGATATGGCGCGCGAGTGCTGATCGACGAGGCTCACTCCACGTTTATCTACGGCGAGACCGGCCGCGGTGTAGCCGAACATTTCGGCCTGGACGACGAGGTCGACATCCACATCGGCACCTTCTCGAAGAGCCTCGGTGGCCAGGGTGGGTTCGTCGCCGGATCGAAGCCTCTCATCGACTACTTGCGCGGCTTCTCACGTTCGCGCTTCTTCTCATGCGGAATCAGCCCGGTAGTTGCCGCTGGAATCCTGCGGGCCTTGGAGATTTTCGAGGCCGAGCCCGAATTGCGCCAGCGCCTCTGGGCAAACGTGGAGTATATGCACAGCCTGCTGAACGAAGGTGGCGTTCCTGTCGGGAATTCCGAGTCCCAGGTGGTCCCCATCTTGGTGCACGACGATGCCCGGGTGTTCGAAATCGGGGAGGCGCTGATGCGCGATGGCATCTACATCAACCCGGTTCAATACCCGGCCGTACCGAAGCACAAGTCACGTTTCAGAATGTCCATTTCCGCGGCGCACTCCCGCGAAGAGTTGGAGCAAGGTGCCCGCATCATTACACGAGTTTTGGAGAGGTACGGGATATGCCCGAAGACGTCGGACACTATTACTTCAACAACGGGGTAAACTGCCTCTTCGAGATGCCCACCTCAGATGCGAGGCGGCTTCTCCCGGCACACCTCCAACCGTTGGAAGTACAGCACGAGCGGAGCATCCTCTCTGTCACTGCCTTCGATTTCTACAAGGGTGACGGGGGGGTTTATCAGGAGGCAGTCCTGGCGATACTGGTGCCGCCTCGGCTCGAGGCTGGAGAGCGTCTCCCAAAGGCGGCGCTCTTCCCCTTTCTGGTGGGCACCACCACTGAGCCGTCTCGGCGCGAGGGAATAGATCGCTGGCGGCTCCCTCACCTCATGCAGGATATCGAGGTGACCTTCGAGGAGGGGGACGAGTGCATCGACATCTCCGTCGGTGCGGGCGGGGACCCGATCCTCGAGATGACGGCGACCAGCTACAAGTTCGAAGCCACCGAGATGCTGTTCCACACGTTCATGTCGGACGACGAGGGTAACTTCGTGTCGCACGTCACGATGGAAGGCGAGGGCTACAGCGAGCACGAGTTCGAGCGCGGCTCGCTAACGCTTTACAAACACGAGATGACCAAAGGGCTCACCCTCGACGAAGTGAACGACTATCCGTTCCGTGAGCAGTGGCTGAAGCAAGGCGTTGAGAAGTTCACTTCTCTGAGAAGCCTCTAGGGGCACCCTTGAGTAGACGATGCCAAGACGGGCCTTCGTCGTTTTCAATCCCGCCTCGGGGAGAGGTCGCGGCGGGCGCCGCATGGAGCGTTACCTCTCCCTCCTCGAGACCCACCTTCCTGGTTTCCGCCACGGCATAACGACCCGCCCGGCAGAGGAGAGCGTGCTCGCCGAGCAGGCGCTTCAGGACGACTTCGAGCTGATCGTCGCAGTCGGGGGCGACGGCACATGGGGCAGCGTAGCCGACCGAGTCATAGCCTCCGGCCGCGACGACGTGGCGCTCGGCCTGCTTGCGGCCGGAACCGGCAATGACTTCGGCCGCAACTTCGGTCTCTCGAGCCGCACCCCCGAGGATGCCGTCCGCACCTTGGCCGAGGGTAGGGTGGTTCGGGTGGACGCAGGGCGCGTGACGAGTGCGGGCTCGCGTACGGCGGCCGGCCCCGGAATCCCTGGCACGACGGGTCCCAGATACTTCATCAACGTGGTGGGCTTCGGGTTCGATGTCGCCGTGATCGAGGCCAGCCGCGGCGCTCGTTTCCTTAAGGGTGAACTCCTCTACAAGGTGACGGCGCTGCGCCAACTGTTCACGTTTCGTGGAGTTCCATTGGCGCTGACGCCCGACCGAGCGCCCGGCGTCGACGGTCGCTACCTGTTGGTCACCGTGTCGAACGGGCCCTTCTTCGGCGGCTCCATCCCGATCGCACCGGCTGCTGAATTGACGGATGGGATGCTGGACGCGTGTGCCATCGAGGACGCGAATGCGCTTGCCCGCTCAGGCCTGTTTCACCAGGCCTCCACCGGGCGTCACGTGCTCTCACCCAAGGTCCACTCGCGCAGGGACACACGATTCGTCCTCAGCTTCGAGGCCCCCCCGAGGTACGAAGTGGATGGTGACATCTGGCAGGCGGAAAGTTCGGAGGTGGTGATCGAAGTGGCCCCACGGGCACTTTCGATCGTCGTACCGGCCGGAGGGTCCGGCGCCGCAGAGCGCCTCATCGGCAGTCGCCGGCAGATCCACCAGGTCCCGGAGAGCTAGCGACCGGCAACCTCTTTTTCCAGCACACCGCCCCGCAAGATCCACCTCTCGTCGGCCATGAGGTCGGCATCCGTCTCATCGTGGCTCACCAACACGAGTGGGATCGCTCTCTCACGAGCCAGGGCACTCACCAACTCGACGACTTCTCGGCGCAGCACCCGGTCGAGCGCGGAGAAAGGCTCGTCGAGCAGCAAAAGCCTCGGACTCGCCAACAGGGCCCTGCCCAGGGCGACACGTTGCCTCTCGCCCCCTGACAAATAGCGGGGACGGCGGCTCGAGAGATGGTCCACCGACAGTAGCCGGGCCATCTCGTCGATCGTCGCTTCCGAAGCACCGGCATACCCGAGGTTCTCGCTGACCGAGAGGTGGGGAAAGAGCAGTTCGTCCTGGGGCACCCAACCCACACCGCGATCCCAAGGTGGCATCCACACTCCCGTTGCCGACTCCTGCCACGTCTCTCCTCGGAAGCACACGGTCCCTTGGGCCCTCCGCTCGACCCCGGCCAAGATCCTGAGGAGCGTGCTCTTTCCGGCCCCGGACGGGCCGACGATCGCGACCGCCGTCGACCTGGTGTCGATGCTCACGTCCAGCTCCACGGCGTCCAGCGGAAGGCGGACGCTCGCTTCCAGCAGGTTCGCGCTACCGTCCACGACGGTCCTCCAGCAGCCTTCGCTGTCGCCTGGTCAGTGCCTCGAAACCCATCAGGGCCGCGAGTGACAGTACTACGCTGGCTCCGACCAGAATCCAGATGTCGCCACGGCCGGAGGGCGATTCGAGGAGCGCATACACGGCGAGGGCGATCGTGCGCGTCTGTCCCTCGATGTTTCCGGCCAACACGACGGTCGCGCCGAACTCTCCGAGCGCTCGGGCGAATGCCAGGAGTGCACCGGCCGCGATACCCGGAAGCGCCAGAGGCAAAGACACCCGGAGGAACGTGGGGCCGGGAGGCACGCCGAGGGTCCATGAGAGTTCCTCGAGATGCGGGTCCACCACTTCGAAAGCGCCCCTCACGGCGACCACATAGAGTGGAAAGCCCACCACGAGCGCCGCTAGCGTCGCACCGAGGAGAGTGAAGGGAACCGAGAGGCCGATCGCAGCCAGCGCTCGTCCGAGGGGAGATTGCCCACCCATGACACTGAGCAGCAAGAAACCCGTGACGACGGGTGGAATGACGAGCGGGGCCAGCAGCAAAGTGCTCAACAGGCCTCGGCCGGGAAAGTCACGCCTCGCGAGCAGCCATCCCGCACCGATAGCCGGCACGAGGCCCAAAGCCACGGCCGCCAGCGCCACGAGGAAGGACAATCTCACCGCCGAGGCTGGATCCGGTAGTGGGGCGGTCGACGCGGGCCGCACGCCGGGGTCCGGCCGCCCCACGTGGAAACCGGCCTCGCCGAACAGGGCGGCTCCCTCGGCCCCGACCATGAAGTCCAGAAAGGCGCGCGCTGCCGCCGGCCGCTCGGATCGGCCGACCACCGCCCCTGGATAGACCACCGGGGGGTACGTGCTCTGGTCGAAGGCGAACGCGAGCCTCACACGCGGCTCGGTCAGCGCGTCCGTTGCGTAAACCACACCACCGTCCACCTCACCGCGGGCCACCCACTCCAGGGCGCCACGCACGCTTCCCCCACGCACCACACGCCGTTCGAGATCGTCCCACAAGCCGGCCGCTTGAAGCGCAGCGGCACCATACCGGCCAGCCGGCACATTCTCACCGGCCATGGCGATACGCATCGCCGGGCGAACTCCCAGCGCGCTCACGTCCGTGGGTGGGGAGTCCGCCGACGCCGGCACCACGAAGACCAATCGGTTGGAGGCCACGTTGACGATGTCCGGCCCAACTGCGACGTCTTGCTCGCGCAGCCATTTCATCCACTCGTGGTCGGCCGAGATGAACACGTCGGCGGGCGCACCTCTCAGGATCTGCGGCGCCAGACGCGACGTGGCGTCGAAGCTGAACCGGACCTCCCGACCGCCTGCATCGAGCCAGGCGCTGGCGACGGAGGGTAGTACGTCTTGCAGACTCGAGGCGGCGAGCACGAGGAGGGGTTCTGGCTCCTGTACTTCCGCGCGCGCGGCTCGGAGCGGGGCGGTCACGGGGTCCGCGACCCGAGGAATCAGGAGCAAGAAAAGGAGTCCGAGCGCGTTGATCATCAGGGCCGGAGGTTAGGGCCGGCCTCCCAGCGGATCAAGCGGCCGGCGGTACTCGCGGCGCCCACCCTGGAGCGAACGCTGGACCGCATGGTTATACTCGCGCTCGTCGCATACCGAGTCACCTCAGCCCATGGAGCCACGCGCTGAAGAGTTTCGAGACCTGGATCGCCTGCCGGCCATACGAGTTGGACTCCTTCGGGCATATCAACCACTCGGTGTACCTGAACTACTTCGAGCAGGCGCGCTGGGAAGCCCTAGCCGCGGGCGGTTTTTCGTACGACGCCCTGCAGGCCAGGGGCTGGGAGGTGCACGTGGTCCGGATCGAGGTGGACTATCGTAGTGAAGTGCGCCTGGGAGACGAGCTTCGCATCAAGACCTGGGTGGACAGGCACCGGCGATCCGCTTCGATCCTCCTTCAGGAGGCGTGGAGAGATCCGCCCGACGAAGGCGGCGAGGCGGAGTTGGTGGCGGAGGCCCGTGTCGTGGCGGTATGGATCGGAGAGGGGCGCCGGCCCATCAGGGTGCCAGAGGAAATCAAGGGAGCGTTGGGCGACCCGGCGAGGCGCTAGTCCTTGCGACGGCCGTCCGAGCCTGTCACGCCGACATGGTGCCCTGTAGGTTTCCCGCTCGCATCACACGTGGGGTCGTCTCGTGGAGGCCCGTCGGAGAAGTACAGCGGACGAGGGAGTGATTCATGAGCATATGGCATCGAACCCGAGTGGTCCCCGCTCTAGTGCTGAGCGGGCTCCTGGGCGGCGCAACCTGGCCGGGTGCGGTCACAACGACCGAGACACGACTTCCCGCTCCGCAGACCGTGGAGTGCGAGCCCGACAACGCTGGCCTGACGTTGCCGGTTGGGTTTTGTGCGGTGTTGTTCGCCAGAGATGTCACGGGTGCCCGGCACATCCAAGTGGCCCCGAACGGTGACGTGTTTGTCGCCCGCCGAAACCTTCGTACCCGTGACCGGGGCGCGATCACCGGTGGTGTGACGGTGCTCAGGGACACCGACGGCGACGGCAAGGCCGACCTTCGCGAGGAGTGGAGCGAGAACGGTGGCACGGGCATCTTGCTGCACGACGACCATGTGTACTTCGCGCCGGACGACGCCGTGCTGCGTTACGCCCTGGTTTCCGGGTCAATGACGCCCGCCGGCCGACCCGACACCATTGTCATGGGACTGCCGTCAGACAGGAACCACGCCGCGAAGAGCATCGCCATCGGTCCCGACGGTAGCCTCTACATCAACATCGGCGCGCCGTCCAACGCCTGTCAGGTACAGTCGCGTCAGCAGGGGTCGCCAGGCGTGGACCCATGTCCTCAGCTCGAGGACCGCGGAGGTATCTGGCAATTCTCCGCGTCCCGGGCTCGCCAACGCCAGGACGGCAAAGGGCCGTTCGCCACTGGGCTCAGGAACGTCGTGGCGCTAGCGCTCAACCCGGCGACAGGCTCGCTCTTCGGTGTGATGCACGGGCGTGACAGTTTGCACGAGTTGTGGCCGGAGTTGTTCACCGAAGCGCAGCGCGTCGAGAAGCCCGCCGAGGAGTTCGTCCTGATCGAGCGCGGAGACGACTTCGGCTGGCCGTACTGCTATCACGACCCCGAGACTGCGACGAAATACCTGGGGCCGGAATACGGGGGTGACGGCCGGGCGATCGGACGCTGTGCGAGTGCGAAGAACCCGCTCATCGGCTTCCCGGCACACTGGGCACCGAACGGATTGGTGTTCTACGAAGGAGGACAGTTCCCGGAGCGCTATCGGGGCGGAGCCTTCATCGCGTTCCATGGATCGTGGAACCGCGCACCAGCCCCGCAGGCCGGGTACAACGTCGTGTTCGTGCCCATGTCGGGAGACCGGGTGACGGGTGATTGGTCGGTCTTCGCCGATGGTTTCGCCGGTGCCGACGTCAGCCCGCGGGGGGCGGCGGGCCGACCCTCGGGCATCGCCGTCGGACCGGACGGCTCGCTGTACATCTCCGACGACCGGGGCGGAAGCATCTGGCGAATCCTCTACCGAGGAGAGTAGTGGCGGCCCCGGCGGGTCCCTCTCCCGCATTGGACCTACCCGTGGTCGGCAACGACGTGGTTGACCTCGATCGACCTCGCTGCGCGGGAAAAGCGGAGGACAGGCGGTTCGTCGAGCGGGTGTTCACGGCGTTCGAGCAGAGCTGTATCATGGACGCCCCGGATCGGGACCGCGCGCTCTGGCGACGCTGGGCGGCAAAGGAAGCAGCTTACAAGGTCGTGACGAAACTGCTCGGCGCTGCTCCCGTCTTCGAGCACGCCGCCTTCGCGGTCGGCATCGATCCAGACGGGGCGAGCGGGACGGTGGCCTACCGCGAGTTCACCATGCCCTTCACGCTCCACGAAGGGTCTGATCACCTGCACACCGTCGCGATCCACTCCGGGGGCCGCTGCCCGGACTACCGAGTGGTAGCGGGGATAGAAGGAGCCGACACCGAGGGCCACCCCCCGCTCGATACTCTGCGGAGCCAGTTCACGCCGGCCGAGCGGCCGTTCATTCACGGCGCGCCGTCGGCGCTCGCGCGGTTGGCCGCCCGACGGGACATGGCGGCAGCCTTGGCGGTGGCGCAGGAGGATATTCTGATCCTGGCGGCGGGGGACCGACCCGGAAGGATGCCGCCGGTCGTTCGCGTAGATGGTGATCTCGGCCGAGTGGACCTCAGCCTCTCCCACGATGGCCGATATGTGGCCTGGGCCTTCCTGTTCGGACCGGGAAGCGGGGCGTTCTAGAGGTGAGGCCGGAAGTCGAACAGGAAGGTCACGCCGTAGCGCTCGAAATACGAGTTCCCGATGTCGGTCTCGGCCCTAGTCCACCCAAAACGGAGTCTGCCGTCTAAGTTGGGGGCGAGCGGTCGCGCCAGCGTGATGTACGCGACCGACGCGTTGTCGGCCTCTTCTCCTGGAACGAGCCGCGCGAACTCCGTATCGAGCAGATAGTCTTTTCCGGTCACGGTAGTGAACAGCGTGATCGACATGTCCCATGGCAGGGGCGCGGTCAGCTCACCACGAAGGCTTGCGGCGTTGTACTCCGGTCGTGCCGAATTCGAGCGGTTGAGGGTGCCCTCCAATCCGATGGCCGCGATGACACCCCCGACATAAGTCCACTGTGCACCCGTGCGGATGGTTTCGTCACGCCGGAACGGATCGGCCGCGTCGAAGCTGGGCTGGCTAGGATACCTCGATCCCTCGAACGCCCCGAACAGTCGCAACCGCCAGTTGGTCGAGGGCTGGGCCACCTCAATGCCCACCTCGATGCCCGCGGACTCCCGGTCGAGCACATCGAGCTGAGGAACCAGTTTCAACGACCGGTAGCTGTCGATTTGTCCTCGGACCCCCACATCGAAGCGTACGTCACCACCGCCCACCCCGAGCGTAACCCCACCCCGGTATTGGTTGTAGCCCGGTTGGAGGAACAAAGGCATCGGCGGCCGGTCGTTCACCGCACGGCCCTTGTAGCCCCCATAGACCCTCAGCGACCCCCACGAGGACAGAGCCTGAGAGTATGACGCGTCCACCCGCCCAACCCACTCGCGAGGAGCGTAATCCCGGATCTTGAAGCCCGTGGCGGCGAACTGCCTGAGCCCTACATCCACCGTAAGTGACAGCCGGTGCGATTGATCGAAGAAGTAGGCGGCATCCAGCCGCCCCGAAAACTCGCCGACGGCCGCGGAGGCGTCTTGCGTGCTGTCGACCACCGCGATCGTGACCGCGGGGAGGTTGCCGGAGTAGTCCTCCCCAGCAACGCCGGCCGTGATCACGAGGTCGTTCACGACGACCTGACCCGCTATGGCCACAGGAGCGGAGAGCACCAGCATCAGCACGAAAGCTGTACGCCTCATCACCCCTTCCCTCCGGCCCGAACTCGGAACTGCCCCGCCCGCTCTATGATCTCGTCACGGAGCTCCACCAGGCGCTCTCGGACTTGCTCGAGCCCGCGAATCTGCTCTTCGATGGTCTCGGCGGGCTCCACAACACCGCCGGGCGGTGTCTGGGAACTGCCTTGGCCCGGAGGCCCCACCGGTACGCGGGAGTCATCGAACCGCCTTACCCCGGCGAGAGCGGTGTTTCGAGCCCGCTGCAACCGCTGACGCTTGCGGAGTTCTTCGAGCCGCCCATCGATCTCGGAGAGATTCGCGGTATGCCGCGCGGCCCGCCGTTCCAACAAGTCGGCCTTGTTCAGGATATCGTTCGGCCCGTCGGTCGGATCGATCCTCAGCTGCACCAGGATCGCGGGCTGAACGGCGAAGCCCACGAACGAGCCCCGCACTTCGTCCAGCTCGTTCTCCATGTCCACGATCGTGATGCGCAAATCGGCGAGCCCCTCGATCGGCACGGTGTCCTCGGCCGAATAGAGCCGATCGAGTTCAGCCTCGAGCCCCTCCCCCAGGCGCGCGCGCGCCTCTTCGGCCTCCTCATTCTTCTCGCGTACGCGGGCCTCTGCCACCCGGATGGCTGGAGCGGCAGCCTGGGCGGAGGCATAGGCCCGATCCAGCCGGCCCTCGTCGCCCGATTCCTTGGCGACCGTCAATTCGTCGATAGCCTGATTGAATCGTGACTCCACCACTTCGAATGCCGCGACGGCCGCCTCGAGCGTGCTCGCGGCCTCCTGGTATTCGAGACGAAGCTGCGCGACCGTCGGCAAACTCTGTGCGCGGAGCGCACCCGGCGGCACGCCACCCAAGCCTACAGCCACCAGCGCCGCGAGCATCAACCTCCGCGATGTCGGGGCAAGCCAGGGACGGACGATCGGGAGGATCATGCGTCGATCCCGTACTTCTCTAGCTTGTAGTAGAAGGCACTCGACTTGAGGCCAAGCAGTCTGGCGGCCTCGGCCTTCACACCGCGTGCCTGATCCAGAGCCTCTCGAATAAGCCTCTCCTCCATCCCTTCCATGAGCACGTTCAGGTCCATGCCCCCTCCGGCAAGGCTCGCGTCGGGCAAAGGCTCGGTCTGTGCCGGTCCATTCGTGCCCAGCGCCGGAATATCGGAGGCTTGCAGCACTTCGTTCTCGGCCAAGACCAACGCACGCTCCACCACGTTCTCGAGTTCGCGAACATTGCCAGGCCAGTGATACGCGCTCAACGCTTCGATCGCGGCTATGCTGACGGAGGAAACCAGCGAACACGTCCTGTCGCGCAGTTTTTCGATGAAGTGCTCGACGAGCAGGGCGGTGTCTCCCGTGCGGTCTCGAAGCGGGGGCAACGTGATGGGCACGACGTGGAGCCGGTAAAACAGGTCCTGCCGCAACCCCTCGTGGGACACCAGTTGGGCTTCAGGGGTGTTGGTCGCCACGATGATCCGGACGTCTACCGATAGGGTCTCCTCACCCCCAACTCGCTCGAGCTCGCGCTCCTGGAGCACACGAAGCAGGCGCACTTGAGTGGCGGGCGAGATCGTAGAGATCTCGTCCAGGAATAGTGTGCCGCTGTCCGCCAACTCGAAACGCCCACGGCGGCGCTTCTCCGCACCCGTGAACGCGCCCTTCTCGTGCCCGAAAAGCTCGGAGTCGAGCAAGCCCTCGGCCAAGGCACCACAGTTGACCCTCACGAACGGCCCGCCGGCGCGTGGGGAGCCGGAGTGGATCGCCCTGGCCACCAACTCCTTACCCGTGCCCGATTCCCCGTAGATGATTACGGTCGAGTCGCTGCGGGCCACCCGGTCCACTAGGCGGAACACATCCTTCATGGCCGGCGACTCGCCGACGATCTCACCGTAGCGCGTCTCGGTTTCTTGGCGCAGATACAGGTTCTCGACCCGGAGCGCCACATTCTCCTTGCGAAGACGCTCCCGCTCGGCCTGGTCGTGGAGGAGTCGGTCGATCCTGACTCCGAATTCCTCGGAGGAGAACGGCTTCGTGATGAAGTCGGCGGCACCGAGTTTCATGGCCTCGACCGCCTTCTCGATGGTGCCGAAGGCCGTGATCACGAGAACCTCCACGAGCGGGAAGTTCTCCTTCACACTCTTGAGCACGTCCATTCCATCGACCTTCGCCATCTTTAGGTCGGTGATGACCAGGTCGGCGCCTTCGTCGATCAGGAGTTGGAGGCCTTGCTCCCCTCCTTCGGCAGACAGAGTACGATGCCCGCGCTTCCGCAAGAGGAGTTCCAGCCCCTCCCTCATGGAGTCGTGGTCATCGATGATCAGAACTTGTGACATGCCGTTATGTCGTTGCTGGAGACAAGTTTAATCGAATCCGTCAGGGTAGCGTGCGCGTCTCGTCACGCCGGTCTGCCGCCCTCCAATATACTCGGAATTCGGCGCCCGTCTCAATCTCTCCATCCATCGGAGAGGCCAATTCCAACCTTCCACCGTTCACCTCGACCAACTTTTGCACGATGGCCAGGCCCAAACCGGCGCCTTGCTCCTTGTCGGTAACAAAAGGTTCGAAGATTCTGTCCCGGATCTCCTCCGGCACTCCTGGACCATCATCGCGCACGCAAACCAGAACCTCATTCCCGCTGACTTCGCCATACAGTCGTACTCTGCTCGCACTGGCTTGCGCAGCGTTCCGGAGCAAATTCAAGGCCACTCTCTTCAGGTGGCCGGGGTCGGCGTGAACCAAGAGAGGCTCGGCGGGGAGATCGACCACTAGTTCCTTGCCATTCGAGTCCAGGAGATCCACCGCCTCGCGGAGAGGGCCACGCGCGTCATGCGTCTCGAGTACGGGATCCAAGGGCCTCGCAAACGTCAGAAAATCGTTGATGATGAGGTTGAGCGAGTTGATCTCGGCACGCACGCGGCCAAGCAGATGCTCGCGTTCGTCAGCGGTATCGGCCTCCGCTGCCGCCGTGGCGAAGAGCTCCAGGCCACCCAACGGATTTCTGACCTCGTGGGCCACTTGGGCCAACATGAGGCGGAGTTGCTCCTCGCGCTCCAGGATTCCCTCCCGCATCCTCTCCATGGCCCGAGAGAGGCGGCCGAGCTCCTTGCCGGGTTCTTCCCGCACCGCCTCGGCCCACCACCCGCGCTGAATGCGAAGGGCTACCCGACTGAGGCGATCCAGCGGGCCCGTTACGTTGGCCGCCAGGAACCAGGCCAGGAGCGCGGCGATCACCACGCTCGCCGCAGACCCTTGGATGATCCGACGGCGAAAGCTGGCAAGCGGCTCGAGGTAGTCCGCGCGCATCCGCACGGCCAGCATCAGCCCAGGGCTGCTTTGGATCGGCACGAATCCGTATTTGTACTGCTGCCCATCCTCTCCCGGAAACAGAACCGACGTCGCTGCACCCTCGATCTTCGCCCGTTCGATCACGTCCGCGTGCGCTTCGAATTCAGGGAGGGGCGTCCCGATGTGGACACTGTCCGCCGGAAAGCTCGAAACGATCGCCGTGTAGTCATCTGTCCTGAAAATCCAAGCGGCGGCCACATAGTTCTTGAACAGCCTCAACCTAGCGTAGGTCGACGCCCACAGCATCGTCTGCTCGTCACCCGGAAGTAGGGACAGAAAAACGCTCGACTCGAAGCCCACTTGCACAGCGGCACCGGCAACCTGGCGGAGCTTGTCATCCATCTCGTCTTCGAGTGTCCGGCTGACGATCCAGACGGTTCCAAAGCCGCCCATGGCCGTGATCACGGCCGAGAACGTGACGAACACGACGATGAATTGGCGCCGGAGGGACATGGACTAACCCAGCCTCAGCGGCCGCAGGAGACCCGCTCCACCAGGATCTCGGCGAACTCCATGGGAAGAGGTGTCCTTGGCGCCAGCACGATATGGAAGGGTATGTGGTCTCGGGCCGCAGGAGAGCAGAAGTCACCCGGAACGCGCTCCCGGATGTGTGTAAGGCTACCGACGCCCACCCGAAGGATCCTGCGCACCTCGACCGAGTCGCCTGCCTCCCTGCGTAGGCCCACGGCCGCGACAATCACCTGGTCGACCTCGAAATCTACGGCGGGAGGCACCTGGCCCTGCGAGGTGTGCTGCGCCCAAAACTCGGGCCAGCCCGCCTCACTGGCGAACGAAAGCGGCCCATTGAGGGGCGCGTTCGAATTCTCACCCCGATCGAGCGTGGAAAACGGGACGCTGCCCTCGTACTCCGAGATGAAGTCGTTACCGAGTGTCGCGGCTTTCACGAGAAGTGCTGCCTGCACGACCCTGCTGGCCTGTGGGTCGGGACCGGCACCCACCGGACTGAGGTTCTTGAAGTCTCCGGTGGTACAGCGGCTCCACGTGAGCTCCTGGTTCCTTCCCTCGTCGCGTATTCTCAGGTTCAATCGTGTGCCTGTGAGGCCACAGGGAGGGTCGAGCAGTGGGTCGAGTTCGTCGATGAAGAGCTTGAGTCCGGTCGTCTCATTCAACTGCGTGATGATCTGGGCGTAGGCCGCCGCCAGCAGATCGGGGTCGCCCTCACTGACCCGCACCTGTTCGTCTCCGAGAATACCGCGGTAGGATATTCGCTCGGCGAGTTGCCACGGACCGGAGGAGCCCCAGGTGAGGATTTGCTGCAGTTCGCCTACCCCAAGCTGCAGAGGCTGTATGAGCTGGATCCGGATCTCGCCCAACTGGCCGAAGCGGAGCGTATCGCTGCCCGGCCCGGTGCCTCCATTGCACGACCCGAGCAGCACCAGCAACCCGAGCAGCACGGTCCTGCTACGCATGGCGAACCTCGCAGTCATTGGCGCCAAAACCATCTCTGGGCACCAAGCGTGCCTTGACTAACCCAGTCGGCCCACGGACAATCGGAGGCATGAACCGCTCCTCTGATCGACAACGCCTGCAGGCTCTGTTGACCGAGCGTTCCGTACAGGTAGGGGATTTTACCCTCTCGAGTGGCGCACGTTCGACCTACTACGTGGACGCGCGGCTCACAACCATGTCTGCAGAGGGGCAGGCCCTGGTCGGCCGGGTGGGTTACGAGGCGATCCGCGGTGCGGGGTGGGACCCCACGCACGTGGGCGGGCTCACGCTCGGCGCCGACCCTGTCTCGTACGCGATCGCCCATCATAGTTGGGTGGTTGGAGCGCCGATCGACGCGTACACGGTCCGTAAGGAAGCGAAGGTCCACGGAACGGGCAAGCGTATCGAGGGGGGCCTTCCTGCCAACGCACGCGTCGTGGTCATAGAGGACGCAATCACCTCGGGGGCCAGTGCCCTCGATGCCGTCTCGGCCGTCCGCGACCATGGGGTCAGAGTGCTCGGCGTCTTCTGTCTCGTCGATCGCGATGAGGGCGGGCGCGAACGGATCGAAGCCGCAGGCTGCGCGGTGGTGGCAGCTTTCCTGGGACCGGATCTCCGAACAGGTGCCCTCGCGCTCTAGAACGCGAACTAATCCAGCAGGCGTAGCGGCATCACTAGGCAGAGGTAGTCCATCTCCTCTCCCTCATCGGGTACCGGAACCACGGTTGCCGCCCGTTCGGGAGCCTTGAAGCTCATCTTGACATCATCGGTCGGCATGTGACGCAGTACCTCTAACAGATAGGCCGCATTGAAGCCGATCTCGAGGCCCTCACCCTCGTACTGCACTTCGAGTTCGTCGTGCCCCTCCCCGAGGTCGGGAGTATGAACGCTCAGGTGGACTCGCCCAGGCTCGAGTGTCATGCGAATGCGGTGGGTCTGAT
>BTRA01000042.1:0-20000 GCA_036986155.1 Gemmatimonadota bacterium | reverse complement strand
GCGGGTGACCGGCATTCGCACAACGGCCACCAGCCAGCTCATCTTCTTGGATACGCCCGGCATCCTGCTGGCACGTGACCTGCTTCAGCGATCGATGCTCTACGAGGCCATCGAAAGCATCCGAGAAGCGGATGTCGTGGTGTTGCTGTTGGACGCTACCCATGAGCTTTCCAGGAATGAGTTGGCAGGCCTCAAGGAGGCGCTCTCCTGCCGATCGGGTCCGTTGCTCGCGGCCATCAACAAGGTCGACCAGGCGACTCCAGCGAACCTGGCGGCCCTGGTCGAGACCTGCCGCACGGAGTTGGGAGTCGATCCCACCGGCATCTCCGCCAAGAGCGGGGCCGGCGTTGAAGACCTTGCCGAGGAACTCGAGGCGGCCTTGCCAGAGGGACCTTTTCTTTACCCCGAGGACGACCTTGCTTCGGCGCCGGTACGATTCTTCGTGGCCGAGCTCGTAAGGGAAACCATCTTCGAGCGTTACCGGGAAGAGATCCCGTACTCGGTGTTCTGCCGAGTAGAAGAGTATCGCGAGGAACAGGACCCGCTCTACATTCAGGTCAACCTCTTCACGGAGAGGAATTCGCAGAAGAGGATCATCATCGGGGACAAGGGGGGCGCGATTCGAGCTCTGGGTACCTTTGCCCGTGAGAAGATCGAGCACTTCGTGGGACGTCCGGTGTATCTGGATCTCTGGGTGAAGGTGCTCCCCGAGTGGCGAAGGCGCCGCCGGGACCTGACCCGTTTCGGGCTTCGCGTGCCGGAGGAACATGAGTCGGACTAAGCTCTTGCTACACGGATCGCTCGCGTGTGGGCTGAGTCTGATGCTCAACCTCGCACCCTCATCGCTCATGGGACAGGCCGAGCCTAGCGGTCTTCCGGCACCGGAAGGCGCCTTGTTCCTCCTGCTGCCGGTCGGCGCGCAGGGCGTCTCGTTGGGCCGGGCCATGACCGCAGTGCCCGGCAGCGAATCGGCCTTCTGGAATCCGGCGGGCCTGGCCGGAATGGAGGAGAGCCGACTCGTGGTGTTCCGCGGGAACCACCTTGTCGGAGAGGCCACAGCGGTTTCCGTGCTGTTCTCCCACCAGCCGTTGGGGGTCTTCGGGTTCTCCTATCAGTTGCTCGACGTCGGAGAGCAGGACCTCACGGACCGCGAAGGGAATGTGCTCGGCACCATCAACATCCGCAGCCATATCGGCGTGGCCTCTGTCGCTACACAGGTCACCGACTGGCTCGACGCCGGAGTCAACTTCAAGGTCGTCCAGTTCAACCTTGGATGCCGTGGCCAGTGCCCGGATGTGGGGGTCCGGAGTACCGGGTGGGCGGTGGACGCGGGCATTCAGGCTCGGCCAATCTCGGGCGTGCCGCTTCGGCTCGGCGCCATGTTCGCCCACCTCGGACCAGATTTTCAGGTCGAGAATGCAGACCAGGCCGACCCACTCCCCACACGCATTCGCGTCTCTGCCGGCTACGAGGTGCTCAGGCATTTCGTCGAGTCGAGCGACCTGACCCTTTGGATGAGCCTCGAGGTGGAGGATCGGTGGCGTGACCCCGGCAGTGCGCCATCGTATTACATGGGCGCCGAGTTCATTGCGGGGCAGGGCGACATCCTGTTCGTGAGGGCAGGCTTCCAGGAGGGTGAGATCGCGCAGTCCGATGGGTTCGCCGTGGGTGTGGGCTTGCGGTATCAACGTTTCGAGTTGGGCCTGGCCAAGAATCTCGCCGGCTCCATCACGGGAGAGAGCGAACCCGTGTTCGTCTCGTTCGGGCTGAATTTTTAGGAAATGACACAAGCATCCGGTCCATGAACACCTACGGCGCGATCACCGTCACCGCCCTTTTTCTCGCCGCGCTCTCCACACCGACCCACGGACAGGCCGGCCCGGTCGGTTGCGCACCCATGGCCACGTTGTCAGACGCGCTCGCCGCTCCACTCCCTGCTGCCGTGTTGTGCGATGCGAGCCTCGATCCGGAGGTGAGGCCACCGGCGGTGGCCAAGGCGTTTCTCTACAGCCTCGTGATACCGGGAGCAGGCCAAAAGTCCTTGGGCCAGAAGCGGGGACTGGCCTACATCGCCCTGGAGGCGTTCGCCTGGATCGAATTCGCCCGTGCGAGGAGTGACGGCGGCGACTTGAGGAATCGGTACCGGACGCTGGGGTGGGACGTGGCTCGCACTTTCCGAGGCCCCCGAGTGGACGGCGACTTCGCCTACTACGAGGCGCTGACAAAGTTCACCCGGTCGGGTTCGTTCGACATGGACCCGAATACCCCCGGCCTCCAGCCGGAGTCGGACCGAAGCACCTTCAATGGCAACGTCTGGTCATTGGCCACGGAGCTCTTCTTCGCTCCGGGTACGACGCCGGCGCCTGGCGATCCGAACTTCGAGCGGGCCCTGGAATTCTACCGGAAACGCGGGTACGGAGACCAGTTCCTCTGGGATTGGACGGGCAACGAGGCCGAGCGGGCCCGCTACAAGGATCTGATCCGAGACTCCGACAGCCGTTTTCGCCGGTCCTCCGTGATGGCCGGGGTGGTTCTGGCCAACCACCTCGTCAGCGCCATCGACGCCTTCCTGTCGGCCCGCGTGCGAGCGGCTACGAACGGCATTGTGGTGACCCACGTTCGAGCGGTCCCCGTGGGGATCTCGGAGTCCCGCCTCGATGTTGGCTTCTCGATCCTCCACTGACATGGCTCGCAAACCCCAACTCCCCGACGAGACTCGAGTCCTCCAGCGACTCCGGCGCTCTCGCAAGGGCCCTCTCAAGGCCAAAGAACTCGCGAAGGCCCTCAAGGTGCCGGCCCAGGGGTATGAGACCTTCCAAGGCCTTCTCGAGACCATGGAGAGCGACGGAAAGATCTACCGCGTCAAGGGGAGGCGATACGCGGTTCCGGAGAAGATCAGCCTCGTTGTCGGGCGACTCACAATCACCAGGAACGGTGACGGATTCGTCATCCCCGACGGCAAGGAGCGCGACGTTTTCGTACCGGAGCCCGCGCTGGACACCGCCATGGCCGGCGACCAGGTAGTCGTTCGTATCGAGCGCCCCGCCCGGAGAGGCCGGGCGCCGACGGGACGGGTGATCAAAGTCCTCGAGCGCGCACACCAGTCGATCGTCGGTACATTCAACGACAGCGGCCGGTTCGGTACCGTCTTCCCTCGTGATCCCAAGGTCAGTCGCCCGGTACTGATTCCCTCCGGCGAGGAAGGTGGCGCGGCGGCAGGCGACGTCGTGGTGGCGCGCATTACGTCGTACGGAACCAATCGAATGAACCCGGCCGGGACGGTGGAGCGGGTGCTCGGCCCGGCCACCGATCCAGGCGTGGACATCCTTTCCGTGGTGTTCGGTCATGGTCTCACCCTCGAGTTTCCACCCGCGGTGGAGGCAGCGGCCCGCAAGGCGGCGGCTCGTGGGGAGGCCCCCGGAGAGTTCCGAATCGACCGCACCGACCTGCACGTCTTCACCATCGATCCGGTGGACGCCAAAGACCACGACGACGCCCTCTCCATCGAGGCGCTCACCAATGATCTATGGGAGGTCGGTGTCCACATTGCCGACGTCTCCTTCTTCGTTGAGGAAGGAAGCCCCCTCGACGTGGAGGCATTGGCACGCGGCACCAGCGTCTACCTGGTCGACCGCACAATCCCGATGCTGCCGGACGGCCTCTCCACGGACGCATGTTCGTTACGTCCGGACGTGGAGCGGTTGGCGCTCTCCGTCTTCGCGACGGTGGATGTGCACGGACGGGTGTCTGCGCATCGCTTCGAGCGCACGGTCATCCGGAGTCGCCACAAGCTCAGCTACGAGACGGCACAAGAGGTGCTCGACGGAGACCGGGAGATCGATTCGCCGACGGAGGGATCCCTGCGCGCGCTCGAGCGGGTCGCCCGGTCGTTGAGGTCGCATCGTGAGGCCCGCGGCTCGTTGGATTTCGATCTCCCCGAGGCTCGCGTGGTGCTCGGGGGCAAGGGAGAAGCTCTGGATATCCGCCCCGTGGTACGCCTTGATGCCCATCGGCTGGTCGAGGACTTCATGCTTCTCGCCAACGAGATCGTGGCTAGGGAAGCCTCGGAACGGAAGCTGCCGGTACTCTATCGTGTGCATGACCCGCCACCGTCCGACCGAGTGGAGGAGCTACGAAGATTCCTTTCCAGCATGGGTAGCAAGGTGCCGAAGGGTGCCCTTTCGCCCAAGGACCTACAGGCGGTTCTGCGGCAGGTCAAGGGCACACCCCGAGAGGCGTTGGTCTCCCGCGTGGTCCTGCGGTCGATGAGCCGGGCGGTCTACGACGTGCGGAACCGGGGACATTTCGGGCTGGCCGCAAAGTGGTACGCGCATTTCACATCCCCGATTCGGCGCTACCCCGACCTTTGGACCCACAGGGTCCTGATCCGTGCCATCATCGAGTCACGGGACATCCCGGAGTCATGGGGCGGTGAGGTGCTGGAGCGAACGGCGCAGCGCTCCAGTCAACGAGAGCGGGTGGCCGAGGATGCCGAGCGCGAAAGCGTGGCACTCAAGAAGATCGAGTTCATGAAACGCCACCTGGGCGATGACTTCGAGGGGACGATCTCAGGGGTCACCTCGTTCGGTTTCTTCGTCCTTCTGGACACTTTTTTCGTGGATGGACTCGTGCATGTGAATAGCCTGCAGGACGACTACTACGTCTATCAAGAACGATCCTATCGACTCGTCGGGGAGCGCAGTCGCAAGATCTTCCGCCTGGGTGACCGGGTGCGGGTGCGGGTGGCCAGGGTCGACAAGGAGGAGAGACACATTGATTTCGTGTACGTCTCGGACCGCGAAACGAATGTTTGACACCCTGAGCCACCGAGGTATAGACTAAGGAATTCCTGCAATTTCGCGAACCTTAGGAGTCGAGCGATCAGCGAGAGATCTGTAGTCTTTTTTGGGCCGGGAGGGAATGGTCCGCCCGAGTTGGTTACGCGATTCAGCGCCGAACAGGGCCACCGGCTCCAAACCGCCGCAACGCCTGAAATGGTGAATTCGCTGATGAATCGCTCCTTTCCGGCTTGCCTGGTCCTGGACGCCGCTGCGGATCCCGAGGCCGTGCTCGCACTCTGCCGGGACCTCAAGAGGGACACCTTCACGGCCATCGTGCCTGTTGTCGTGTTGACACCTGGGGAACGCGAGGATCTTGCGGCCGAGAGTCTGCTAGCGGGAGCCGACGAGGTCGTCTCGCACAGCCTCTCCGAGCGGGAGCAGTCCCTACGCCTGGAACTGCTGGCCCGCCGAGCCGCTCGGGACGTCGCTGTGCACCCGACCACCCGTTTGCCCGGCACGGTTCAAATCGAGCGAGACCTCCAGGAGCGCCTCAACTCCGGGAACGAGTTCGGCGTCTGCTACGCCGATCTCGATAACTTCAAGGAATTCAACGACCGTTACGGCTATACGCACGGCGACAGCGTCATCCTCCTGCTCTCCAAGATTCTCAGGGACATTGTTCGGGCACTCGCCCCCGGTGGCTTCGTCGGGCATATCGGCGGCGACGACTTCATCTTCAACGTGTGGGCGGAGCACCTCGAGCACACGTGCGACGAGATTATTGAACTGTTCGACGAGTTGGTGCCCTACCAGTATACCGAGGAAGATCGCAAGGCCGGGTACTTCCTTGGGAAGGATCGAAGAGGTAGTATCCATAGAATTCCGCTCATGACCCTCTCGATCGGGATCGTTACGAGCGTCGACCAGGACTTTATACATAGTGCGCAGGTCAGCGAGTTGGCTACGGAGATGAAGTCATACGCCAAGACCTTTCCGGGGTCGGTCTACGTGGTGGACCGTCGGCAACAGGCTGCTCTCTTCCATGCCAGCAAGGGTCCGTGATCGGGGCCCTACACCTGACACCGCACGGAACGACTCCTTGAAACGCCCAGGTTGAGAATGTCCTACTCTGTGACTTGCCCGTCTTGCAACACCTCCTTCCCGGTCGATCCCGCCAAGGTCCCCGAAGAAGGCGTATTGGCCCAGTGCAGCATGTGCCCGGAGGTCTTCGAGGTGCCGCGCCCCGACAAATCCGAGGATACGGCACCAATCGACTCCCCTCCCGTGGAAGACAACGAGCCGACTGAGGAGCTCGAAGCCCCGGACGTCCCTCTCGATTCGAAGGATTTCATCATCGAAACCGCTGAGGGCGTGCTCGAGATGGATGCACCCGCCGCCACGGTCCCGGAGCCCACCTATGAGACCACGGATTCCTTGGGAGGTTTGGAGATCACGCTCGACGAACCGATCGCGGCGCCCGAGCCAGTCCCCGAGGACGCGCCCGTTGCCCAACCCGAGGCGGAAGTCCCACCGGAGCCGGTCGCGGCCGCAACTCCATCTGCGGAGGAGACGGCGGCGGAGCCCGACGCACCACCGGTTACCCCCATTCAGTTCGGTCACAGAGACCCGAGCGACAAGGCTAGGAGTCTCGCCCGGAGCCTTGTCTCTGACATCATTGCGTACCATAAGGAGAAACACACTCAGTCGCTCGAGGCAGGCACGCTGGTCGAGGACTTCGACGAAGAGATCCAGAAGTCATGGAAGGAATACACTGATCAGGTGGATGCCGATGTGGTGGCGAGCAGCACGTTCTTCAATGATGCACTCAACGAGATCCTAGCCGGCGGTGAGAGCGTCTTTACCCTGGACGGGTGACGACAGAAGCCCGGCGACCTCGCTGGGCGTTCGGTTGATGCCCATCCGGGGCGCCGGTATATTTCGTATCAGAGGGGTCGTCCATGCGGGCGGCCCCTCGCTCTTATTCTGGCTCACGGATACTCGGACGGACGATGAACAAAGATACACTGCAGCTTCTCAAGGCACTGACCAAGCGGGTCGCCGACCTTCGGGGGTATCTTTGACGTAGACGCCCGCGAGGTCCGCCTGCAGGAGCTCGACGAGGCGATCGCCGCGCCCGCATTCTGGGAGAACCAGGAACAGGCGCGTGAGGTCATCGAGGAGTCGAACAGTCTCAAGGGGTGGATCAATCCCTGGCAGGAGCTACACGCAAAGTCGCAGGACCTCGACGCGCTGGGCGAACTGCTCGAGGAGGAGTCGGACGACGAGCTCGAGGAAGAATGGCAGAGAGAAGTCGCGACGCTCGAGAAAAGCGTGGGGGCCCTCGAGCTCCGAACGATGCTCCAGGGCGAAGACGACCACCGCCCCGCCATTCTCACCATCCATCCCGGTGCCGGCGGGACCGAGTCCCAGGACTGGGCCGAGATGCTCAGCCGCATGTATACGCGATGGGCCGAGCGGCACGGGTTCGCCGTGAAAGTGCTCGACCTGCAGCCCGGCGATGAAGCTGGCCTGAAGAGCGCCACGCTCGAGATCGAGGGAGACCACGCCTACGGGTATCTACGGGCGGAGAAGGGAGTCCATCGACTGGTGCGCATCTCGCCCTTCGATGCGCAGTCCCGGCGGCATACGTCATTCGCTTCCGTTTTCGTCTACCCTTCGGTCGATGACGAAATCGAGGTCTACATCGACGAGGGTGACCTCCGAATCGACACCTTCCGCGCATCGGGCGCGGGGGGACAGCACGTGAACAAGACCGACTCGGCCATACGGATCACGCATCAGCCTACCGGCATCGTGGTCTCGTGCCAGCAGGAGCGATCGCAGCACAAGAATCGGGGGACCGCGATGAAAATGCTAAAGGCGGCCCTCTACCAGCGTGCCGTGGAAGAAAAGGAAAAGGAACGGGCCGTGCTGGAGGCGACGAAGACTGAAATCGGGTTTGGAAACAAGATTCGATCGTACGTCTTTCAGCCGTATACCATGGTCAACGATCACCGCACCGACGTGAAGATCGGCGACGTGCAGCGCGTGATGGACGGCGACCTCGATCCCTTCATCGAGGCCTACCTCAAACAAACCGGCAAGCCGGGCGGCGCGTGAAATGAGCGACGAACTCAACCAGGTACAACAGGTTCGGCGAGCCAAGCTGGATAAGCTGCGGGAAAAGGGCATCGAGCCTTACGCCTATTCATTCGACCGTAGCCATAAGGCGGCAGGGGCGGCCGAGGTCTTCGCGGAGGCCGAGCGAGGGGAGGCGCTTTCGGAAGACGGGCACGGCCCCGACGTCACCATCGCGGGCCGGCTGATGAGCTATCGAGGCCACGGCAAGAGTGCATTCGCTCACATCGAGGACATCTCCGGCCAGATCCAGGTCTACTTCAAGAAGGACGTGCTCGGCGTCGAGCCCTTCGATGATCTCGATCTGCTCGACCTGGGCGACTGGATCGGTATTCGCGGGCCCTTGTTCAGGACGCGCAAGGGCGAGATCACGATTCAAGTCCATGCGTGGTCGATGCTCTCCAAGTCGCTCCGGCCGTTGCCTATGGGCAAGACCGTGGTGGATGAGGAGACCGGCGAAAAGGTCAGTCACAGCGGATTCTCGGATACCGAAGTCCGATTCCGCCAGCGTTACGCAGATCTCGCGGTGCACCCTGAGGTCCGGGACGTTTTTCGTGCGCGGACACGCACCATCCAAGAACTCCGGGCTTTCATGGACTCCCACGAGTTCCTCGAGGTAGAGACGCCGGCCCTACAGCCCCTGTACGGTGGGGCCATGGCGAGGCCGTTTGTGACACACCATCACACGCTAGACCGGACCATGTACCTGCGCATTGCCGACGAGCTTTACCTCAAGCGTCTCATCGTCGGCGGTATGGAGCGGGTGTACGAGATCTGCAAGGATTTCAGGAACGAAGGGATCGACCGGTTCCACAACCCCGAGTTCACCATGCTGGAGTTCTACATGGCGTTCGCCGACTACCACACGCTGATGGACCTCACCGAGGCGATGCTGTCGTCCGTCGCGCGGAGTGTGACCGGATCGACATCCCTCGTGTACCAGGGAACGAGCATTTCCCTCGAACCTCCGTTCGACCGGGTACCGATGGTCGCCAGCCTCACCGAGGCACTTGGTTTCGACGCCGGCGGGGCGACGCGAGAGCAGCTCCATGCCAAGGCCAAGGAATTGCGTCTGGAGGGGTTGGACGGTGCAGGGGAGGGGAAGCTCTTGGACAAGCTATTCGGCGAGCTGGTGCAGCCCAGGCTAGTTCAGCCGACGTTCGTATTGGACCACCCTCGCGAGATCAGCCCGTTGGCCAAGGCCAAGCGGGGGGATGAGAACCTCGTGGAACGCTTCGAGCTCTTCGTCGCGGGCGAGGAGATCGCCAATGCCTATTCCGAGCTCAGCGACCCCATCGACCAGCGTGAGCGTTTCGAATCGCAAGCCGAACTGAGATCGGCAGGGGATGACGAGGCGCATGGCGTCGACGAAGACTACCTGCGTGCGCTGGAGTATGGGATGCCGCCCACCGGAGGCCTTGGCATGGGGGTCGACCGGCTCGTGATGCTCCTCACCGACCAGGCGTCGATCAGGGATGTCATCCTGTTTCCCACGCTCAGGGACGAATGACTCCTACTGAAAGGCACGGACCCAGGAGGGCTGCTCCGCACCTCGCGTGGTTCATCGCCCGGCACTATCTCACGTCTCGCAAGATGGGGAGCCGCTTCCTGTCGTTCATCACCGTGGTGTCGATGGGAGGCGTCGTGGTAGGAGTGACCGCCCTCATCGTGGTGATCGGCGTGATGACCGGCATGCAGGAGGACCTGAGAGGCAAAATCCTCTCCTCCGCCGCTCATGTGCTCGTGCTCCAGCAGGGCAGCACCCTGCGTATGGACCGCTGGCGGGACGTCGCCGAGGAAGTGCGGCAGGTGGAGGGCGTCGTGTCGGCGGCGCCCTTCGTCATCACCTCCGTCTCGATCGTGCGTCCCGGCTACACTCAGCCCGCCGACCTGTATGGCCTCGACTCCGACGCGGAGGGGCCGGCCGTAACGGACATGGCGGCCGATATCCAACAAGGCATTCTCGACCTCGCACCACCGGCTTCCGGCTTGCCGCCCCTCCTGATGGGGAGTCGCCTGGCCATCCGAATGGGGGTCTTTCCGGGTGATACTCTGACCATCGTAGCCTTCGAGAACCTCAAGTTCGACCCGATGGGGGTGCCGACCCCGGCCATGCGGCAGTTCGAAGTGACCGGCACATTCACCACCGGCATGTATGACTACGACATCAAGAACGTCTACGTGCCGATGGAGGCAGCGCAGGAACTGCTCGACATGTCTGCCGAGGACCAGGTGTCTGGCCTGGGCATCCGCACGGAGGACGAGGACCGGGCTCTCGAGATCACTGCGGAGATCCAGGACCGGTTGGGATTCGGCTACCTCGCCGAGAGTTGGATCACTCAGAACCGAGCGCTTTTTTCGGCGCTGAAGCTCGAGAAGCTCGCCATGGGCCTTATCCTGGGCCTCATCGTGGTCGTGGCAGCCTTCAATATCGTGGGCATGCTGGTCATGGTCGTGGTGGAGCGTACCCGCGAAATCGGCATCCTCAAGTCCATGGGCATGAAGGACCGCACGGTGCTGCACGTATTCATACTCCAAGGGCTCTGGATAGGCGCCATCGGGACTTCGGTGGGAACCGCCTTGGGGCTGACGGTGTCGTGGCTGATCGACCGTTACGAGATCATCCCTATTCCGCCCGAGGTGTACTTCGTCGATCGCCTACCGGTATCGTTGCGCGCCAGCGACGTTCTGATGATCGTCGGGGTGAGTATCCTGATCTCGTTCCTGGCCACGATCTATCCGGCGCTGCAAGCCTCCAGGCTCGAGCCCGTGGAAGCGATCCGGCATGAGTGACCACGGAGCGCTGGCGCTTCGCGCCGAGGGCCTCGAGAAGTCGTATGCAGGAGCGGACGGAACAGAACTCCGCGTTCTCCAGGGGGTAGACCTGTGTGTTCAGCGCGGCGAGGCCGTGGCTGTCGTCGGCGCCAGCGGGGCTGGGAAGTCGACTCTACTCCACCTGCTCGGAGCTCTCGATCGACCAACTCTCGGGGAAGTCTACTTGGGTGGCCGGGCCGTCTCGGACTTGAACCCGGACCAGGTAGCCGATGTCCGCAACCGGTATGCTGGATTCGTGTTCCAGTTCCACCACTTGCTGCGCGAGTTCACGGCGCACGAGAATGTGATGATGCCTGCCATGATCGCCGGTACCCCACCCACGGTGGCCTCCGAGAAGGCCATGGACCTGCTGGATGCCGTGGGCCTGATCGAGCGAGCCCAACACAAACCGGCGGAGCTTTCGGGCGGCGAACAACAGCGTGTCGCCGTGGCGCGGGCCCTTTCTAACGACCCGGTGGTCCTATTGGCGGACGAACCGTCGGGCGATCTGGACCGACAGACCAGCGAGCAACTCCACGACCTCCTGTTCGAGCTACGCGAAGGGCGGAGCCTGGCCATGGTTCTGGTGACGCATGACACCGAGTTGGCCCAGCGCACCGACCGCGTGCTCCGGCTCGAGGATGGCCGGTTACGCGCGGCCGGGGGACCCTAAGAGCCATGGACAGCAAGAAAACCTGCGACAACTGTGGATCCGGTGACGCAGTGGTGCACCTGACCCAGATCAACAACAATGAAATGTCCACCTATCACCTTTGTGAGACGTGCGCCGCGGCGAAGGGGCTCGAAACCGCGGAACAGCAAGTCAATGCCCCGCTGGGCGACTTTCTCGCCCAAATGGGGGACGAACCGGATCCGCCCGAGGCGGGCCACGAGGCGGAGGCGTGCAGTTTCTGCGGCCTGACCTTTGCGGATTTTCGCGAAACCGGGCGACTCGGGTGCCCACACTGTTACACGACGTTCGAGTCCTACCTCAAAGGCCTACTGCGCCGCGTGCACGGTAGCACGCAGCACGTAGGCAAGATCTACTTGTCTCCCGATCCGACGAGGACGGAGCTGCAAGAACGTCTCGAACGGCTGCGCCGGAAGCTCCGCACCGCCGTCGAGCACGAGGATTTCGAGCGGGCCGCCGAGATCCGTGACCGAATCCGCTCCATCGAGCCCGCCGGCGTCAATCCTCCGGCGAACTCCTCGACCTAGAGACCCTCACGCGTGGACGAACTCTCACAGATCGCAGACTTCGGGCTGGGCTGGCTTGATGCGAGCGGCAGCTTCGCCGGCATCGTACTGTCCACCAGGGTCAGGATCGCCCGCAACCTTCAGGGGCACGCGTTCGGGCCGCGAGCCCGCGTGAACGACCGTGAAGCGGTGTTGCGACAGATCCGGCTGACGGCGGAAAAAGCTCCGACGCTGGAGGGTGCCACCATCGCCGAATTGCCAGAGCTCGGTGGTCGTGCGAGGCGAATCCTGTTAGAGCGCCGCCTGGCGTCACGGGAGTTGTTGGGCGAACCGAACACGGGCCCGGCACGGGCGACCGCGGTGGTTCTGGCAGCGCGCGACCCCGTAAGCATCATGGTCAACGAGGAAGATCACCTACGTCTACAAGGCCTCGCCTCGGGTCTTCAACTCAAGGAAGTGTGGCATCTGGTCGATCGCTTGGACGAGGAGCTCGGACAGGAGCTACCGTACGCCTACCATCACGAATTCGGCTTCCTGACGAGTTGTCCGACCAACGTCGGCACGGGGGTGAGAGCCTCCGTGCTGATGCATTTGCCTGGCCTGGTGCTGACAAAGGAGATCAACAAGGTCCTCCAGGGGCTGAGCCAGGTGGGGCTGACGTTCAGGGGGCTTTACGGTGAAGGCTCGGAGGTCGTGGGGAATTTCTTCCAGGTCTCCAACCAGACGACCCTCGGCAGGACCGAGGAGGACCTGGTGGAGCACCTCGAAACGACCGTACGTCAGGTGATCCAATTCGAGTCCCAAGCTCGCCAGGTTTTGCTGCGTGACGCCGGGCAAGTAACCGAAGACAAGATCTGGAGAGCGCTCGGTTTATTGACCTACGCACGATCGCTTTCGTTCGAAGAGTTGATGAACTTGTTGAGCGGCGTGAGGCTTGGTGTAGGCCTGAAACTTCTCCCAAACCTCCGTGTATATACGCTGAACAAACTCATGATTTTTACGCAGGCGGCTCACCTTGAGCAGGCGGCGGGAAGGGACCTCCCCCCAGCGGAAAGTGACGTACACCGTGCGACGTATGTAAGGAGAATCCTGGCCCGGGAGGGTGCGGTCAAACCGAATGATGAGTCCGAGGCGCCCGAAGGGCCCCCTGAGAGCTGACCTGAGCGAAGAATGAACTACAACTTTACTGATCGTGTGCGGAAGGTCTTGGCGATGGCCCGAGAGGAAGCCATACGCCTTCAGCACGACTACGTAGGTACCGAACACATCCTCCTTGGCCTCATCCGAGAGGGTGAAGGCGTCGCCGCGGCGGTTCTCACCAACCTCAGCATCGACCTCGATCAAGTCCACGAGCAGGTAGAAGAGTCGGTCAAGAAGGGTAAGGCGACCATCGCCCTCGGCGAGCTGCCGTATACATCCCGGGCCAAAAAGGTATTGGAGTTCGCGATGGCGGAGGCCCGCGAGCTGAACCACTCCTACGTCGGCACCGAGCACTTGCTTTTGGGGCTCCTCCGCGAAGAAAAGGGCATCGCGGCGCAGGTGCTGAACACGCTGGGAATCGGGCTGGAGGACGCGCGCGCCGAAACACTCAAGGTACTCGGCTCCGACGTCAGCCCGTCCGAGCCTGCGGGCATCGGGTCGGGCGGCTCGGCAATCCCGGGCCAGGGCGACAAAAAGTCCAAGACCCCGGCGCTCGACCACTTCTGCCGTGACCTCACGAACCTGGCCCGCCAGGGCAAGCTCGATCCGACGATCGGGCGTGCGACCGAAATCGAGCGTGTCGTCGAGATCCTGTGCCGCCGCAAGAAGAACAACCCCGTGCTCATTGGCGAGCCGGGAGTGGGCAAGACTGCGATCGTGGAAGGCCTGGCGCAGATCATCGCACGCGGCGAGGTCACGGAGTCGCTGAAGGATCATCGCGTTCTGGCACTCGACATGGCGGCGGTCATCGCAGGCACGAAGTACCGCGGTCAGTTCGAGGAGCGCCTGAAGGCGGTCATGAACGAGATCTTGCAGGCCAAGACCGTGATCCTGTTCATCGACGAACTGCATACCCTCGTTGGGGCGGGAGCCGCCGAAGGCGCGATCGACGCGTCCAACATGCTCAAGCCTGCACTCGCGCGAGGCGAACTCCAGTGCATCGGCGCCTCGACGCTCAACGAGTACCGCAAATACATCGAGAAGGACGGTGCTCTGGAGCGGCGCTTCCAGCCAGTCATCGTGGATCCACCGAGTGTCGAGGATACCGTAGAGATCCTCAAGGGGTTGCGTACCCACTACGAGGACCACCATCGAGTGGTGATCAACGACGAGGCGCTCGTGCAGTCGGCCAAGCTAGCGAACCGATACATCACCGACCGGTTCCTTCCCGACAAGGCCATCGATGTCATCGATGAGGCCGGAGCCCGCGCCCGCATCGCGAGCCAGGTGCCACCACCCGAGGTCGAAGAACTTAAGGACGAACTCTCCGAGATCGCCGGTCGGAAAGAAGGCGCCATCCGCGATCAGGACTTCGAACGGGCTGCCGAGTTGCGTGACGAAGAGCGTGCTCTCCAGGAGCGTATCAAGGGAGAGCAGGAGGAGTGGGAGGAGGAGCGCAAGCGGCACCGGCCCGAGATCGCCGTGGACGACGTCGCGTTCATTGTCAGCCGATGGACAGGCATTCCTCTGATGCGGCTACAGCAAACCGAGACCGACCGGCTCGTTCAGATGGAGGATGAGCTCCACAAGCGCGTAGTAGGGCAGCATGATGCGATCGCGGCCATCGCCCGTGCCATCCGTCGGAGCCGAGCGGGCCTCAAGGACCCACAGCGCCCCATTGGATCGTTCATCTTCTCGGGGCCCACCGGAGTCGGAAAGACCGAGTTGGCTCGTGCTCTTGCCGAGTTCCTGTTCGCGGACCGCGAAGCCCTGATCCGTGTCGACATGAGTGAGTACATGGAGAAGTTTTCCGTATCCAGACTCATTGGTGCCCCTCCCGGCTACGTCGGCTACGAGGACTCGGGCGCCCTGACCAAGGCTGTGCGCAGAAGGCCCTACTCCGTAGTTCTCCTGGATGAAATCGAAAAGGCGCATCCCGACGTCTTCAACATCTTGCTTCAGGTTCTCGACGAGGGGCACCTCACGGACAACTACGGGCGCGTGATCGACTTCAAGAATACGGTCCTGATCATGACATCCAATCTCGGCGCGCGCGATATCTCGAAGGGCTCGACGCTCGGGTTCCAACAGAGCGACCCCTCTTCGAGCTACGACGTGATGCGGAACAAGGTGGAGGCCGAGATCGAGCGGGCCTTCAATCCCGAGTTCTTGAATCGAGTGGATGACGCGATCGTGTTCCATCCGCTCACGCGGGAGAACATCACCGAGATCGTGCACATCTTGCTCAAGGACGTTCGTCATCGGCTCGAGGAGGAGGAGCTGAAGCTGACCCTCACCGACGCTGCCGTAGACTTCTTGGCCGACAAGGGGTACGACCAGAAGTTCGGCGCGCGGCCCCTCAAGCGCGCTATTCAGCGGTATCTGGAAGATCCGCTTTCCGAGAAGATTCTCGTCTCCGCCTTCACGACGGGTGATGAAATCTCCGTCGACCTTGATGCGGGCGGGGAGGAGTTGTCCCTCGAAGTTGCTTCTCCCACCACGACGTGAGACTGGCAATTCTTAGCGCAAAAGGAACGCGTCTTCCGGTCGGCAACGGAATGCGGCGCATAGCCGCTCTTTCTGTCTTGATCACGATGGCGGCCGGGAGCAGCCGGGCCGAGGCGCAAGCCGCGCAGCAAGAGGCTCTAGGCGGGCCCGTACGCGTGGATTCGCTGGCCGTCCTCGGCAACGTCCGTCAAGGTGACGCCACGGTCCTCGAGATCGCCGGCCTGTCTGCCGGGAACACCTACACCATCTTCGACATCCAAAGCGCCACGAAGCGCCTGTGGGCCTCGGGCCAGTTTCTCGACGTGAAGGTTTCAGCGCTCGGGACCGTCGGTCAGAGCGTGACGCTGGTCATCGATGTGGAGGAGGCCGACCTTCTCCGGAACATAGTGATCGAAGGTCTCGAGCATGCCAGTGCGAGTGACGTCCGTGAGGCCGCCGACCTGAGACCTGGCGTACCGTTGTCCCCGGCCAAGCTCCACGTGGCCAGGCGCTTCATCCGGGATGAACTGGCACGCGATGGCATTCCGTTCGCCAAGATTGACGACCGACTCGAGCCGGTGTCGAACCGGCCCAAAGAGGTCGTCCTTTTTCTGGATGTGACCGAGGGTACTCGTATCACCGTGGCCGGCGTCACCTTCAAGGGCAACCAGGTGTTCACCGACGACGAGCTGCGTTCGTCCATGCAGGTCAACCCCGAGGGCTTTTGGTGGTGGAAGCAGGGATCGTACGACCGCGAGAGGTTCGAGCAGGATCTCCGCGTCAACCTGCCGGAGCGGTACGGCAGCCGCGGCTACCTCGACTTCCAAGTGCTCCGGGACAGCCTGATCATCGACGAACAAACAGGCAAGACGCTGATCGAGATCGAGGTCATCGAAGGCGACCAGTACTTCATCAACGACTTCACGATCTCGGGCAACGCGCACTTCGATACGGAAGATCTCGAGGGCTACTTCCGCAGTCAGAGTGGTGGGCTCTTCAGCCGACTCGGCCTCGGAGGTGGCAACTCCGAGGATGGGGGCAAGATCTTCGACCGCACGTCATTCATGAGCGCTGTGGGGAAGATTACTACAGCCTATAACAATGAGGGGTACCTGTTTTCGCGGGTCGTCCCGCAAGTCGTCCCTGTGCCGCGGACCGAGGGCGAACCGCCCAAAGTCGATCTATTCGTCGAGATCGAAGAGGGCCCGCAGGCTTACATCGCCAGGGTCGACATCAAGGGCAACGAGTACACTCACGAGCGTGTGATCCGGGAAAAGATTTTCCTGCTCCCGGGGGACGTATACTCCCTAGACCGGGTGATTCAGAGCTATCAGAACATCGGCTCGCTCGGCTACTTCGAGATGCCGCTTCCCGAGCCCAACATCGATGTCGAGGGCGGCGACGTGAACATCACGTTCACGGTCAAGGAGCAGCCCACTGGATCGGTGAACTTCGGCACGTCCGTGGGCGGTGGCACCGGACTTTCCGGTTTTATCGGCTACGACCAGCCCAACCTGTTCGGCCAAGCGAAGAACGGGAGTTTCCGCTGGGATTTCGGACGATTCGCAAATAACCTGACCCTCACCTACACCGATCCGGCGTTGTTTCAAAGCCGGGTCTCGGGGTCGCTCTCGCTCTTCAATGCTCGAGACCGCTTCATCACGTTCAGCTCCGGACGCCGAAAGCGGATTGGTGGCAACTTGCGTTTCGGCTTTCCGCTCCCCAACTCACGGTTCACGCGACTTTTTGTCGGATACGGCCTCTCGCGCACGGCTTTCACGTTGCGGGATGGGGCCAACGATACGTCGCTGTTCGGGCGGCGGGCGGGCGTGCAGTCCACCTTGTCACTGGGAGTCACCCGCCAAACGTTGAACCATCCGTTGTTCCCGACGGCCGGGTCACGACAGAGCTTGAATCTCGATCTCAACGGCGGCCCGCTCGGTGGTGACGGCAACTTCACCAAGTGGACGGCTGAGGGCGTCTGGTGGGTGCCTGTCGGCGTTCTCGGAGGCGGCGGACAGGCAGGGCAGGGCATGCAGCTCGCCACCGGCATCTCCCTGAAGACCGGGGGCGTGGTCGGGAATACCGACCGCTTCCCGTTTGAACGGTTTTGGATGGGGGGAGTCCAATTCGGTGAACAACTCCGGGGCTACGGCGAGACATCGGTAACGCCGTTCGGATTCTTTCCGAAGAACTCGAGGACCATCGCCGACATCAACCGGCTCGGCAATGCCTTCCTTTCGATGACGGCCGAATTCCGGATCAATGTGGGCGCCCAACTCGCCGTGTCGACGTTCTTCGAAGCGGGCAACGTCTACCGGTCCCCCCGAGAAATCGATCCGACGAAACTGTTTCGGGGAGCCGGTCTTGGGGTTCAGCTCGTGACTCCGTTTGGCCCTGTAGGTCTCGATTATGCATACGGATTCGATAAACCCGTGCCCGGGTGGCAGTTGCACTTCCGGCTCGGGCCTGGCTTTTGATGGGAGTTTCCTCGTGATGCGTCTCGCTACCCTACCGATCGCCGCCGTGCTGGTTTCCCTGTTGGGAGCGCCGGTGGCGGCCCAGTCCGATCTGCAACTTCGGTACGTCCACTCACAGGCCATCTTGGCCCAGAGCCCCGAGGCCTCCGTGGCCAGGGACCAGTTCAAACGGGACATGCTCCCGTATGAGAACGAGTTGCGGGGTTTGGAGGAGCGCATCAGCCAACTCCTGGCCCAATACAGCGCACAGCAGCTCACGCTGACGCAGGGGGCGCGAAACCTCCGCCAGCAGGAGATCGTCGATCTACGCTCGAGCTACGAGACACGCGTGCAGGAGATCGAAGCGGAGGCGGCGAAGCGGCAAGAGGAACTGATGAGCCCGATTATGGAGAAGATCAACACGATCATTCAACAACTCCGGGTCGAGGGCGGCTATGCATTCATATTCGATGCCTCGGCGGGCTCACTCCTGGCAGCCGACGAGTCCTTCGACCTCACAGCAGAAGTCGTGCGCCGCCTCAACGGACAGCCCTCAGGATAGGGGGGCGGCGAGCGATCGAACCCTCGCCCACGGTCTTCCGACCTGTCATCCCTCCGTTCTCGTGCCGGAAAACTCCAGCGCCGGGAGCGGAGGATTTTTTCTTTGACCATTTCATGGAGCTCCTGCGATGAACAAGGCCGCGCCGGATCACCCTGACACTCTTACGCTCGCCGAACTCGCTGAGTTGGTGAGCGGAATGGTGAGGGGAGACGGGTCCGTCCCCATCCGCGACGTCGCTCCAATTCACCAGGCCCTATCCGACGAAATCGGCGTGCTCTTCGACCGACGCTATCTGAAACACCTGGACAGCACCCGGGCAGGAGCCGTGCTGGTCTCCTCGGAGTTCTCGGATTCCGTGGACCCGAAGACGAACTGTGTCATCGTCGATGACGCACGGCGTGCACTCCGGCCCCTTTTGTCCCATCTGCATCCGTCGGAGCCGACACCCGCGGGCGTCCATCCAACAGCCGTTCTCGGCCGCCGGGTGGTGCTTGGCGAAGCGGTGTGCATCGGGCCCTTCGTCGTCCTCGAGGACGGCGTGATCGTGGGAGACCGCACACACCTGCACGCACACGTCGTGTTGGGTCGAGGGGTCTCTGTCGGCAACGACTCGGTCATCCACCCCCAGGTTGTGCTCTATCCACATGTTGTGCTCGGGGACCGCGTCGTGGTGCACGCGGGGGTTCGCATCGGCGTCGACGGGTTCGGCTATTCGAGCACGCCGGGGGGCATCGAGAAGATTCCCCACGTGGGGCGTTGTACCATCGGCGACGACGTCGAGATCGGCGCAAACACGTGCGTCGACCGAGGTACGATCGGCGCCACCAGGGTGGGGCCGGGCACCAAACTCGACAATCTCGTGCAACTCGGTCACAACGTCGAGGTTGGACCAAATTGCCTCATGGCAGCCCAGGTGGGGATCGGCGGCTCGACCCTTGTCGGTGCCGGGACGACGTGGGGCGGGCAGTCGGGCGCGATCGACCACATGGTTGTTCCCGAGGGTGTCGTTGTGGCCGGCAAGGCGGCGATCACTCACGACGTCAAGCCGGGTGATGTCGTGGCGGGATTCCCCGCACGCAGGCTCCAGGATTTCCGCCGGGCGATGGCCGGACTCTACAGGCTCGACACCTTGCGTCGGAAGGTCAGGAACGTGGAGAAGGCCGTGGCGGATCTCCAGGTGGGGGGCTCGTGAAATCTGCTAGGTCGCCCCATTCGTTTTCGTTACCTTTTTTCGCTGTGGATCACCCGGATCTCAACTGGCGGCGACTACCCGGATCATGAGCCCCGACACGCAGAAAACCGTTGCTAGGGCCGTTTCGGTCGAAGGAATCGGCGTGCACTCGGGTAAGCCGGCGGTCCTGACCCTCCGTCCCGCCGAGCCGGACACGGGTATATGCTTCCGGCGCGTGGACCTCGAAGGCG
>BTRA01000041.1:0-22336 GCA_036986155.1 Gemmatimonadota bacterium | reverse complement strand
CCCACGTGCAAGACCACCTGGAACCGATCGGCACGCCGTACCGGCCGCAGCTCTGCCGAATCGGACGCGGCGAGTGCTTGCTCCGCCAACAGGCCAACGGCGTCGGCCCGGCGCTGCTCGAGGGTCGTCTCGACGGGCTGTTCGAGGGTGGTCTCCCCTGGCTGCTCGGACGAGGCTTCGCGGTACAGCTGTTCTTCCGCCCACTCCAGTGCCTTCTCCAGGAGTGCCCCTACCTCGGGGTCGAGCCTTCCCCTCACGACGAACATCCCGTCCTCGTCCTGATGAAGCCGGAGGTAACGGCTCTCGTGCCGCTTCGTCTCGGCCTCGGCGTCTTCGAGCCGGTCCACCCGCCGCCAAGCCCTCACGATCCGCTCGATGTGTGCGGCGGTCGCGTGCTCTGCGAGTTCCACTAGTTGGGCCTCGTTCTGGGGCGTGGCCACGCGGGTCATCGCCCGCGCTTTGGAGAAGGAGAGCTCGCCCCGCTCCATCGCCGCAGACATCAAAGGCAGATCCGCTAGGGCCCGGGTCACCCGCACCTTTTCACGCGCCGCGCCGGGTGCGATGCCCGTTCGCCAACTCAACCAGTCGGCACACGAGCGAAATCCTCCGCCCCAGCCCTCGCGCTCATCGAACTCACGGATCAGGACGAGCAGCCGGTAGGTGGCAGCATGGAGGTGGGCGGCCAATCGAGCGATCTCGTCGCCGAGTCGCTCGGTCTCGGCGTGGGGGAGGTTGGCGGTGGCGAACTGGATCATGCGTGTGCCTTCGTGTTTCGGTGGCTGGAGCGCGGGCCGCGCCCATGGTTTTTGCGGCGCTTGGACACCCGAACATACCCCGAAATATAACGACGGGTATTCGAGCTCTCTGGTTGGCTGCTGGGGGCAAAAAGGTGGGTTCGGAGGCCGGAAACGGGTGGCGAGGTCTGTCTCGAGGGCTACGTCGCCGATACGGTCCCACGGGGAGGGTCTTGTCGGGATGTCCGGGACCTAGGGCATTGCCGCTCCCGAAATCTGTCAAGGGGCTCCGGGGCTTTCTGATATCTGGATGAGCCCGATCCTGTCGCTGATGTTCTTCGCACCACATCTTGTCCGCCATGCCCGACCTCATCACCCGCCTGCGGTCAGCCCTCGAGGACCGCTATTCCATCGACAAAGAGATCGGTGCGGGCGGCATGGCCACCGTCTACCTGGCCGAGGATCTGAAGCACGACCGGAAGGTCGCCATCAAGGTCCTCAAACCCGAGCTCGCCGCGGTGATCGGCGCCGAGCGTTTCCTGACCGAGATCAAGACGACGGCCAACCTGCAGCACCCGCACATCCTCCCGCTCTTCGACTCGGGTGAGGTGGCCGGCTCCCTCTACTACGTGATGCCCTACGTGGAGGGCGAATCGCTGCGGGACCGCCTCGACCGCGAGAAGCAGCTCCCCATCGACGAGGCCGTCGGTCTGGCCCAGGACGTGGCGCGCGCGCTCCACTACGCGCACGAGCGCGACGTCATCCACCGCGACATCAAGCCCGAGAACATCCTGTTGCATGCGGGCCAGCCCGTGGTCGCGGACTTCGGGATCGCGTTGGCGATCAGCGCGGCCGGCGGTGGGCGCATGACTGAGACGGGCCTGAGTCTGGGCACGCCGCACTACATGAGCCCAGAGCAGGCCACGGCGGACCGCGACCTGAGCCCGCGCTCGGACGTCTACTCGCTCGGGTGCGTGCTGTACGAGATGCTCGCGGGCCAGCCGCCGCACACGGGTCCCTCGGCCCAGTCGGTGCTCATGCGCATTCTGACGGAGGATCCGCGGGACCTGGCCGACCTCCGCCGCTCCGTGCCCCGGCACGTGGCCGCCGTGGTCACCAAGGCGATCGAGAAGCTCCCGGCCGACCGCTTCGAGAGCGCGCAGGCGTTCGTGGATGCGTTGGGCGACGAGAGCTTCCGCTACGAACGCATGGAGCGGACGGGCTCGCAGCGGGCGGTTGCTCTTCCGGTCGAGGCGGCCCCGCGAAAGGCATTCGGGCGAGGGCGTCTGCCCTGGGCACTCGCAGCCTCGGCCGCGGCGCTCGCCGCTTGGGGCTGGTTGCGGCCGGCGCCACCCCTGCAGATCACCCGCTCTGAGCTGAACCTGCCGGGGGCGGAGCTGACGGACTTTGGGCCGTTCCGCCGGTTCGACATCTCGCCGGACGGCCGCTCCCTCGTGTACCTGGCCGAAGGGACCATCTCGCTCCACGTGCGAGGGCTGGACCGCCTCTCCTCGGTGGAGTTGCCCGGTACGGACAGCGTGATTACGCCAGTGTTCTCCCCGGACGGAGACGCCGTGCTTTTCTGGACGATTGAAGGCGCCTTGCAGACCGTTTCACTCGAAGGGGCGCCACCCCTCACGATCGTCGATGGAAACACGGCACCGGGAGCGGACTGGGGAGACGATGGCTACGTGTACTTTACACGTGAGAGCGATCTTTACCGGGTCCTTGCCACCGGAGGAGAGATCGAGCCGGTTCTTGCCGACTCGGCGTCCCGCCTGGTCTTCCCTTCGGTGCTGCCGGACGGAAGGGGCGTCGTCTTTACCGCGTCCTACGGAGCTCCGGAAAACTCGGTGATCGAGGTGCTCGACCTCGAATCCGGAGCGAGACACAGCCTCGTGCAGGGAGTCGCTGGACAGTACGCGTCGACCGGACACCTGGTTTTCGTCAACGCGGGCAGCACGCTGCTCGCCGCGCCCTTCGATCTCGAGACGCTCGAAGTGGGTCCGGCAACACCGCTCCTCGAGGGCGTCTCCACCCGCGTGTGGGGCCACCCGGAGTTCGCGATCTCGGACGCGGGGCATCTGATCTACCACACCGGAGGCCAAGCTAACTCGGGCTCGGACGAGGTGATATCGATTATCGACCGGGGCGGGAATGTGACGCAGTTGGCCCCGAGCCGACTGACCGGAGACTTCGAGGCCGTCGACGTCTCTCCGGACGGGCGATACCTCGCCATCATGATGCAGACCGGACGCTCCAATGGCGACCTCTGGATCTACGACCAGGCTCAGGAGAGCTTCAGCCGACTCACCTCCACCACCGAACGGGAAGACCTTCCGGTCTGGTCGCCGGACGGGAGATTCCTCTACTACGTCATCGTGCAGGGGACGGCCCGGAACTCCGTGTTTCGCATTCCCACCGACGCAAGCGGGCCTGCGGAAGTGGTGGTGACCGCCGACATGCAGCTCGAGGACATCGACATGTCTGCCGACGGCCGCTTCCTGGTCTTCAAGGCCAACGGTCCGAGCGGCAATCAGGACGACATCTGGTACGTGGACCTTCAGGGGGACAGCGTCCCCAAGCCCTTCCTGGCGACTCGGTTCGACGAGGAGGGCATAGGGATCTCACCCGACGGACGCTGGCTGGCATACGAATCCAACGAGTCTGGCCGGGACGAGGTGTACATCCGGTCCTTCCCCGGGGGAGGCGCACGCATCCCGATCTCCCTCGATGGAGGCAAGGATCCCATCTGGGCCAACTCGGGGGCGGAGCTGTTCTACATGAACAGCTCGCGCGAGCTGGTGGCGGCACAGCTCGACATCGGAGAAACGGTGATCGTCGCGTCGCGGGAGGCACTCTTCCCCGTCGGGGGCTACGAATGGGGGGGCGGGGAGATTCAGCACGCGATCGCTCCGGACGATCAGAGCTTCTACTTCATCGGGAACCGCGAGCTCAGTGTGGGGGGCGATCCGGGCGAGCTGCTGCTCGTGCTGAATTGGTACGAGGAGCTGAAGGAGCGGGTGGGGAACTAGGCGCACAGGCCCTCAGCCGGACCGGGCCCTCCAGCGTTCTATCAGACTCACCTCTCCGGCCATCATCGCCTCGATCGACGTCGGGCCGCTCGGGACGTCCGGGGGCATACGGAATCCGGCCCGCATCTGGGAGCGCCGTTCATCGTCCTGCTCTCTCCACCACGCCAGAGTGTCCCGGAGGGTCGTGGCGACGGGCCGATAGGTGAGGCCTGCCTGGCGCGCCCGCGCGCCGCTCGTCCGGTGCAGCCCGGCCGTCGCCCCGGTGGCGGGACTCCAGATCGGGAAGCTCGCGTTCTGCGCGCTGAGGAAGTCCGCGTCCATCCATGTGAACGTCGCGTCCGAGCCCGCGGCGGTACGAGCCGCGGCGAGCATGGTCTCCATGGTCAACAGATACTCGGGCCCGACCCCGTTGAAGACGCCGCCCACGCGGTGTTCCGCCATGCGGATCATCCAACCGGTCAGGTCCCGAGCGTCGATGAACTGGATCGGGTCGTTCGGCGCACCCGGGACCGCTACCTCGCCGCCTTCGGCCACGCGCACCGGCCAGTAGGTCCATCGATCCGACGAGTCGCCGGGCCCGACGATGTAGTGTGGCCGAATGATCGTGGCCGCCGCCCCGAAGACCTCCTGGACCACCTGCTCAGAGAGCACCTTGAGCGGTCCGTAGGTCGCACCCGTGATCTCTTCCACCGTGACGTCGTCCATCGTCGCCAAGGGATAATCTTCATCGAAACCGGGCGTCTCGAAGTCGGCATAGGCCGAGACCGAAGAGACGTAGATGTACCAACTCACCGACCCGTGCAGGAGCTCGGCGGAGTCGCGAACGAGGCGGGGTACGTACCCGGAGTTGTCGATGACGACGTCCCATGCACGCCCTTCCAACGCCACGAGATCGCCATCGCGGTCGCCCTTGAGCTTCTCCACATCCGGGAAGAGGTGTGTGTTCGTTCGGCCCCGGTTGAAGAGCGTGATGGTGTGTCCCCGGGCCTGCGCGTAGCGAACCATGTGCGGGCCGATGAATCCCGTACCTCCGAGGATGAGAATGGACAGCGGGCGGCCCTGCCCTTCCTCCGGCTCCTGCGAACACGCGCTCAAGCCGAGCCCCAGCACGCCGGCCGCCGCTGCACCTGTTTTGAGGAACTCCCTCCGGGTCGGCGTCATGTCGCGACACTCCTATTCCATTGGCTGGGTGGGTGGCCGTGGCCGGATCGATGCTCGGATGGCCCGGGCGAAGCCATTCTAGGCCCGTCGCGTGGTGAGCGCATCCTCGTGGCCCGGCCGACGCCTGCTCCAAGGCAACCCTCCACCCGAGCCCCACATCCTATGACACGTGTAGAAGATGCGGGCAGTCCATGTGATCGAGCCGGCCCGCGTATCTCATGACCGTTTTTCAGACGTGAGGGCTTGGACCATGGCAGCACGTACGGCGAGTCGGGTCGTGGCGCTTTCGGGCGCATTGACGATGGTTCTGATCGCGCCGGCTTTGTCGGCGCAGGAGTCGGTGGAGCTTCCCGGCCAGGACCGCGCGATCGAGCTGGAACCCGAGACAGCGTACTCGATCGGCTCCATCACGGGGGAGGAGTGGGAGACGTTCGGCGAGGTGGATCGCGTGGCGTTCGATGGCGCAGGCAACCTCTATGTCCTCGACCGGCAGAACTTCCGCGTGGTGGTTGTCGGCCCCGAGGGCGACCTGGTTCGTGAGGTGGGCTCGGAAGGCGACGGGCCCGGCGAGCTCCGCTTTCCGCTGGGGTTCGTGGTTTCGCCGGATGGTGGCGTCGCCGTCCTGGATATGGGCCACCAGGCCTTCGTAGTGTACGACGCGGACGGAGCGTTCGTGGGCAATGCCCGTAACGACTTCCAGTCGGGCGTCTTGGGCGGCGACATCTACTACCATCCGCGCGGCGGAGCGGTCGGTACGGCCGGCGGGATTCGTGTGACCAACAACAATGGCCGGCAGGAGATCAGCGGTGGCGGCAGCGCGCCCGTGAGGTTCGTCCCCTTTGCGGGAGGCGGAGAGCCGGAGCAGCTCTACGAGGCGTGGCGCCTTCCGCGGGTGGCCTCCAGCGGGGCAAGTGCCAGTTTCTCGAGCGGCGGCGGTGGCTTCTCGGTGCGCGGGATGTCGGCCGCGCGGGCCTTCGAGCCCGCCCTCTTGACGGGCGTGCTTCCCGATGGACGCGTGGTTCTGTCCGACTCGTCGGCCTACGCGCTCAAGCTGATCGGTGGAGAGGGCGGGTTGCAGTCAGTCATCCGGCGGCCCATCGCCCCGAGGTCGGTCACGCGGAGGGACGAGGAAGCTGAGAAAGCACGCCAACTGGAGAACCTCGAGTCGGGGGCGGGAGGCGCGCCGGTTGCGATCATGCGGACCACCGGCGGCAGGGGGGGAACCACCACGCAGCGTATCGAGGGCGAGGCCATTAGCGATATGATGCGTGAGCGCATCGAAGGCATGGTCTTCGCTGACGAGGTCCCGGTGATCGAGGACCTCGCCGTGGACTGGGAGGGCCGCATCTGGGTCGAGCGCACGGGCCGCCGCGTGGGCGAGGATGGACCGACGGACCTGATCACCGCCGACGGAAAGTATCTGGGCACGATCGCGGCCGACGGCATGCGCATTCCGGATGCGTTCGGTCCGGGCGGCCTCGTGGCGTACATCGAGAGGGACGAGTTCGATCTTCCGACGATCGTGGTGAAGCGGTTGCCGGAGAGTTAATTACCGGCGGGGCCCGGCACCTCCCGCGTCCCCTCGACCCTGCACCGGAAATCTCCAGAACTTTCGGCTTGCCCTTGGCGGCTGAAGCGAAGCATCTTTGCCGCGGTCCCCCCAGGACCTAGCGAGGCTGTGTCCTCGCCTAAACGAACGGGCTTGTGCTCAGACTCCGTCTTCTAGGGACGCTGGCACTCGAGGACGCCAACGGGCGAACCGTGCTGGCGAACTCGAAGCCCGGGCTCCTGCTCGCTGTTTTGGCCGCCACAGACGGCCAGCGAGCGCCTCGCGGTCATCTGGCCGACTTGATCTGGCCCGGCAAGAACCGAGAGCGGGCACGAGCCTCACTTCGCCAGGCGATCCATCATCTTGCGAAGCTGTCCCCCGAGCTTCCCCTGGACGCGGACAAGCAGGACGTGTGGCTCGACCCTTCACGCGTCTCGGTCGATCTGTGGGACTTCGACACTGCGATCGCGGAGCGCCGGCTCGAGGACGCCCTTGCCGTGTATGGCGGCCCCTTTCTCGGCAGCGGCGTGGTCGGCGTGGGCCGTGAGTTGCATCACTGGATCGAGGCCTACAACGATCGTATCGCGATCGCGGTTCAGGTGGCGTACCCCACCCTGGTGGAGGCGCTCCTGGGCGAGGGAAGAGATGGCGCAGCGGTGGAGTACGCACGGGCGTATGCGCACCTGAACGCGCTGAACGAGCATGCCCAGATCACACTGGTGAAGTCGCTCCTTTCCACGGGCGACGCCTTGGGTGGGCTCCAGGTCTACCAGGCGTTTCGAGCCCAACTGGCGGAGGATGAGGGCGACGAACCGAGCGAGGAATTCCAGGCGCTGATTCGAGAGGTCCCGCATGGGGTGGTGGGGCGCCCGGCCGCCGTCGCTGCGGCCTCATCCGTGGGTTTACCCAACGGAGGCCCAGCCTCGACCGCCGGAGGACACGGTAGCCGGGCAGGGCTCCGCTCGATGGTGGCGGGTAGAGGCGGTTGGGTATCGGCGGGGGCTGTCGCGCTCGGCGTGGCCGGCGTCGCCATCGCGTCGCTGCAGCCGTGGCCGGACTACACGCTGTCGGATAGGGTCTTGTTGACCGGCGTGTTGCTGCAGGACGGCTCGTCCGACGCCGTCGACCTCCGGATCACCCGCAGAGGGGTGGAATGGGTGACCCGAGTGAGGGGGGGAGTCGACGCGGTGCGATCCCCGGACGGGACCCGTTTCGCCACCACGGCGAGCGGGCCGCACGGAACTGATATCACCATTGTCACCGACGACGGCAGCCGGCAACCGGCCGTGTCTGACAAGGCTGATGAACGGTCGGCTTCATGGTCGCCGGACGGTCGTTTCCTGCTGTTCTCGTTCGGGAAGCTGGCCGAGTATGGGTCATACGAGCTAGGTGCCGGCATCTGGGATTCGGAAACCGGTACGCGCAGTATCATCGAAGGCCTGGTGCCAGTCGGACTCACGCAACGACTCGATTGGTCCCCCGACGGCAGCCGGATCGCGGCGATCACACGAGGTCCGGACGGATCCGATCTGCTGACGATCGTGACGCCTGCGGGCGTGATCGTTTCGAGCGAGACCCTCGGTGAGGGGCGCCATCAGGATCCGGAGTGGTCGCCGGATGGGGAATGGATCGCCTACCTCAGTTGGATGGACGGCCGCAGTTCCATCTCGATGATCCGCCCCGACGGCACGGACGAACGGGTGGTCGTGGCCGCCATTCCTCAACCCCGGTCCGGCCCCTCTTGGATCACGTCGGGGCACATCGCCTACCTCGAGGGCTTCGGTGACGAACACCGCCTCATGATCACGACCGTGGAGCCACCGTCGACCACGTATGGGTATTCGGCACCGCACCTCATTTCCATGCGAGGTGTGCCTGCACCCGTGAGCATCGATCTGGAGGTGTTGAACGAGTACCTGCGGAGGACTGCGGAGACGGTCTTCAGGGGGCTTGTACCCACGTGGGTGGACACCATCGCGCTGACCACGGTCGATGGCCCCGTGAGCCCGGGTCAGTGGATTCATGTTAAGGCGGTCACGCTCGATGAGGATGGCTACGCGGTCTCGGCACTCGCACCGGTGGAGTGGGCGGTGTCGGATACCAGTCTGATATGGAGCGACGGCCGGGGCCTATTCCGGTTGATGGGCGAGGGCCGTGCCACGATCACCGCGAGCTTGGGTGGGTGGAGAACGTCGGACATCGAGGTGCGCTCGACCGCATCCCCACGACGGGATCGCCGCCGTTGGTTGGTCGAGGATTGGACGGGGGGTCTGGACGCTTCGAAGTGGGCCACGTTCGGTGAGCCGTCGCCTATCGTTCGCCGAACCGGCGGGCCGGACGGAAACGGCGTGTTTCTCAACAACGGCGACGAGAACTACACCTCGGGAGTCGTGTCGCGCCGGAAGTTCCCGACCGCCGCGGGCATTTCGGTCGACGCGTGGGGCCAGGCCCCATTCAGTGGGCGGGTGTTCGAGGCCTGGATGATGGCGTTCAGCCGGACGAATCCGCTGGATGACGGGTCGGCCGACTGGGACCACGAGAATCCGAGCCAGGGCCCGGCGTCGATCAGGCTCGTTGGGGCCGAGGAGGAGATGTGGGTCGGTCCGGCCCCGCACGCACCGCCCATGCCCACCGAAACGGGTGAATGGCGGCTGTACACGCTACAACTGGATGCCTCAGGGCTCGTGACCGTCCTGATCGACGGTGAGGTCTACTTCCGGTGGCGCTCGACAGATCCGCCCCAACCCGGCGACTCCGTATATGTCGCCCTGTTCGGATCATCTCTCAACGCGGAGATCCTGCACGGTCCGGTGACGGTCTACGAGGGACTGCGGTACGAGTGGTAGGACGGCGGCCGCCACCTAAAAAACCGAACTCAGGCCGGCGATGGCGCGGAACAGGCGGCGTCAGGGGCAAGCCGGTGAGTAGCGAGAGGCGGTGGCAGCCGCCTGCAGGGATAGGGTTCACCTATCGTGGCAACTCAATAAGAACCCGGCGTCAAATCGGCGTTATCGGAGCGTCAATGAGCGCGCCACCACCAGCCGGCGACGGGCCGATTCCCCTACGTAACCTAAGCACCCCATCTACGTCATTCGGCGTAGGGATCCGTCCCGTCCGATTCGGCATCGTGGGTAGATGCGAGATGGACTGCGAGTCGATGTGAGGCCCAGCAAGGGGGGAGCGCCTACCCGGGCGGCCCGGGCTCCGTCAGGAAGGGTTGGCTCGAGGGCGAGCTTATGGAGGTCGGGGCCGACTCTGTGGTCCTGCTCACAAAGGGGACCAATTTCCTCCATGCGGTCGGTCGGGATCGGGAAGCGGAGATCGAGGTGCGGTACGATCTGTCAGCCGGACAGGCCTTTTGGCGCGGGGCGAAAAAGGGCTTCATCTTCGGCGCCGTGCCGGGTGCGCTCACTGGTCTGCTGCTCGGGGCAGTGGGAGAAGCCCTCGAAGACGAGTCGGGTGTCGAGTCCAATCTGCTCGCCTGGGCCGTGTGGGCGGAGCGATCGTGGTCGGTGTGCCGACCGGGGTTCTCTTTGGTGGCATCGGGGCCGCAGGAGGTAGGCACGGATGGTCTCCGGCTCGATTCTCGGTGAGGGCGTCGCCGAGGGTGTCCAACCGTCCCGGGTTGAACGTCGCCGTGTCGTTCCGGTTCTAGGGCGCGGGCGACTCCTACTCTTGGGTGGGGGCGGCTAGGCACTACCCCTACTGGTCGTTAGGTTGTGAGTTCTCCCGCCGAGGATGCGATGCAGAGTTGCGCACTCGTAGCGAAGGGCTGACATGCTTGGTTCGGCGACGTCATTTTTTCGCACATTGCGAAGAGAACGCATCGATCACGGCTGGAAGCGGCTCGTCGAGACCCGCGGCTGGAAGCTCGTCGTCCTTTTTGTCCTTGCCTACCTCGTTCGCGACACCGTGCTCTACATCCTCATCCCGCTCGCCGTGATCGCGGGGTTCAAAGGCTAGGGCCGCGCCCTGGGCGTAATCCTAGGTAGCCTGCCGCCACTCGTACACGAAACCGTCGCAGCATGGGTCCGACAGCACAAGCACACCTTCCACCGTGATCAAAACCGATTGCTCCGGGAATCCCATCAGCGGTCGGGCGTGCGCACCTCTCCGGCGATGCCTCCCGTGGCCTGGATCCAGATCCAGGCGCCGAAGAGGGCTTCGGGGAGCTCCCCGTCGGCGTTAGCTACCGGGCCGGAGTTGCAGGCTTGACAGCGAGGACCGTAAGCGCCATGACCGTTGCCTCTATTCGTTTCTTCATCGCTATCTCCATAGGACTCATGGATATACGATGAACCGGAAGCAGGGTTTCCCCGTGACGTGTGACGAGGCGTTTCGCGGGCGCCGAACGATCAGCTACCCGGCACCGTCTCGTCGTCGTGGATCTTGGGGGCGATGCCCCAACCGGTTGCTCCGTAGAGCAGCGCGAACAAGAAGCCCGTGTAGTTCATGACCGCCCATGGAGCATAACTCAGCGTGTCGACCCCCAAGGTGGCGGCCATGAAGACCCCCGCCGCGCTCCATGGTACCAGGGGGACCACCACGGTGCCGGAGTCCTCCGTCGTGCGCGAGAGATTCTTAGCGGCCAGGCCCCTGCTCCGGTACGCCTCTCGGAACAGGTCACCCGGCACGATGATCGCGAGGTAGCTCGAGCCGGTCACGATCGCCGTGACCACGCCGGTGGCCACGGTCGAGGCCACGAGTCCGAAGACGCCCTTCACGACCGAGAGGATCGCTTCGAGCACGCGGTCCAAAAGGCCGCAGCCCCTCATGATGCCCGCGAATCCGAAGGCGCACAGCACCACGAGCGTGACGTCCATCATGGCGACCATCCCGCCTCGGGCCAGGAGGGCGTCCACCTGCGGGTTCCCGGTGTCGGGCACGAAGCCCGTGACGGCGGCCGCGAGGCCGTCACCGATCGACCGGTCCTGGTAGAAGTACGCCAGCACCACCGCGATGGCCGAGGCCAACAGGATGCCTGGTATCGTCGGCCGCTTTGTGATCGCGAACCACAGGATGACGACGAGCGGAGTCAGCAGCAGCGGGTCGAACGAGAAGCTGTCCGCCAGCGCCCGCTGGATCGGCTCGATCTCCGGTGTGGCCACCGCTCCGGAACCCAGGCCCACCACCAGGTAGACCCCGAGGCCCAGCGTCCACGCGGGCAGGGTGGTCCACAGCATCCAACGGATGTGGTCGAAAAGGTTCGCGCCGGCCACCACGGGAGCGAGGTTGGTGGTATCGCTGAACGGGCTCAGCTTGTCGCCGAAGTAGGCGCCCGAGATCACCGCCCCCGCGGCGGCGCCGACGGGTACGCCCAGACCGCCCGCGACGCCGATGAGCGCGACGCCCACTGTGCCGACCGTGCCCCAGCTCGTGCCTGTGAACAACGACACGATCGAGCATATGACGCATGCCGTGACCAGGAACAAGCTCGGTGAGATCAGCTCGAGCCCGTAGTAGATCAGCATGGGAATCGTGCCGGCTACGATCCACGTGCCGATCAGGGCGCCGACGGTGATCAGCACCAGGATGGCGGGCATGGCCTTGGCCAGCGACTGGACCACACCTGCTTCCATGGCGCGCCAATCGTACCCGATCCGGCGGGCCACACCGCCCGCGACGCCGGCAGAAGCCAGCAGAAGGACCTCGATAGGATAGCCCAGCACGGCAAAGCCAACGGCGAGCAGGATCCCCATGGCGACCAGCGGGGTGAGTGCCTCCACGAGAGTGGGGCGGCGCGGGGAGGTCGGATCGGCGTTCACGCCGTCAGTCTACGGCCCGGAGTGCCGGCTGACCATCCGGCCCTACATGCGATGAAAACCACCAACTGGAAGGACCCCGGCGGGCGGCCCCCCAGGGTGGATCGAGTGCATGACCATCGTAGCGGGGAGATCCCCCACAGCAGTATCAGGATTTACCGGGCATCGGCCCGACCGTGCGAGCCGGCATTTTCAACGTGCCGTACCCCTCCCGCCCGAGCAGAGCCTTGCCCAAGGAGGTCCGATGGATCCGGAATCCCTTCTCTTCGTCGAGGTGGTTGGCATGATAGTCGTCGCTGGCTTCTTGACCCTCTCGCTGCGACGCGAGGAGGAGTCCGGATCCACCGATGTGAGCGTTCCCCTCCCGTCCGTTTCCACGACCGTCCTATGCCCCGGCTGGAAATGCACCGCAGAGGTCGTCATCGGCGTGAGGGAACGCGGTGCCGATACTCGGCTCGGCATCATGGCCTGTGACCTGCTGCTCGAGGGTGAGTCCTGTGACGAGAGCTGCGTTACGCCCGTCGTTCAAGCCTGACCCCCGGCGGCGCGGCGGCGCCCGAGAGTACGATGAAGAGGGCAGTCATCGCTCCTCTTCGCCCGGATCTTCACCTTCGTTGGATCGTGCCGTCTGGCGCCGCACGATGCTCTGCAGCACCGGCTTGACCAGCATCGTGGAGAAGAAGGCCACCAGCCCGGACGCGACGCCGATCGGCCAGGAGGACGTCGTCACCCCTACGCCGACGGCGACGAGGACGGCCCCCCGGGTCCACTGACGGTCGAACGCAGAAGCGCTCGACATATCGAAGCCGCCGTACCCTGGATCGGCGAGGAAGCGCGCGATCGTCCAAGACCAGGAAAGGACCCCGGCCGCTACCACACCCAGCCCGATCCAGATCACCGCCTCGCCCGGTATTTCTCCCAAAGCGCCTTTTGCTTGTTGTCGAGACTCACCTCGTTTCCGTTGATGATCACATGGACCATCTGCGTACGAATCTGGAGTGGGCTTCCATCCGTGACGATGAGGTTGGCGATCTTGCCTGTCTCGATCGTGCCGAGATCATCGCCGAGGCCCAGGATCTCGGCCGGGTAGCGCGTGATGGCCTTGAGAGCCTCTTCTTCCGAAAGTCCGAACGAAACGGAATTGGCCGCCTCATAGGGAAGCGTCCTCGACGGGGGATTCGGCCCGGCCGATGCCCATGAAGTCATCGCGAACCGCACGCCGGCTTCATACAGCTTGGCCGGGCCGCTGAACGTCGTGTAGTACGGGTCGTCGCGGTTGGGGGGGACGTTCTGCGTGGCCCGGAGCAACACGGGCACGTCGTGCTCCGCCAGGAAGTCGGCCTCCTTCCAGGCATCCCGGCCCGAGACGATCACGATGCGTACGTCTTGTTCCTCGGCAAACCCGACCGCGTTGCGGATGTCGCGGGCCCGATCCGCCAGGACGAGGAGTGGGACCTCTCCGTCGAGCACTCGGCCCATGGCTTCCATCTTGAGATCCCGGCGGGTACTCCCCGCGTCGGCCGCCTGCCGGAAGCGTCTCGCGTCATCGAACCAACCGCGAACCTGATCCATCGCTTCCTCATAGCTCTCCTCCGCCTCCGAATACGGGCCGGCGGGGCCGAAACAGCCGAACGTGGAGCAGCGCCTGGTCTGGATGGACGGGAAGCTCATGACCAGGCCGACCGTCCGCTCGATCAGCATCTCCTCGATCGTCCAACCGTCGAGGTGGATCGCACTGGCCTGGCCACCGATCCCGCCGCGTGAGGCGGATGGAGCGGTGAGCGCATGCGTGATGCCGTTCGCCCGGGTCACAGGAATGTGCTCGCTGGCCGGGTGCACCGCCGTCGCGGCAGCGAGGTGCGGGTTGAAGTCGCCGCCCTCCTGTACGTCGTTCGTCACGTCTACGGCGTTGATCTCGCGCAGCCCGATCTGGCTGAACGAGTCGAACATGCCCGGATAGACGCGCAGATCACGGGCATCGATGATGTCCGCGCCCTCGGGCGCGCTCACCGCCGCGCCGACGGCCGTGATGCGTCCGTTCTCGATGACCACCGTTCCATTGGCGATAGGCGGACCGTTCAGGGTATGGATCTCGCCCCCGACGATCGCGATGGTCCGAGTCTGTGCCTGGGCGGACGCCGCGAACAGGACTGTGGCGCCCAGCGCGAAGGCCGTCCACCTCGTGAGCGCGCTCATCGGTCCACCTCCTCATCCCCTTGGTCGTCCGTGGCGATGCGGCGCTGGGCTTTTCCCTGGAGCGCCTCTTTTTCTGCGTCGATGGCGCGTTGGCGTTCACGGTCGGCGTCGATGTCGAAGTAGAGCTTGCCGTCCACGAACGTCTGCTGCGGGACCGCGAAGTTGTCGAGAGGGTGCCGGTCGTAGATCACGAGATCGGCGTCCTTGCCCACCTCGATCGAACCCACGGAGCCTTCCACGCCGAGCTGGCGTGCCGGGTTGATGGTGATCAGCGAGAGCGCTTGGGTCTCGCTCAGGCCGCCCCACTTCATGGTCTTGGCGGCCTCTTCGTTCAGGTGGCGCATCTCCTCGTTGCTGTCCGAGTTGATGGACACTGTCACCCCCTTCTCGGTCATGATGGCCGCGTTGTAGGGGATGGCGTCGTAGGCCTCCATCTTGTAGGCCCACCAGTCCGAGAACGTCGAGGCGCCGGCGCCGTGCTCGGCGATCTCCTTGGCCACCTTGTAGCCCTCCAGCACGTGCTGGAAGGTGGCAATGCGGAAGCCGAACTCTTCGGCCAGCCGGATCAACTGAAGGATCTCGTCCTGGCGGTAGGAGTGGGCGTGCACCAGGCGTTCGCCACTCAGGATCTCGGCCAGCGCCTCCATCTCTAGGTCCATGCGCGGGGGGATGTCGTCGTCATCGCCGTTGGCGTTGTAGTCGTCCCATTCTGCCTGATACCGCTGAGCGTCCAGGAATGCCTGCCGGATGATGTCCATGACGCCCATGCGCGTGGCAGGGAATGTGTTGCCCCGCTTGGGATTCTCGCCGAGGGCGAACTTGATGCTCTCGGGTGCCCCCTCCAGGAGTAGATCCTCGGCCTTCGAGCCCCACCGAAGCTTGATGAGGGCGTTCTGGCCGCCGATCGGGTTCGAGCTTCCGTGGAGGATGTTGACGGTTGTCACCCCTCCGGCCAGAGCCCGGTAGATGTTGATGTCGTCGGGGTTGAGGTTGTCCTTCACCCCGGTCATCGACGAGACCTGTACGCTGCCCTCGTTGAAGCCCCCTGCGATATGGGTGTGGGCGTCGATGATTCCGGGCATGACATACTCGTCGGTCGCGTCGATCACATAGGCACCCCGCGGTACCGAGACGTCCGTGCCCACGTCGGCGATCTTCCCGTCGCGGATAAGGATCGAGCCATTCTCGATCGTGCCTCCCGTCACGGTGAGGATCGTGGCGTTCTGGATGACCGTGACGCGGTCGTCCCGGTAGGGGCCACGGTAGGACGGCCCGATGAGTGCGCGGAGTTCGGCGTCGGTCGGGCCGGCCTCTTCCTCCTCCGCTGGATCGGTGTCCGCCTCTTCGTCTTCAGCCGCGCGTGCGCCGTCTGGGCGTGCGCGGGGGCCAGCATCCCCTCGGCGTCCCGCCCCCGGCCCATCGTCGTCGCCCTCCTCGATCTCGAACCGCCGGCCGTCCACGAACACCATCTTGACCTCGGTGTCTTCCGCCAGCAGATCCCCGTCGGTCACAACCAGGTTGGCGATGAAGCCCTCCTGCAGTGCGCCGAGGCGGTCGTCCACACCGAAGATCCTGGCCACGCCGAGACTCAACGCCTCGACGGCGTCGTCATGCGGAAGCCCGGCTTCGACCGCCTTGCGCGCGGCGCCGATCACTTCCTTGGGCCCGAGCCCATCGGAGTAGAACGCGAACCGCACGCCAGACTCGTGCAGCCGGGCCGGCGCGGTCGGGGCGAGGAGCCGGTGCCGGAGCACGTCGAGCGACGTGTCCGCCTCGGGGTCACCGTCCTTGGGTGCTTCGGGCCAATCGAGGCTCACCAGGAGACGGGAGCTCGACAGCTCATCCACCATTCTGTAGGCCGATTGCGCCCCATAGATGATCGGTGTGGCCCCGATTCTTTCCGAAATCCGCATCGCACGCCGGATCTCGGTCGTGGTCGAGGCGGGAAAGAGCAGGGGTTCCGGTCCGCCCAGCACGGGCATGATGCCCTCTAGGGCCCGGTCGTAGGTGGGTCGCTCGCGGCCGTTCGGGTCCGCGTTGTAGACCCGGTTCGCGTTTCGGTAGTGCTCGGCGTCGCCGAAGAACTGCTTGATGTAGGCGAACACACCGGGTTGCGAGGAGGGAAAGCCACGGTGCCCGGGTCCACCGTTCAGGTTGAGCCGCTGCGCCACGGCGGTCGTAACCACCAGGTCACTCGGGCGCTCACCCGCCAGGTTGATGATGGCCGCGTTGCCCGAGAAGAAGCCGTTGCTGGGCGCTGTCAGCGCGCTCGTGAACCCCGCGGCCCGCCACCGGCCGAAGTCGTCGTCGTCCAACTCGAGGCGGTCCGCGGCGTTGAGCCACGCGAACGTGGCCGGCCGATCTTCGGGTCCCTGCGACGGTCGAGTGGCGTCGACGCCACCGCCTCGACCACCCGGAGGTCCGCCGCCGAAGCGCCCGCCCTCCCGGGGCGGCGGCGCATCTTCGGCCGACATGCCGAGCGTGGAGAGCCCGTCGATGAGACCGGGGTAGACCGTGAGGCCCGTCCCGTCGATCACCCATGCGCCGGGCGGCGTCTGTACGTCGTCTCCGATGGCGGTGATGATGCCGTCCCGGACGACGATGGTGCCGCTCTCGATGGTGCGGCCAGTGAGCCGGACCAGGCGGGCGTTCTCGATCGCGTAGTGCGACGGCATGCCGTCCTGGGCTGCCGCGCCTGCGGTCGCGAGGAAGGCGGCTGACCACGCCACGCCCAGCGCGCGGAGCCATGTGGTGCGGCTTTGTTGCGAGCGTCTCGAATCGAACATGGGGAATCCCCTCCCTACCCGGTGACTTGGTGGATCGGAAAGAGTAGGGGACAGGACGGACGGAGGCCAGGTGGGGTGGGCTCGTTCAGCCCTGTCTGCGGACGAGACGGCCAACCTCCGTGAGACCATTTTCCGCCTCACGGAGGAGCTTCATGTCGTCGAGCTCTCTACGGTCGTTCAGGACCGAGCGTCACGCCGGAGGTTTGAGCGTTCCGGTCAGGTTGTAATTGGCCGGATGCCTCAGTCCATCCCCCTCCGGTGGGGGCTGCTGAGCCGGGAGCACGGAATTCGCGGAATCGTAGACGAGCATACCGGTGATCCCGGTTATCTGGCCATCGGCATCCAGGGCGATGTCTCCATCGAAGGTCACCTGCACACCGGAGAACCCGGCGGCGACCCCTGTCCCCGTCGTGTTGAAGCTTCCATCCGCCCCCACGGTCCCGGTGGTTTTGATCCACCGGGTCGAACCACTGGTGAACTCGATTCCTCCACCGGCGAGGAGTTCGGCCTTGATCATGGTGACGGTGGTGAGCTTGATGAACTCCTCATGCCCGTTGGGATCACCACCGGCCTTCACCGTGATCCCTACATCGAAGTTGAACTCGCAGGGCTTTCCGTCGTCGCCGTCCTGAAAGCTCATGCCCGTTCGGGACTCACTCCCCAGGACGATCACGACGTCCGAGCCGGCGGCACCCCCGGTGCCCGGCTTGTCCCCGTCACCTCCCTGACCACCGTTTCCGGCGTCGCTGATCGCCACGTCTCCGGCCGGCCCCTCCCGGTTGGGGCCACGAAACCCACCCAGACCGCCCTTGCCGGTGAGGTCGCCACCCGGCCCTCCCTTTCCGCCCGGCGTGACCTTTCCCAGTGTGCATTTGTCGAAGCCTTTCCCACCGTTGCTACCACTGAAAAAGGCGCTCCCACCGGCCCCCGCGTCTCCCAAAAACATCCCCCCACCGAGGTTGTCGAGGAACTTCATGCTTCCAGCTTCCCCACCGAAGGCTTTGGCGTTGCCGCCTCGCGCTCCGTCGGGAAAGTCCTTGTTGCCCTTACCTCCGTTCCCGCCAGTGGCGTCCGCGTTTCCGCCCGGACCAGCCACTGCAAACACCATGATGTTCTCCGCTCCCTGAATGGACGAGGCGACCAGGACGTCGCCGATGAGCTTGATCTCGTTGAAGTCCCCGAGTCCGCTACCCCGTCCTCCCGTAGCGAACGCATCGGAGCCGCGCTCCGCAGGCCCGGTATCCGCGTCGGCTCCATCGTCACCCTTCGCTGTCGCTTTTCCTCCGCCTCCCCCTAAGAGAGTCGCAGCGAAGAGCACCAGCCCATCGGGCTTGATCCGGATCTCACCGGAAGCCGTGATGAACACCTGGCCCGCTACACCCGCGTCACCTCCCAGTGCAATCGCGTTCTTTCCAGTGTGAAAAGCATCTCCCCCGTCACCCCCAAAGGGAAACCCAAGGGTTGTCGGGTTCGCTAAAACAAACGCCGAGAAGTCGATGTCTCCGCCGGCATTGATGACGAGCCGTCCGCCCTCACCGCCAGAGCCACCCAGCGCGGTCGTCCCCGGCGTGCTACTCGTGCCATCTCCACCCCTGCCACCGAGCATCCCTTGAGCCTTTATTTCGGATGCCAAGAAGGCCATGCTCCCGGAACAAACCATACTGATGATCGCCCCCTGCTCGCCGCTCCGCCCTGACGGGCTTCCGTCGGCCCCTCGGGCAGCCTGGCGGCCACCTACTGATGCTCCGAGGAAGGCACACGGCGCGGGCGCACGGGCGGAGGCACGCCTCCCTGCGGAGGAGGAGAGGGAGCCCGCCCGCGGGGCCGCCCCCGCCGCGACGTTGGAGATCGTGATGTCGCCCGAGCTCTCGATCGTCGCACTATCGACCATGATGGCTTCGGTGGCCCGTAGGGTGAGGGGTGGCGTCGTCGTGGCTCCCATATCGCTACAGACGTTGCTCACAGTGCCCGTGACCGTGAGCGGGCCTGCTCCGTCCACCGACACCGTTACGCAGTCCCCCGTCAGGGCGCCGGCGATATCCACCGCTCCTTCCACGTCAAGCGTCAGGTCGTCCGCCACCGTGATTGTCACGCCCGCCGGAATCGACACCGTCGCTACGGTGAGCGCACCCGAGATCTGCGTGTCCCCCGTGGGCGCGAAGTCCACGAGCAGCGCATTGGCGTTGAACGTCACCGACAGGGCACCCACCGTCGCACTCACGCTCCCGGCACCGGCCGTGGGTCCCAGCGTCCAACTGTTCGTCGCCTGCCCCTGGGCGTCCGTCGACGTCTGAGCACTCGCCAACGACCCGCCTCCCGATTCCACGCTCCAGGCGACGGCGATCGTGCCCAGCGGCTGACCGGCGGCGTCCGTCACCCGCACCGCGAGCTGATCCCCCAGAGCCGTGCCCGGCTCCCCCGCCTGGTCGTTGCCCGCCACGATCGTGAGCGCGGCGGGAGGCGGCGGAGGCGGAGGCGGAGTTACCGGAGTTGTACTATCTCCGCCGCCACACCCGGCGACAGCGAGGACCGGCAGAAAGATCGACACCAGGCGTGGAAAGCGAATCCGGAGCATACAACGACTCCGTTTTTTGCGGCTGGCCTCGCGAAAAGTCGATAGGCCGGCTGCGGACCGCGAAAGAGCGGTCCAGATTTGTTCATCCGTATCGTGGATGCCGGCGGATCGGTCTGTCAAGAATGGGGCGGCACATCTCGGTCAACGTGAGTGCTGTCGGAAGAACTCCCAAATCTCTTCGGCCGCGTTGACATCTTGATTTTTGGCGCCGACGGCTTGCGATCGGGCGAGACCGATCGGCTCATTGCCGGGAACATTGTGGCCTCCGCCGTCGACGCGATAGAGCAGAACTTCGGTGCCATTCAATCCATTGGAATATCGCGAAGTAGTCACTGTGGAGTTGTCGCTCGTTACCAGATTCGGGAGGTCTTCAATGATGGGCGTTATCGAAGTGCGATCGAATCGAACCCAAAAATCGACGCTCTCAGCCGTAGACACCACAGATCCGCGTCGGCAGGTCGCGTTGGCCACACATCCACCTTCATTGGGAATCAATGGATCTGCGGTTCCATTCATGATCAAGACTGAAATCGGCGTCGTCGGGAGCGAGCATTCACTCGGATCTGGAATATTGGCGATCACGGCACCGATCGCGGCAAAACGATCGCTCGCCTCGAAGGCAATTCGAAAGCTCATCATGCCGCCGTTCGATGCCCCTGTTACGTAGACTTTGGTTCGATCGATGCCGAATCGCGTGTTGGCAAGATCAACAAGGGTCGCGATGAACCCCACGTCATCGAGATCGGTGGCGACATCGGGATTCAAGATGCCCGTGCGACAGTCATTCCAGTGGTGACTGCCTGCGTCACCAATATCCTCGCGCCCCTGCGGCACGATGATGATGAAGCCATCTCGATCTGCAAGGGCTCTCCAGCTCCGTCCAAACTCTGTTCCAAACGCCTTTTCGGCCGCTCCGCCACCTCCATGCAACAAGAAAACGAGCGGCGCCCCGCCTGGACTAGCACTTCGAGGCACGTAGACCCCATAGATTCGGGTGTTGTTGTCATGCTCCAGAGTTTCCATCTGGAGCGTTGCAGGCGGCAACGTCGAAGGCTGCAATGTCGAAGATCTTTCATCTGGCGGAGTAGTGCATGCCAGCATGACGACCATAGTGATGATCGCAGAAACACGTATCCCGAGTGAGAGGAATGGAATTCGCATGTCCAACTCTACGCCGGGGGCTTGAGCGTTCCGGTCAGGTTGTAGTTCGCAGGATGCCGCTGTCCATCTCCGTCCGGTGGGGGCTGCTGAGCCGGGAGAACCGAGTTCGTGGAATCATAGACGAGCATGCCGTTGATTTGAGTGATCTTGCCATCCCCATCCAGCACCAAGGTGCCCTCGAATGTCACCGGCACGCCGCTGATGCCTGCGGCGACTCCCGTTCCCGACGTGTTGAAGCTTCCTCCCGCCGCCACGGTACCGGTCGTCTTGATCCATCGGGTCGAGCCGCTGGTGAACTCGATCTGTGAGCCTGGGAGGAGTTGGCCCGTGATCATGGTGACGGTGCCGAGCTGGATGAACTCCTCATGCCCGTTGGGATCGCCACCGGCCTTCACCGCGATCCCGACATTGAAGTTGAACGTGCAGAGCCTTCCGTCGTCGCCTTTCTGGAAGCTTTCCGTGATCTGGGCCGTGGTACCGTCGGCCGGAGTGAGGCTATTCGTGCCCTGAGGCCCTCCCGCGGCCGGCGGTTCGACTCCGTCCCCCGCGACTCCCCCATTTCCAGTGCTCTCGACCAGGGTCGCCCCGGGTAAAGCCGGTGGGGCGGCACCAGTCTCACCCACCCCAGCTCCGCCCCCGGTGAGCGTTCCCCCGGGACCCCCGGGTCCTCCCTTCCGGTTAAGGAAGCCTTTCTCACAAGCATTCCAGCCCATGCCACCGGATCCGCCCAGGAACCGTGCTAGCCCACCCGTCCCGTTCACTCCAGTGTCGTGGTTTCCCGGGATCTGGGCGAACGCGACGAATCCTCCCTTGCCTCCCTGTACGGACATGTCCGGCCCCATGCCTCCGGGAGGGAAATCCATGCTCCCGTCACCGCCCGCATCCCCAAGGCCGAGGGCGTCTCCTCCGTTTCCTGCGGAGGGATCATTAGCGGTGACACTCCGCCCCCCGAATCCGAACGAAAACAAGTTGCTGACGATACCGCCGTCACCGCCTGTCGCCTGTACACCCCCGGCTTTCTTGGCGGCCTCGCTGGCAGTGGCGTCCGCCCCTCTAGTGCCCGTGGCTCGCGCGATCCCCCCGTCACCCCCGCTTCCCCGGAAGAAGTCGATAGTCCCGGATCCAGTGACCCCCGAAGTCGAACTCGACACAACCCTGATTGGACCGCCCCGCCCGCCGTGCCCTGCGACCGCGTTTGCAGGATCTCCCGAGGAGGTGGCGTCCCCACCTTTGCGACCCTGTCCGGAGACGAGGAAATTGTTGTTCTCGAGCGTGAGCGAGCCGGCGGAGGTGGAGATCGTTATGACTCCGCCGTCACCCCCAGCTCCGCCCGTAGCACCTCCGTTCGGGTTGTCGGCATCGCCACCCGTCCCTCCG
>BTRA01000040.1:0-22559 GCA_036986155.1 Gemmatimonadota bacterium | reverse complement strand
GGGTGCACTGGTCGTGTACTCGGCGGGGGGGCGCATCGGCCATTTCGTGTTCTTGGCGCTGCTCGCCCTGCCTGCGGTATGGCGAGAGTTGAGCGTGACCTTCCGGGCTCGCCGGCTCGCGGCCTTCCTCAACCCTGCGTCAGATCCGGCCGGAGCGGGATTTCAGGTGAAGCAATCGCTGATCGCCTTGGGATCGGGCGGGGTCGCGGGCGTGGGTTTCGGCCAGGGCCGACAGCGTTTCGGTTTTCTGCCGGAGGCCCACAACGACTTCATCTTCGCGATGATCGGCGAGGAATGGGGCCTGATCGGCGTGGTGGCCACCGTCGGACTCTATGTGATCCTGATCTTGGTGGGGTTCCGCATCGCCTCCCAGGCCAGGGACCACTTCGGCGAGTTCTTGGCGATGGGCCTCACGGGGATGATTGCGCTGCAGGCGTTCCTACACATGGCTGTGGGGTTGAGCCTCGTCCCGCCGACCGGACTCGCGCTGCCCCTTATCTCCTACGGGCGCTCCAATATGGTCGTCACGTTGATGGCGATCGGTATCCTGATTGCCGTAGCCCGGGAGACCGAGCAGATGAGGCTGAGCGGTGCATGAGCGACAGGTCGTTCTCTTTGCCGGTGGGGGCTCCGGGGGACACCTCTATCCAGCTCTGGCGCTCTGCGATGCTCTGGCCCTCCTCAGGCCGGATGTCCGGCCTGTCTTTGTCGGGTCGCTCCACGGCCTGGAAGCGCGGGTTCTACCGGAGCGGGGGCTTGAACACATTCTCCTCCCGGTTCGGGGCTTTCACCGCGGGCAACTCGTTGAGAACGCGGGGTTCCTGTCCGCGCTGGTCGTTTCTTTGGACCAGGTGGCGGAGGCCTTTCACCGCCTTCGGCCGGAGCTCGTCGTGCTGACCGGGGGTTATGCCAGCGGCCCGGCGGGAGTGATGGCGGTATTGCGCGGCGTACCGTTGGCCGTCCAGGAGCAGAATGCGGTGCCCGGCGTCACCGCGCGTGTACTGTCGCGCTGGTCGAAACAGGTGCACGTGGCCTTCCCGGAGGCCGTCCGGCATTTCCCTGCCGGAGTTGAAAAGATCACCCGTGTGACCGGAAACCCCATACGCCCGCCGACTCGAGTCGACACCGGGGCCGTCAGGGCTGAGCTGCGCCTCGATCCGCACCGGCGCGTGGTCATCGTGGTGGGAGGAAGCCAGGGGTCGGCCGCGCTCAACGCGCTGGTTACGGAGGCCGTGGTTCGAACCACAGAGGCGCCGGGTTCCCCACCCGCAGACTGGCAGTTGCTGTGGGCCACGGGCCCGAATCACGTGAAGAGCGTGGTCTCCGCGTTCGAGCAGGTGGGCGGTGCGCCCTGGTGGGTGCGAATCGTGGGCTATATCGACGACATGCCTTCCGCGCTGTCGGTGGCCGACCTGGCCCTCAGCCGGGCCGGTGCGATGGCGACATCGGAGTTCCTCGCCTGGGGTCTTCCCGCAGTGCTGGTACCACTGCCCACGTCGGCCGCGGGGCACCAGGAGCAGAACGCGAGGGCGCTTTCTGCGGCCGGCGCGGCGGTGCACATGCCTCAGGAGGAACTCACGGCGACCTCGTTATGGCGGGAACTGGCAGCCCTGATGGGCGACCCGAGCCGGCTGAAGGCCCTGTCGGTCGCCGCTCTCGAGCGCGGCCGTCCCGACGCGGCCAAAGAGATAGCCAAACACCTGGCGAACCTCCTGCCGACTCCGGCCGTGTACTGCGAAGGGGGCGCTCGATGACCGTTTGGGGACCGGGTGCGGTGCATTTCATGGGTGTCGGCGGCGCCGGAATGTGCGCCCTCGCCGAGCTCGTGGCTCGGCAGGGCGGCGCGGTGAGTGGTTGCGACCTGAAGCCGGGGCCCACCCTCGACAACCTGCGCGCGCTCGGGTTGACTGTCCACGAGGGACATGACCCATCACACCTCGCGGACGTCGGCTCGTTGGTGGTGTCCGCCGCGGTGCCCGCCGCCCATCCCGAGGTGCAGGCCGCTAAGGAACGCGGTATCCCTGTCATGAAGCGGGCCAAGGCCCTGGGTGCATGCGTGAACGGCGGCCGCGTGCTCGCTGTGGCCGGGACACATGGGAAGACCTCCACATCGGCCATGGCCGCGGAACTCCTAAGGTCTGCCGGCATGGATCCCACGGGCATCGTAGGCGGCAGGGTCGCCGCCTGGGGTGGCCATCTGCTCTGCGGAGGCGGTGACCTCTACGTCGTGGAGGCGGACGAGTTCGATCGGTCGTTCCTGGAGTTGGAGCCGTTGGTATCCGTGGTGACCAATGTCGAGGCCGATCATCTCGATACGTACGGGACGCTCGACGGCGTCATGGAGGCGTTCCGGACGTTCGTCGATAGCGTACCGTCGGAGGGGCGTATCATCGTCTGCGCGGACGACCACGGGGCTAGTCGGCTGCTGCCCGAGGTCGGAGAGCGGGGGTTCACATATGGCACGAGCGCGGGCGCCCGGATGCGCGCAGTGGACATTCGCTCCGGGTCGGACGGAACGCGCTTCAGGGTCGTCGAGGACGGCCGGGAAGCCGGCGAACTCCTGCTGATGGCGCCAGGTCTACACAATCTGCGCAACGCGCTCGGTGCAGCCGCCGCGGCACGGTACTTCGGGGTGGAGTGGAGGCAGATCCGAGACTGCCTCGCCTCTTATGCGGGGGTCGGACGCCGCTTCGAGCGCCTCGGTGCCGAGGACGGCGTCGATATCGTCGACGATTACGCACACCACCCGACCGAGATCGAGAGTGCCCTCGCCGCGACACGGGAGCTGTTTCCGGATCGGCGACTGGTGGCGGTCTTCCAGCCGCATTTATACTCGCGCACCCGTGACTTCGCCGCCGAGTTCGGCCGGGCGCTCGGTGCTGCCGACGTGGCGTTCGTGACCGATATCTTCCCGGCCCGGGAGGAGCCGATTCCGGGTGTCACGGGAGAGCTCGTGGCCACCGCCGTGGACACCTCGTCCGGGACCGAAGTCCACTATCACCCGATCCTCGGCCCGTTGCCCGAAGTGTTGAGTTCCTTCTTGAAGCGGGGTGATGTGCTGCTCACCCTCGGGGCCGGATCGATCGAGGAGGTCGGACCTCGCACCAAGGTGCTGCTGGGGGGAGGGCGCAATGCGTAGGGGATTCCGTATCGCGCTTGGGCTGACGGTCGTGGCAGGCGTCCTCGTGGGCGGCAGTCGGGTGCCCGACCTGCTTTCCGAACTGAAGTACTTCCGCCTCACGGAATTCAAACTCGAGGGCGCGCGTGTGCTCACGCTCGAACAGGTCCTGCAATACATGGAGTTGCCGGACGGGGCCAGCGTTTGGGACGACCCGGCCGGATGGTCGAGCCGCATCGGGGGTCACCCGATGGTCCGATCCGTACGGCTGAGCATGCGGTTCCCACGCACCTTGGTGATCTCCCTCGAAGAACGGGTTCCGGTGGCCTTCGTGGCCACGCCCGTGCTGGAGCCGGTGGATCGCGATGGTGTGGTGTTGCCGTTGGATCCCGTCGCGCGGCACCTGGACCTGCCGGTGCTCGAGGGTGTGGCGCCGAATACGGCTGAGTTGAGGGTGCTGGCGGCCGAGGCGGCCCGGTTCGCGCGAACTGACCCGCGATTCACCGCGATGCTTTCCGACCTGAAGTTGGACGATCAGGGCAACGTACTCGGCAGCCTCGGTGACGAGCCGGTCGTCTTCCGATTCCGCCCACGCCTGTCCGCTCGCCGGCTGCAAGAGGGCATCGCCGTGCTGACCGACGCTCGAGAGCGTCGCACGGATGCCGTGGCAGACGTGATCGATCTGCGGTACGAGGATCAGGTCGTGGTCCACTACTCCGAGCGAAGCGCGGTAGCGCAGGTGGAGGGCACACCATGAGCTCCAGCCTGGTCACCGGACTCGATATCGGTACGACCAAGACGTGCGCCGTGATCGCAGAAGTCAGCGCGGATCCGAGGCAGCGCGAAGACCTCAAGATCCTCGGCGTGGGACAGGCACGTACGTCCGGGATGCGCCAGGTGGTCACGCACATCGAGGAGACCACCGAGTCGGTGAGCGCAGCGCTCAAGGAGGCCGAACTCATGGCGGGCGTGGTGGTCGACCGCGCCTATGTGGGGATCGGGGGGGACCACATCCACGGCTGCGTGTCGCCGGGAATGGTCGCCGTGACCGACGAAGAGATCACGCTGGGCGACCTCGAGAGGGTGCACAGGGTCGCAAGAACGGTCGCGCTTCCTCCGGATCGCGAGATGCTCCACGCGATTCCACAGGAATACATCGTCGACCACCAGGGCGGCATCAAGGATCCCATTGGCATGGCCGGGGTCCGCCTCGAGGCCGAACTCTATTTGGTCACGTGCGATTCAGCGGCGGCCGAGAACGTGCGTAAAGCCGTGCAGCGGGCCGGGTATCGCGTGCAGGAGCTCGTGCTCGAGCCCCTTGCAGCGGCGCGGTCCGTCCTCACGGAAGACGAAAAAGAAGTCGGCGTCACCATGATCGAAATGGGCGCCGGAACCACGAAGATCGCGGCGTTCTACGACGGTGAGATTCGGCACGTTGCCATCCTGCCGATCGGGGGTGGAACGGTGACGAGCGACCTGGTGAAGGGACTGTCCGTCCCCTTCACCGAGGCCCGCCGCGCCAAGGAACAGTACGGCGTTGCGTTCGCGCAGCTCGTCGACCCTCAGGAGACCGTCGAGCTTCCCGGCCCGAGTCCGGGCCAAAAGCGTCATGTAGCCCGGGAACTGATCGCACACATCGTGGAGCAGCGCCTGGACGAGACCCTGTGCCTCGTCCACAGCGAGATCGAGGAGCAGGGACTGGTAGAACGGTTGGGCGCTGGCATCGTGCTCACTGGAGGAGCCTCGAGCCTGCACGGCGCTGTCGAATTGGCCCAGCAGATCTTCGCCGCACCGGTGCGCGCGGGTGTGCCGGGCGAGGGGCTCACCGGTTTGGCCGACTCTGTCGGCCGGCCGAAGTTCGCCACCGCGGCCGGCCTCGCGATGCACGGCGCCGACCGGTACCGGGAGACGGGGCAAGGCGCGACCACCCTGGCCTCCGGATTGTTTTCGAAGCTTGGATCCTGGCTGAAGGAGTTTTTCTAGACCCATGGGAGGAGAGCAAATGATGATCTTCGAGTTCGAGGAGACCCCGATCCTCAATGCACGCATGAAGGTGATCGGGGTTGGCGGCGCGGGAGGGAATGCCGTCAATCGTATGGTCGATGAAGACCTGGAGGGTGTCGAGTTCATCACCGCCAATACCGACGGGCAGGCGCTCAAGGATTCGCGGGCGCAGGTGACGATTCAACTCGGCAAGAAACTCACCCGGGGCCTCGGCGCGGGCGCACGGCCGGAAATCGGTCGACAGGCGGTTGCCGAGAGCGCCGACGAGGTACGCCGGACGCTGGAAGGGGCGGACCTCGTGTTCGTTACGGCCGGCATGGGTGGTGGTACAGGTACGGGCGCCGCGCCGATCGTGGGCGAGATCGCACGAGAGATGGGCGCCCTCTGCATCGCCATCGTGACGCGTCCGTTTTCATTCGAGGGAAAGAAGCGGATGCGTCAGGCCGAACAGGGACTGGCCGAACTCCGGCGTAGTGTCGACACGATGATCGTTGTTCCCAACGACCGGCTGTTGGCCGTGGTCGGAAAGGGGACGAGCTTTCGTGACGCGCTCAAGAAGGCGGACGAGGTTCTGCTGCACGCTACGCAGGGCATCAGCGATCTGATACGCGTCACCGGTGAGGTCAACGTGGACTTCGCCGACGTCCGGACGATCATGGCATGCCGTGGACCGGCGCTCATGGGGTCGGGCTTCGGTGAGGGAGACAACCGGGCACAGGAAGCCGCTCAGGAGGCTGTCTCGTCTCCGTTGCTGGACAGCGTTTCCATCGAGGGAGCCAAGGGTGTGCTGATCAACATCACCGGCGGTATGGACCTCGCCATTGACGAGGTGACTCAGATCGCGACAATAATTCAAGATGAGGCGGGCGACGAAGCAGAGATTATCTTTGGTGCCGTTCACGATGCCGCCCTGGAGGGCCAGGTTCGCGTGACGGTCATCGCCACCGGCTTCGACTCGGATGAAGGTGCGATCGACCAGGTGCTGAGGCCGGACTTCCGGCGGAAAGCACCCTCGTCGACGCCCGCGCCACCGATCGTTGAGCCACGCGCGGTCGAGGTGCAGCCGCGTGCGGTTGCAGTTGGAGGATCACGCAGTGGGGTCGTGCCGTTTAGTCGGCCGCCCGAGCGGGTCGTGACGCGGGAGCAGATCGGGGAGCTGGACATCCCGACGTTCATCCGCCGTCAGATGGACTGACCCTGGCTGGATCGGATGGTCGTTGAGCGCCGAGAATGAACGACAGCGAGGTGGAGGGCGACGGGTGTCGCGTACCGCGGAGGGGAAGAAGATACGTGCACGATAGTCCATCCAGAACACGGACGGGCATGGCGCTGCTGCTGGTGGCGGGGATGCTCTCGGCCTGCAAAGACATTCCCGACGTCGGCGAAGTCGGGGTGATTCACGCCGATCCTGCCGAGCGCATCGAAATGCGCCGGCTCGTAGCCGGCAGGACGTTTGGCGGCGTCCTTTCAGCAGCTCTGAGCGCAAACGAACAAGCCTCTCTCCTCCTGGCGTTCAGAGAACAAGCCGACCCCCGCCGCATGCGTCCCGGCGCCGAGATCTCCTTCCGTTGGGTGAGTGGCTTCCCAGAGCAACTTCGCGGCGTGGACGTCTCCCTGAACTCGGACGAAACGGTTCGTCTGACCCGAGGCGACTTCGGTTGGAACTCCTCCCTCGTCCGCACGCCGGTCTGGGTAGACACCGTTTATGCGTCGGGTATCATCGAGAATTCCCTATGGGCCTCGGTGGTGGCGGGCGGAGATCTCGACCAGGTGCCCTACGCCGACCGCAGCAAGCTCCTACTGCAACTCGACAAGATCTTCCAGTGGCAGGTCGACCTGGTGCGCCAGCTTCGTCCCGGTGATTTCTACCGATTCGCGTTCGAGCGCCAGATACGGCCGGACGGCACCATGCGGACAGGACATGTGCTCTCCGCCGAGCTCATCAATCGAGCGCGGTCGTATCATGCGGTCTGGTTCGATCCGAACGGCGACGGAGTGGGCACGTACTACGATCTCGACGGGCGCTCGGTACGGCGTGCGTTCTTGCGTAGCCCGATCGAATTGCGGCATCGGATCTCTTCGCGTTTCACCAACCGCCGTTTTCATCCGGTTCTGAAGAAGTGGCGCGCTCACCAGGGCGTTGATTTCGCGGCGACGACCGGAACCCCCGTCCAGGCGACCGGAAACGGGCGCATCGCGAAGCGGGGGCGGAGCGGTAGCTACGGCAACATGGTCGAGATCAAGCACAACAACGGGTTCGTCACCCGGTATGCCCACCTCAGCCGCTTCGCGGCGGGGCTGTCGGTCGGCGACCGTGTAGAGCAAGGCGACGTGATAGGGTATGTGGGGCAAACCGGTTTGGTCACGGGCCCGCACCTCCACTACGAAATGCGTATCGGTGGACAGCCCAGGGATCCGATGTCGATCGAGTTACCTGCAGGTGATCCGGTGCCCGCCGATCAGAGGGCCCTGTGGGCTACGCGCCTAGCCGAGCGCGTCGTTCTCCTCAAACGCATGCCGGTGCCGTGGGAGATCGAGCTCGCCGTGAAGACGCGCGCCGAGTCCTTGGCGTCGTCGCCGGACGACGAAGAGTGACGTCGGAAACCCCGACCCCGACCCCGACCCCTATCCGGCCCGCCGTTCGCGGGCCTTTTGATTGAGGGCGCCGCAGTGAGCGCCATTCTATTCGGTGGCCTGGCGCTCGCCGCGGGCGTGTTCGCGTTTTGGATCTACGAGCGCCGAGAACTACCTATCGCCGGGCGCCGGATCCTGGCCTCTGCCCGAGCGACCTCTCTGGTTCTGATCGTCGCGTTGCTCTGGAATCCCAGCGTCCCGGCATTTGGGGCCGACGACGCGTTTGGCCGGTGGACCCTGTTGGACGGCTCACTGAGCATGGGGGCGGCGGGTAGTGGTGGGGTAGCCCTTTGGTCCGAGGCGCTCCGCCGAGCCCGCGACCGGGAGGCAGTCGGGGACCGGATCATGGTGTTCGGCTCTGGGCTTGGCGTCCCGACGGATGGCCTCCCCGACTCCGCAATACTGGCGCCGGTCTCTCGTTTGGCCCCGGCGCTCGAGCGGGTATGGGAGTCTGGCAGCCGAGATGTCGTGGTGATCTCCGATCTGCGGCTGAGCGACCCGGAGGCCGTTGGAAGGGCGTTGGGGAGGCTCGGGATGAGCGTACGGTTCGACGTGGTCGGCGACACGCCTCGGAACGTAGCCGTGCCGGTGGCGGACCTTCCTGCGCTGGTGGCGTCGGGGGACGGCCTGGTCGCCGACGTATCGGTACGTTCGATGGGAACGTCGGTGGGGGACAGTGTGCTCGTAGAGGTCCGTGAGGAAGGTGATCTGAGGGCCTCCCGGACGATTCCCCCTCCGCCGGCCGGCCGGCTCACCCGCCTTCAGTTGTCCCTGCCACCCTCCTCAAGCTCCGGACTCGTTCGCTACGAGATCCGAGCCTCCCTGGCAGGAGATGTGTTCCCGGACGACGACGCTCGCGTACGCTTCGTCGAGATAGACAGAGAGGGCGGCGGCCTGGTGCTCGTGTCACTCCGGCCCGACTGGGAGCCGCGCTTCTTGATGCCGGTTCTGGAGCAGATATCGGGTCTTCAGGGGCGAGGGTATTTGCGGCTGTCCGAGGGTCGATTCGTGCCGTTGAGCGTGGCCGGTGGTGCCTCGGCGGTGGTCGACGATGCCGCTGTCCAGGGTATGGTGGAAACGGCCGAAGTGCTCGTCGTGCATGCTGCGTCGGGTGACATGCCACCCTGGCTCACCGACGCCCTGGCGGGCGCGAGCCGCTCCATCGTGTTCCTGGACGGAGCGGGGGGCGCGCGGTCCGTGGGTCTCGGAGTGGGGGCGCCGCTCTCGGGCGAGTGGTACGCGTCTGCCGAGATCCCACCCTCTGCCTTGGCATCGAGCCTGGCGGGCGTACCCTGGACCGGCCTACCCCCGCTCACGGGTGTGCTGGCGCTGACCCGAGCGGCGCCCGGGCTCGTGCCGCTCGAACTTCGGCTCCAAGGCAGCGGACCGGCCGAAGCGGCCCTGGTCCTTCAGGGGACGAGCGGGAAGCGGCAGGCGGTAGTGCTGGCTTCCGGATTCTGGCGATGGGCTTTCCGAGACGGCGCTCCGCGCGCGGCCTACAGACGCTTGTGGGCGGGGGTGGTGGGGTGGATGCTCGCGAGTGATCCTTTGGGCAGCGGCCCGGGGGTCGCGCCGACCGAGCGTATCGTGAGGCGCGGTGACGAGGTGGTGTGGCGGGCCGGATCCTGGGTGGGCCTGTCGCTCCGGTTCGTGGTCAGTTCGGACGGTGCCGCGGTGGCCGACACGGTCCTGGTCGTGGACCCGCTGGGTGACGTGCGTACGGGCGTACTCGGGCCGGGTACCTACGACTATCGTGTCGAGTCGGGCGACTCGGTGAATGTCGTTGGACAGGGACGGTTCGAGGTCGAAGCATACACCGCTGAACTCTTGACGCCCGTATACCGGCCGACCGCTGATTCGGGCAACATCAGCGGCATTGACTCGGTCGGTCGGGACATCCCGGGCCGGCCCCTCAGGACCTATGCGTTCCCGTACCTTCTTCTGGTGGGCCTGCTCTCGGGTGAGTGGATCGGTAGGCGGCGGCGAGGGCTGAGGTGATGGGACGCCTGTTCAGGTCGAAGGCCGAGAATAAGAAGGGCTTTTGGAAGCGCGCGGTGGATCTCGCATTGACCGACGTAGGCGTGGCCGTCGGGGGGGTGGACAGCGAGTCGCTGGAATCTCTGGAGGAGCAGCTCCTCGCGGCCGACTTCGGCGTCGCCGCTGCCCTCCGAATGGTGGACCATGTGGAAGCTCTGGCCCGCCGCGGAAAGGCTCGCGACGGACGGGAGTTACGCAAGGCACTCGCGGACGAAGTTCGGCGTATTCTGGCGCCCGCTCGGGAGGCGTACCTTTCGGCAGCCGAGTCGGGCCCGACCGTCTATCTGATCGTCGGCGTCAACGGGGTCGGCAAGACCACGTCCATCGCCAAGCTCGCGCACAGGGTCATTGCCGAAGGCAAGCATGTGATGCTCGTGGGCGCGGATACGTTTCGGGCGGGTGCCGTCCAACAGTTATCGATCTGGGCGGATCGTGTGGGCGCTGACCTCGTGTGCGGGCAACAAGGCGGCGATCCCGCCGCGGTGGCATTCGACGCCATCGACGCGGCCGAGTCGCGAGGGATGGACCTGGTGCTGGTGGACACCGCTGGGCGGCTGCACACTCAGCGGGACCTGATGGGGGAGTTGGAAAAGGTAGACAGAGTGATTCGAAGACGGCTCGAAGGTGCGCCGCACGAGACGTTGCTGGTGCTGGACGCGACGGTCGGCCAGAACGCAGTTGCGCAGGCGCGAGCATTCGGCGAGGTGGTCGAGCTCAGTGGGATCATCCTGGCGAAGCTCGACAGCTCGGCGAGGGGAGGTATCGTGGTTGGGCTCCAACATGAGTTCGGTCTCTCGGTCAAGCTCGTAGGAACCGGCGAGCAGGTGGGTGATCTGGACACCTTCGATCCGGAGGACTTTATCGAGGGGATCTTCTCGGAGTGACGTTTCCGAACCTCGACAAGCCGGCGCAGTTCCTGAAGGGGGTGGGCCCCGTGCGGGCGGAGCGCCTCGGCCGGATGGGGATCGCAACCGCGCGCGATCTTCTGTACTACGTCCCGCGCCGGTACGACGACGCATCCACGGTTCAGCCGATTTCGGCGATCGAGGTCGGCATGGATACCACCCTCGTGGGCCGCGTACGCAGCAAGGGCATCATTCCGACGCGCTCGGGCCTGAGGATCTTCCAGGCTGTTCTACAGGACGATACCGGGATGGTCACGTGCGCGTGGCCCGGGCAGCCGTGGTTGGACCGCAAGCTCCAAAAGGGCGATCTCCTGCTCGTGACCGGGCCTGTGAAGTTCTTCCACGGCCGGCAGATCCAGCCGCGGGACATGACCCTTCTGTCACGCGCCGGCACCGGGGACGACGCCGATGCCGGCGTCGGGACGATCTTCGTCAGCTACCCCGCGAGTGAGGAGCTTCCGCAATGGGTGCTGCGAGGTCTCTTCGAAAAGAACCTGGACGCGTTGCTCGATTACGCTGGCCGCGAGGACTATCTGGGCGAGGAGGAGCGGCGCGCCCTCGGCCTGCCTGGTCTGGCGCAGGCGATGGGCGGGCTTCACCGGCCCCGATCGATGGAGGACATCGAGCCGGGTCGGCGTCGTTTGGCCTACGACGAATTGTTCTTTCTCCAGCTCGTTCAGGCCATGGCACGCTACCGCGAGACGGTCGCACGGCCCAGCATCCTTTTCGAGCGCACCAACGAGTTGATCAGGCCGCTCCACGAGGCTCTGCCATTCTCACTCACGGATGCCCAGACGCGGGTACTTCGTGAGATTTATGACGACATGACGTCGTCACGGAGAATGAACCGTCTCCTACAGGGGGACGTCGGTTCCGGAAAGACGATCATCGCGCTCTTCGCCATGCTATTGGCGGCGGAGGGTGGGTATCAATCCGCCCTGATGGTGCCCACCGAGATCCTTGCCGAGCAGCACTGGCGACGGCTCTCGGAGCTCGTGACGCCGATCGGCATCGAGCCCGTACTGCTCACGGGCGGCCTCGCCACCAAGGAGCGCAGGGCGGCCCTGGCGGCCATCAAATCCGGAACTGCCCGTGTCGTGATCGGAACGCACGCCCTCATCCAAGAGGGCGTGGAGTTCGACGCGCTCGGGCTCGTGGTGGTCGACGAGCAGCAAAGGTTCGGCGTACGCCAGCGCATGGCGCTGAGCGAGGAAGACACGGCTCCCGACACGCTGATCATGTCTGCCACCCCCATTCCGCGCTCGCTGGCGCTCGCCGCATACGGCGATCTCGATCTCAGCGTGTTGGACGAGGTGCCGCCGGGCCGCACGCCGGTGCATACGCGTTTGGAGTATCCCTCCAAGCGGGACGAGGTCTACGCCTTCATCGACCGCCAGATCGAGGAGGGTAGGCAAGCCTACGTAGTCTATCCGTTGGTGGAGGAGTCGGAAAAGCTGGATTTGCGGGCGGCAACCGAAGAGTACCGGAGGCTGGCAGAAGAGGTATTCCCCACGCGCCGCGTCGGGCTCATCCACGGCCAACTCGGTAGCGGTGAGAAGGATGAGATCATGCGGGAGTTTCTGCGCGGCGGCGTGGACATTCTCGTGGCCACCACGGTTGTCGAAGTCGGTATCGACGTGGCCAACGCCACTGTCATGCTCATCGAGCATCCCGAGCGGTTCGGGCTCTCGCAGCTTCACCAGTTGCGTGGCCGGGTGGGCCGGGGGGCTGCGGACAGCTACTGCATCATCATCTCGCCCGCGAAGGGCGGCGCCGGGGAGCGGCTGAAGATTTTCCGAGACACCTCGGATGGGTTCGCCATCGCCCAAGCGGACCTGGGCATTCGCGGGCAGGGGGACCTGTTCGGGGCACAGCAGCACGGCCGCGACCTCATCCTACGATTCGCGGACCTTTCGCGTGATGAGGATCTGCTGGTGGCGGCCCAGCACCGGGCGCGGGATCTCGTGAGTGGCGATCCGGACCTGAGCGCGCCCCCGCACGCCGGGATCCGGCGTCTCCTCGACCGACACTATGGTGAGAAGCTCAAGCTTTTCAGCGTCGGGTGATCTGGATAGAGTAGAGCCTCCCCGTCGGGGGCACTCACAGGATGAAGAGCGTAGGGGGCCGATGAGCGATATCGCGATGACGGAAGTGCGCAGACTCTCCGAGCACGTCGGAGACGAGGTTCGACTTCTGGGTTGGGTCGACGCTACCCGAGTGCACGGAAAAGTGGGTTTCGTCGTGGTGCGCGATGGTACGGGAGTGGTGCAGGGAGTGCTGGTGAAAAGCGAACTGCCGGAGGAGATCTGGAACCTCTTGGAGCGAGTGACGCGGGAGAGCACCGTTTCGCTCACGGGCGTGGTGAAGGAGGAACCGCGGGCCCCTGGCGGTTTCGAGATCGGAGTGACAGGCGTCGAATTGATCGGCGCTGCCGAGGAGTACCCCATCCAGCCCAAGGAGCACGGTGTCGACTTCTTGCTCGATCACCGGCACTTATGGCTCCGGTCTTCGCTCCAGCGTGCGGGCTTGCGCGTCCGGGCCGAGGTGGAGCAGTCGATTCATGATTTCTTCTACGAGAGGGACTTCGTCCGCATCGACACCCCGATTCTCACGGGGGCGATCGGTGAGCACGCAGGCTCGCTCTTCGAGACGGACTATTTCGGAGTTCCGGCGTTTCTCGCGCAGACCGGCCAGCTTTACGTCGAGGCCGCGTGCCCCGCCTTTCGCCGGGTCTATTGCTTCGGTCCGACGTTCCGGGCCGAGAAATCCAAGACCCGTAGGCATCTGACGGAGTTTTGGATGGTGGAGCCTGAGGTCGCCTTCGCGGACTCGGCCGAGAACATGCGGCTCCAGGAGGACTTCATCACGTACATCGTCGAGCGGGCACTGACGCGATGTGCCGAAGAGCTGAAGGTGCTCGAGCGCGACACCACGAAGTTGGAGAAGGTGCGGCCCCCATTCCCCCGCCTCAGCTATACCGACGCGGTGGCACGCCTTCAGGCCAAGGGCAGCGAGATCCAGTGGGGCAGTGACCTCGGTGCGCCGGACGAGGAGGCCCTGATGGAAGACCACGACCTGCCCCTGTTCGTGCACGACTACCCAAAGGAAGCCAAAGCATTCTACATGAAGGAGAACCCCGAGGATCCGCGTACCGCCCTGTGCAACGACCTGCTGGCACCCGAGGGCTATGGCGAGATCATCGGTGGCAGCCAGCGTGAGGACGATACGGAAAAGCTGCTGGCTCGTATCCTCGAAGAGGGGCTGCCGGAGGAGGCGTACGGTTGGTACCTCGACCTACGCCGATACGGAACGTTCACGCATTCCGGATTCGGACTCGGTGTGGAGCGAACAGTGGCTTGGATCACGGGGAGGCACCACATCCGTGAGTTGATCCCCTTCCCGCGGCTCATGAACCGCCTCTATCCCTAGCGGGCGGCCAACCCGGGCACGAGGTCCGACATGACCAAACTGGTCCTCGACGTCAACGACCGGCGTCCTGTGTGGGCTCTTCCAGACTGGGCGGTCGCGGAGATCCGCTCCGCTCTTCCCGACAACTGGGAGTTCGTGTCCGTCACGGCCGTGAGTGATGGGACCGGAGACGGCTCGACGCGCGTCGCTCCAGAGGTGCTCGCGGCACTCCCGGGTGCCCGTGTGTATGTCGGTTACGGCATCGCGCCCGAGCTCCTGGTCCAGGGTGACGGGCTCGAGTGGGTGCATACTGCGTCGGCCGGGGTCGGAAAATCGCTTTCGCCCGAGATGCTGGAGAGCGCCGTCACGTTCACCAACTCGGCCGGTATCCATGGGCCGCCCATGGCGGAGACCGTGCTGGCCATGATACTCCACTTTGGGCGGGGCCTCGATTTCGCGGAACGGGGCAAGGCCACCCGCACCTGGGACAACCAGCCTTTCTACGATGCGGCTGCCCCTGTGCGCGAGTTGGCTCACAGCACGGTCGGGATTCTCGGTTTGGGAGGAGTCGGCGGAGAAGTAGCTTGGAGGGTCAGGGCGCTCGGTGCTCGCGTGATCGGCCTCAAGCGCCGTCTCTCCGATGCGGCAGGCGGGGACGGAGGATCGAGCGTGGACGGAGTCGAGGTGGTCTACGGCGCCGAAGGGCTGGCGAAGCTGGCGTCTGAGAGCGACTACCTGATCGTGACGGCCCCGCACACCGAAGAAACACGGGGCATCGTGAGCCGGGAAGTCTTGGCCCTCATGAAGAGTGACGCCGTATTGATCAACGTCTCGCGGGGTGCCCTCATCGATGAGGCCGCCTTGGTGGAATCGTTGCGGGCCGGGCGCCTGCGGGGGGCCGGGTTGGACGTGTTCTCGGTAGAGCCCCTCCCGCGGGATCACGACCTTTGGGATTTCCCGAACATGGTCATCACGCCGCACGTTTCGCCCGTCACCCGGGGCTTCTGGCGCCGTGAGGTGGACCTGATCGTAGACAACCTCGAGCGGTTCCTGAGCGGTAGGCCGCTGAGGAATATGGTCGACAAGCAGGCGGGCTACTGATCCTCTGCAGTGCCCTCGGCTCGTTTGACATCGTCCCAGATCGTGTCCAACTCCTCGAGTGACGCTCCAGGGATGTTTACGCCGCGGCGTTTGGCGAGCTCTTCCAGCCGTTCGAAACGCCGCCTGAACTTACGGTTGGCGGAATCCAACGCGGGCGCCGAGTGCACGCCGCAAAGCCGCACCAGGTTCACCACGGCGAGGAGCAGGTCGCCCAACTCCTCTTCGATCGCCGCACGGCTCTCGGATGCCATCGCTCTGCGTACCTCCTCGAGTTCCTCACTCACCTTTTCCCACGCGCCCATCGGCTCGGCCCAATCGAAGCCCACGCCGGCAACGCGGTCTTGAATCCTGTGCGCAAGCAGCAGAGGATCCAGCCCAGTCGCGAGACCCGAGAGGATGGACTCGCCCGGTGTCCGTTCGCGAGCCTTCAGGGCCTCCCAGTCCTCCTGATTCCCGAGCCCGAAGAGGTGGGGATGTCGCCGGCGCATCTTGTCTTCCAGCCGGGCGGTGACCGACTCGGGCGTGAAGCGTTCCCTTTCTTCACCCAGCACGACCTGAAACGCGAGATTCAGCAGGAGATCTCCCAACTCTGCCTCTAGATCGTGCCACGATTCGGCGCGGATGGCGTCAACGCACTCGTGGGTCTCCTCGAGGAGGTGCGGGATCAGAGTGTCGGGCGTCTGAGCTTGGTCCCAGGGGCACCTCGAGCGCAGAAAGCGGACGAGCTCGAGAGCCCGGTCCAGAGTGCCTTCTCCGAAGTCCACATCAGTTGGGATCTGGTCGTTCGGCATGCTTTTCGCTTTCTTCATCGTCTATGTCAACGAGCAAGGGACTCCGAGCGTGGGTCGAGGTACGAGGTGGCGCCATAAGGCGCAACCTCCAGCGAGTTCGCCAGGCCGCCGGTACCGACGTACCCGTCATCCCCATGGTCAAGGCCGATGGGTACGGTCTGGGCATGGAGGACGTAGTCGACTGCGTCGATCCGCTCACTCCCTGGGCCTATGGAGTCGCTACCGTAGCGGAGGGTGTCAGGCTCCGGGACCATGGCGTCCTCCGCCCCGTGCTCGTGCTCACTCCGGCGATTCCGGAGCGGTACGGCGACGCGGTCGCGGCGGGCCTCACGCTTTCGCTGTCGGACATGGAAGCCGTCGAACGGCTCGACCGTGCCGCGGAGGCCGCCCAGCGCGACGTGGACTTTCACGTGGAGATCGATACGGGAATGGGCCGTGCGGGCTTCGCCTGGCAGGATGCCGCGGCCTGGGGCGAAGGGGTCGTTAGCAGGGCGGGGCCGAGGCTCAATTGGCAAGGATGCTTCACGCATTTCCATTCGGCCGACACCAACGACGACGCCACGCGCGAACAGTGGGAGCGGCTCGCGGCGGCGTTGTCGAAGGTTGCGGCGATTCCTACGAGTTGCATGGTGCACGTGTGCAACAGTGGGGGGGCGCTCCGTGGTCCCGAGTTCGCGGCCGACGCAGTGAGGCCGGGAATATTCCTTTTCGGGGGTCGGGTCGGTCCCGGTCTGCCGGATCCCGAGCCGGTTGCGTCGGTGAGGGCCCGCGTCACCTTCGTGCGGGACGCGAACCCCCGCACCACGGTAGGTTATGGAGCCACATATACGGCTGAGCATGAGGAACGGTGGGCCACGCTGGGCGTGGGTTATGGCGATGGCCTTCCGCGCTCGTTGGGAAACAGCGGGCATGCGCTGTTGGGCGGCGTACGAGCGCCGATCATTGGGCGGATCTCTATGGACACCACCGTGGTAGACATCACCGGGATCGAGAATGTGCGTGTTGGCGACGTGGCGACATTGATTGGTCGTGACGGCGATGCCACGATCCTGTTGGACGAGGTGGCGGGCCAGGCCGGGACCATTGGATACGAGATCCTCACCGGACTCACACCGAGGCTCCCACGGATTTGGATTGACGATGACGGATCGTGATGAATTGCTGAGCGCGGCGGTTCTTGTGAAGGAGCGCGCCCACGCCCCGTACTCAGGTTTTCGCGTGGGTGCGGCTCTGGAGGCGGACGACGGGACCGTCTATTCGGGCTGCAATGTGGAAAATGCCTCGTTCGGGCTCACGATCTGCGCCGAGAGAGCGGCCGTGGCCGCCGCGGTTTCCGCGGGACGCGTGTCCTTCCGACGCATTGCCCTGAGTTCCGATGCCGATGCGCCAGTAGCGCCTTGCGGGGCGTGCCGGCAGGTACTCGCCGAGTTCGCGCCGCGACTTCCGATCGTTTCGGAGACGGGCGGGACGGTGCGGGAATGGACGCTGGATAGCCTCCTGCCGGAGGCGTTCGTACTCCAGCATTGTGAAGCAGCAGAAGAGGAGTCCGAGTCTTGAGGACGAGATCTTGAGAAAAGCCACGAACGCGGCTCTGGCCGCCGCGGGCGCGGGACTCGCTCTGGTTGCGGGGTGCCAGGAGTTGGTGCCGACGGCGACGGATGCGAGCCTGATCCCGATCAATCCGATCACCGTGGAGGTCTTGCTCGAGTTCGACGACTTCGTCAGCGACTTCGATGTCATCGGGGGGTTCGGTTCGCCCGCCGATCTGGGAAGGGGACTCGTTGCTCGGAAGTTCAAGGGTACCTTGGACGCACGGACCCTCATTCGATTCGGGGCTTTTCAGAGCCGCATTACGGTCCAGGACTCCCTCGGCGTTTCCCGGCAGGACTCGGCCTTCACGGCGCTGGGCGGACAACTCGTAATCGTCTTCGACAGCATCAACGCGATCCCGGACGGCCCCGTGACGCTCACCGCCGCGGCGACGAGCACGCCCTGGGACCGAAGGACTGCCACCTGGGATCTGGCAATTGATTCGGCAGGCGATCGGACGCCCTGGCCCACGCCCGGAGCAGGGTCGTCAAAGCCGCTTGGATCCGTATTGTTCGACCGGTCGGTGAATGACACGGTTGTGATAGCGGTCGATTCCGCGACCATCGCGGCGTGGAGTGACACCACCAACCTGTCGCGCGGCGTCATGATCGACGTGACGGACGCCGGCGCACGGCTCGAGTTCACGTCCGTCGCGTTGAAGGTCGATGTCCGGCCGAGCATCCACCTCGATACGATCGTCAGCCTCACCGGAGCAGCTTCGGAGCGGACATTCATCTTCCAGCCGTCGCCCGATCCCGACCCGCCGGGGCTTCGTGTCGGGGGTACGCCGGCCTGGCGATCGATCATGCGGCTGGGGCTTCCCGCGACGCTCACAGGCCCCCCCGCGCTGTGTGCCCTCGTGAGCTGCCCCCTGGCGATCACCGCGGAGCGGATCAACCAAGCCGAGTTGGTGCTGACAACCAGCCTCGACGATCCGGCGTTCGCGCCGTTGAGCGCCGTGCTCGTCGACATCAGACCGGTGCTGGCTCCGGAGTTACTGCCCAAGTCGCCCCTGGGCCAAACGTTGGTAGGTGCCCTTGGGCAGGCAGTCGCACCCGAGTTCTTCGACACCGAAACCGGAACGACCGTATCGTTCCCCGTGACCGTGTTCATACAGGATTTGGTTCGGGGCGTCACGCGTCTCGATGCACCCGCGCCCAACACGATTTCCGTCATGACCACCTTCGAGCCGCTCTTGGTCGGATTCGCGTCGTTCCAGGGCCCCGGGGGCCCCGGAGCCCCCATGCTTCGGCTGATCCTCACCGTCTCCGACAACGTGCAGATTCCATGAGGCTTCGCCGCTACACCCTGGTCGCATTCGCCCTGTTGACACTCCCCGCCGGGGCGTTCGCACAGACCTTGTTGAACGCCGGGGGTATAGGGGCTCCGATCGAGCCGCTCAACGCTCGAGTGCGGGGAGTAGGCGGCGTCGGGCCGGGCAGGTTCGATGCGATGCTTCTGCCCGGAGAGCCAGGCGCGGCCATCGACCTGGTGGTGCCGACGATAACGTTCAGCATGCAGCCGGTCTGGGGGGCCTACAGCATCGGTGACAGCCGCGGCGACCTACGGGCGACCCGATTCCCAGTCGTCGGCCTTTCCTACCCGCTGAGCATAAACAGCGTCGTCATGCTCACGTTCGGCGGGGTCTTCGATCAGCGCTGGGCCGTGACCCAAAATAGCGAAGCGGTGATCGGTGGTCGGAATGTCCCAGCCGAGGACCGCTTCGTGTCCGACGGTGGCGTGTCGGCGTTGCGAGTGGGGTGGGTGCAGCGACTGACTGCGGATTTCGGGGTCGGCGTTTCTGTCGGGACGTACACGGGTCAGGTCACACGAACGTTCACACGATCCTTCGACACGTTGGCGGTGGCAAACCCGATCACAGATTTCACGGAGCAGGGCCGGTGGCAGTTCAGTGGCCCATTGGCGACGGTCAGCGGCGTGTGGGATCCCTTGGACGTCGTGAGGGTCGCTGCGACCATCGCTTGGTCCGGTGATCTCAAGGCCGAGCCGGTTGATATCACAAAGGGCGTGGCCCGGACGTTCGACATGCCCCTCCAGGTGAGGATCGGCGCGAGCGGGCTGCTGCGTCCGGGCCTCAGCCTCCACGCCGGCTTTTCGACGGCCGACTGGTCGAGTACGGGGAAGGGCTTCGACGACGTGAGCACGACGGGAAGAGCGACGAGCGTGGGCTTCGGTATCGAGTGGGAGTTCGCGCACTTCTGGGCGGGGCCCCTTCCACTCCGTCTGGGTTATCGGAGGACCGATCTACCGTTCCGGCTCGGTGAGGCTGATCCCGTCGAGACGGTGTTCTCGGTCGGCTGGTCGTTCACGCTGGCTCAGTTGGAAACGATCACGTTGGCTGGGTTCGACTTCGCGATGGAGTTTGGCAACCGTGATGCCGGCGTCCTGTCCGAAGACTTCCGGCGGCTCACCGTGACGTTCAGCCTGGCCGGTGGTTAGCCACCGCACTTCTTCAGCAGGCCTCTAGTCCCCATGCGGGTTCACTATCACACCTTCGGATGCAAGGCCAACCAGTACGACACCGAGCGCATGCGCCAGGAACTGGAGGCCCGCGGAGCCGTCACCGCCACCGACTACACACAGGCGGATGTGTGCGTGGTCAACACCTGCACGGTCACGAATCACGCCGACGCCGATGCGCGCCGCTTTGTGCGGAGGCTCCGCCGGGAGAGTCCGGACGCGCGTATCGTGGTCGCCGGATGCTCGGCCGCGTTGCGGGCCGCTGATTACCGTGCGATGGATGGGGTGGAGGCTGTTGTGCCGGGCCACGACCCGGTAGGGGTCGCTCAGGCCGTGGATCACGTCCTGCCGTGCCTCGTCCAGCTCGGTATCCGAAGGTCTCTCGATAGGCTGGACATGGAGCCGGTGGGTGGCGAGATCCTCACGCGGCGGGTCGGCGCCACTCGGGGTTGGGTCAAGATCCAGGACGGATGCGATCGCAAATGCTCCTTCTGCGCGACGCGCTTGGCTCGGGGAGCGAGCCGGTCCCGGAAGCCCGACCAGATCATCGCCGAGGCGCGCGCGTTGGCGCTGAGCCACCCGGAGCTCGTGCTGACAGGGATTCATATCGGACATTATGGTCGCGATCTCGATGCCTGCACGACGCTGGGCGGGCTGCTGGCGCGTCTCTTGGACGGGGTGCCCGACGTGCGATTCAGGCTCGGCAGTATCGAAGCGAGCGAGATCGACGACCCTCTACTACAGCTTCTGGCCACGTCCGGCGACAGGGTTGCGACGCACCTGCACATGCCGCTCCAGAGCGGCTCGGACTCAGTGCTGCGGAGGATGAGGAGATGGCACACGCGTGAGACGTATCGCGCGAGGGCGCTCGAGATCGCGGCCCGCGTCACGCCGCTCGGGCTCGGTGCGGACGTCATCACGGGATTCCCGGGCGAAACGGATGAGGACCACGCGCAGACACGGGCGCTCATCGAGGAGATTCCATTCACGTATCTGCATGTCTTCCCATTCTCGCCGCGAGAGGGCACCATCGCCGCAACCATGCCCGATCCGGTGCCGCAGCGGGTCGCGTCCGAGCGGAGCCGGGAGCTGCGCGAAATCGCTCAGAGGAGAGGGCGAGCGTACAGAGAGAGCCGGCGGGGTGAAAGGGCCGTCGTCGTGCTCGAGGGCGGATCTGGCACCGCGCTCACCGAGGATTACCTTCGGGTTCGCGTAGCGGGCACCGGGAACCGGCCTGCCGGCGCCCTTCACTCTGCGGTACTCGAGGGGAGAGGTGATGACCTCTTTGCCCGCCTGACCATGCCCACGATGCTTCGATGACGAGCCGGCGAATAGGGGTTGAAGAGATCCGTGCACGGAAGGGCGGCGTGCCGCTGGTCTGCCTCACCGCCTACACCACGCCCGTTGCACGGCTGTTGGACCCGCACTGTGAGTTGCTCTTGGTGGGAGACTCGCTCGCCATGGTAGTCTACGGCCTGGAGACCACACGCGGCGTCACTCTAGATACGATGGTCGCGCACGGACAGGCCGTGATGAGGGGCTCGACCCGGGCCTGCGTGATCGTCGACATGCCGTTCGGAACCTACGAGGAGTCTCCCGCGCAGGCGGTGGCCTCGGCGCGTCGCATCGTCGACGAGAGCGGTTGCCAGGGCGTGAAGTTGGAGGGAGGCGTCGACCTTGCCCAGACGGTGGCCGCGATCGTGGCAGCAGGGATCCCCGTGTTCGGACACATCGGATTGCTGCCGCAAAAAGTCGAGCGCCGGGGCGGATTCCGGATTCAAGGGAAGGATGACGAAGGCGCTAAGGGCGTCCTGGCCGATGCGGAGGCGATCGCGGCCGCGGGCGTGTTCGCGATGGTCGTCGAGGGCACGGTGGAGCCGGTGGCACGGGAAGTGACGGAGAGAGTGGCGGTTCCAACTGTCGGCATAGGGGCTTCCCCCGCGTGCGACGGACAGATCCTGGTGACCGACGACATGCTCGGGTTGTTCAACGACTTCACTCCCAAGTTCGTCAAGCGATATGCCGATCTCGGAGACGCGACCACCTCGGCCGTGCGGGCGTACGCCGAAGAGGTGAGAGCCCGTCGCTTTCCGACGGACGACCACGTCTACCACGTCGACGGCGGTGCACGATCGTAATGGACATCGTCAGGGCGGTGGAGGAGTTGCGCACCCGGGTGGGAGCTTGGCGCAGCGCGGGCGAGACGGCGGGGCTGGTGCCCACGATGGGTGGGATCCACGATGGCCACCTCGCGTTGGTGCGGGCCTCCGGCGACCGCCTAGACCATACGGTGGCCACGTTGTTCGTGAATCCGAAGCAGTTCGGGCCGGGAGAGGATTTCGGCGCGTACCCCCGGAACGAGGAACGGGATTCCCGGCTCCTCGACGCGGAAGGCGTCGATCTCTTGTTCGCGCCTCCCGAGTCCGTCATGTACCCGGAGGACCACTCGACTCGGGTGGAGGTCGACGGGCTCGGCTCCATCTTGGAGGG
>BTRA01000039.1:0-22630 GCA_036986155.1 Gemmatimonadota bacterium | reverse complement strand
GTGAGCGCCGCAGGCGTCATCCGGCCCACCTTGGAGAAACACGCCCTCACGGTCGCCGTCGACGGCGTGGTGGAGTTCGCCTCGTTGGAGCCCGCCTCGACCGTTGAGCGGGATCAGGTCGTGCTCAGAATTCGGGCGCGTCCTTCCGAGGCCGAACAGGAAAGTCTGGCGGCAAATCTCGCCCACACCATGCTGGCTATCGGTGACCTCACATACCTCCTGTCGCGATCAGGCGATTGGTCGGACGGGAGGGACGTGCTCAAATCGATCGCCTACCTCCAGCAGATCCGGGAACTGGAAGCTCGAGTCGACGAGATCGACGTCCGAATCGACGCCGCCCGACGGGAACTCGCTCGCCTTGAACAGCAACTCGCAAGCGAGACCGTGACTCCTGTCGAGGTGGAGGTGAAGCGGTACGACCTCCGCCGTATCCAAGCACATCGCGCCCTCCTCCTCGAGGAGGCCCGCAGCCGCTGGGCCGACGCCCTTTCTTCCGCGCAGGCACGGGCGTGGACCTTCCGAGCCCAACGCGCGCAGTTGGCCCAGACAAGAGCACTCCACGAGGTCAGGAGTCCGGTCCGGGGAAGTCTGGAGGAGGTCGTTCCCTTTTCCCCCGGGAGCTTCGTCCGGGCGGGTACCCGCCTGGCCGTGGTATCACCCGACACGGATCTGGTTGCAGAGGTGTCGGTTCCTCCGTCCGACATCGGGTTCATCCGCCTTGGTGGGCCGGTCCTGCTGAGGGTCGACGCGTTCAACGCCCAAGAGTGGGGCGTTCTCACCGGGCACGTGGAGAGCATCGGAGGCGACGTGATCGACGCCGGCGCCACTTCGGTATTTCGCGTTCGCGCGTCGATTGATCGGAGCTTTCTCGAACTTCCCAGTGGTCACCGCGGGAGCCTGCGAAAGGGCATGACCTTCGAGGCACGGTTCCTCGTGGCACGCCGCAGTCTTTTCCAACTCCTGCGCGACCGCGTACAGGACTGGATTCTCAGGCCCGTTACGGGGGACTAGAGGCGTGGCCCGGTTTCCAAGAGCCAAGCAGCGGGACCTATCGGACTGCGGCGCCGCTTGCCTCCATGCAATCGCCCGACACTACGGGCTCACGCTACCTCTGGCCCGGATCCGTCAATTCGCCTCGACCGACCGCGACGGTACAAGCGTGCTCGGGGTGGTCGAGGCAGCAACCCGCATGGGGTTCACTGCCAAGGGAGTGCGTGGGCCGACGGACAGCTTGGTCAAGATCCCCAAGCCGGCCATCGCCCACGTGGTGATCGACGGGCATATCCACCACTTCGTGGTGATCACCAAGGTCACAGCGACGCAGGTGGATGTGATGGATCCATCCGACGGAGAGATCCATCGAAGCAGCCACGCACAGTTCCAGGACACATGGACGGGAGTCCTGATCCTGCTGGTACCAGGAGGAGGCTTCGAGCCGGGCCGGGCCGGCACCCCGACGTTGGCCAGGTTCTGGGCGCTGGTCCGCCCACACCGTGCCATCCTGCTCGAAGCACTCGCCGGAGCCGCGCTCTACACCCTGCTCGGGCTCACCATGGCAGTCTACGTCCAGAAGCTGGTGGATCATGTGCTGATCGACGGAAACCGCCGGCTCCTGAATCTCATGAGCCTGACGATGCTCGTCATCATCGCCCTTCGGACCTACCTGGGCACGATGAAGAGCCTGTTCATCCTACGGACCGGCCAGACCATCGACGCGGTTCTCATCCTGGGCTACTACCGCCACCTTCTCCGCCTGCCGCAACGTTTCTTCGACACGATGAGGGTGGGCGAGGTCATCTCGCGCATCGGCGACGCCGTAAAGATCAGAGCGTTCATCAACGATGTTGCCGTTGAACTGTTCCTGGCACTCTCGGTGGTCACGTTCACCCTGGCGTTCATGTTCGCCTACTCGTGGCGGCTGGGCCTATTGGTTTCGGGAGCGGTACCGCTGTTCGCGATTCTCTACGCCGTCACCAACAGGCTGAACAAGCGCACCCAGCGCACGATGATGGAGCAAGCGGCAGAGCTCGAGTCGCATTTCGTCGAGTCGATTTCCGGCGTGGCCACCATCAAGCGCTTCGCAATCGAGGAGCACGCCGAATTCAGGACCGAGACCCGCTTCGTAGCGCTCTTGAGGTCAATCTACCGCTCGGGAACGAACGCCCTCTTCACCGCGAGCACGTCGGACGCGATCTCGCAGACGACCGTAGTCCTGCTACTGTGGTTCGGGTCGGTTCTGGTGATGGAACGGGGTCTGACCCCCGGCGGACTCATGTCCGTGTACGCCCTCGCCGGCCAGTTGTCACCTCCCCTGTTGCTCCTCGTGCGCTCGAATCGGGCCCTCCAGGACGCGCTCATTGCGGCCGATCGCCTCTTCGAGATCCTCGACCTCGAAATCGAATCCGATGGGAGCACCACCGAGTTGAGCGACGCGGGTGGGAACGATATCACATTCGAAGGGATCACTTTTCGTTACGGTTCACGCCCCGTCGTCTTCAGCGAACTCGACCTCACGATCCCCGCGCAGAAGGTGACGGCGATCGTGGGCGAGAGCGGCTGTGGAAAGAGCACGCTGATCGCCCTTCTGCAAAGAATCTATCCGTTAGAGGCTGGCGCGATCCGTGTAGGGGGCCTGGACCTGAGGTACATGAGCGCGCGGAGTCTCCGCCGAGCGATCGCCGAAGTGCCGCAGCGGATCGACCTGTTCAACGGATCGGTGCTGGCGAACATCGCCCTGGGAGACCCGAATCCAAACGTGAACCGGGCCCTGCTGGTCGCAGAGCAGGCTGGGCTTGGCGATCTACTCGATGCCTTGCCCGGAGGGCTGGACGCTCATCTGGCCGGGAACACGTGCGGTCTGTCGGCAGGAGAAAAACAGCGGCTGGCCATCGCAAGAGCCCTCTACGTCGATCCCGATGTGGTCCTGTTCGACGAGGCCACTTCGGCCCTGGATTCCATCTCCGAAGCCAAGGTGCAGAGGGCTATCCAGGTGCTGGTGAAAGAGGGAAAAACGGTCGTGCTGATCGCCCACCGTCTGAGCACAGTGGTCCGCGCAGACAAGATTGTGGTGCTCGGAGATGGAAAGGTGGCCGAAGAGGGGACGCATCGGGAACTGTTCGCCCGTGGGGGGCGGTACCGGGAGATGTGGCGCTACCAGCATCCCGACCTCGCTCATCATCCGCCACAGCGCCGCGCGGCTTCTTGAGCCAGGCGGATTGAAGCCCTCACTGCGGCCGTAGCGCCTCCACCACCTCCACCAGTGTCGCCCTCCGTGCCGGTACGAGACATGCCACCAGGCCGGCCAGCCCGAGCGTCAGGACGATGGCCGCGTAGACGGTCGGATCCGACGGGTTCACATCGAAGAACACAGTCGCGAGAGGCCTTACCATTGCGGCGCCGATGAGGAGCCCCAGGACGGTCCCGATTCCCAACTGTTTCATCCCCTTGCCGAGGATGAGCCGCATGACGTCCCCGGTCCCCGCCCCCATGGCCATGCGGACGCCCATCTCCTGAGTGCGCCGGCTCACGGAGAACGCCATCACCCCGTACAGGCCGACCGCGGCCAGGAAGAGGGCCGCCACGCCGAACGTCGTGAACAGCGAGCCGAAGATCAAGAAAACCCACGTTGCCGTCTCCACCGACTCCTCCATCGTGCGGACCCAGTAAAGCGGCAAGTCAGGGTCGATGCGGGCGACGACGTCGCGGGCGGTGGCCGCAAAGAGGCCTGGCTCCCCTCGGGTCTTCACGGTGAGGCTGACGAATCGGATGGCCGTTTGCTGGGCGATAGGCACAAAGAACTGGTCGGGCGAGACGCCCGTGTCCAAGGGCCCTCCACCGGCCCCGATGAAGATGTCCGGAACGAGCCCCACGATCGTCATCCAGGGCTGCGCCTCGCCGACGCGAACGCGGCGTCCAATGGGAGTTTCCGATCCGAAGTGTTTGCGGCCGAAGCTCTCGTTGACGATCGCGGTCGGCAGGGCCCCCATCCGATCCTGGATTCCGAAGTCCCGGCCCTCGAGGGTGGGAACACTCAGCGCGTCGAGGTAGCCGGGCGTGATGTTGATGAGGCTCGAGAAGGGCTGATCGGTGACGTCGGCATAGGTCACGCCCTCGATGGCCACCCGAGGCCGGGCCGCACCGAGGGCCGGCAGGTTGGTGGTGAGCCCCGCCGCTTCCACACCGGGCTCGGCGCTCAACTCCTCTACCAGGCGGTCGAAGAAGCGCACTCGGGCTTCGTCGTCCGGGTAATCCGACTCGAACAAGCCCAGCCGCGCCGTGAACACATGCTCGCCCTCGAAGCCCATATCGACCGTGTTCACGTTGATCACGCTCTTGATCATCATGCCGGCCGCCACGAGCAGGGCGGACGACAGAGCGATCTCGCCAATCACGAGCGCCGTGCTGAAGCGCCCCATGCGCAAGCTCGACGAGCCCTTGCCCTCGTCCTTGAGGATGTCGTGCACTTGCCCGCCCGAAGCCCTCAGGGCTGGAAGAGTCCCTGCCACCAGCGCGGCCAGCGCCGTGATCCCGAGGGTGAACGCCACCGCGGGACCATCGAGCCGGATGTCGATCCAATAGGGCTTGTCGATGTCGGCGATGGACGCGTTGAACGCATCGATCCCGAAATAGGCGATCACGACACCCAGGGCCCCACCTACCACCGCCAGCACACCCGCCTCGATCAAGAGCTGCCGTATGAGCCTGGGCCTGTCGGCTCCGAGAGCGGAGCGCACGGCCACCTCCTTCGAACGGACGAGGGCCCGCGCGAGAAGCAGGTTGGCCACGTTGAAGCACGCGATGAGCAGAACCCCCAACACCGCGCCGAGCATGATCCACAGCACGTTGACGATTTCCGGAGGCATGATGAGATCCTCAAAGGTCTGCACCCACACCCCCACCCCTTCGTTGGCCTCGGGGTAGGCTTCGGCGATCCGACGCGAGATCTCCTGCATCTGGACGTCGGCCTGCTCCATCGAGACGCCCTCCCTCAGCCGCCCGACCACCGCCACCCTGTTGTCGCCCCGCTGGGCCTCGAGAGGATCGATGTTGAGGGGTAGCCAGACCTCCTCTTGCATAGGGAAGTGGAATCCCTCCGGCATGACGCCGACCACGGTCGCGGCCTTCGCGTTGGCGCGGACGCTCTTCCCGACGATGTCCGGGTCGCCGGCGTATCGGTTCTGCCACACGTTGTAACCGAGGATCACGACCGGTTCACCGGTGCCGGCGTCTTCTTCCGGGTTGAAGACCCTGCCCAGGATCGGAACCCCGTCGACCTGGGCAAAGAGGCTCGCCGACACGAACGCGCCATTGAAGCGCTCGGGCCGGGACTCCTCATCCGCCAGGTTGATCGTCCCCATGCTAAATGCGCCCAGGCCCCTGAACGCGGTCTGCTGCTCCCGCCAGTCGATGAGATCGAGGATCGGGATGCCGTTGCCCCGGCGATCCTGCGATGGAACGTCCTCGCTGAGGTTGACGAGCGCAGTGCCCCGATCGAAGTCGATGCCACGGATGACCGACCCGTAAACGATGCTGAACGTGTGGGTCGTAAGCCCGACTCCGAGGGCGATGGTCAGGATCGCCACCGCCGAAAGGCCCGGCGTCTTGACGAGCATGCGCAGCGCGTAGCGCAGGTCGGTAATCAGCGAGTCCATACGAGTGCTCCGGGGAAGCCCTTTTCGGGCAGTGGACAACGATCGTCAATCGGGAATAATGCTCCTGGGAGGATTGCATGCAAGAGTGGGCCATCCCCCCGCCTTGTGGGTTCCTATTGGCTGGCTAACTTAATTCGGCTGACCTCAGGCGCTCTCGCGGAGCCTCAACCCGCATAGGGACGCCAGACACCTTCTCCAGGTGTGGACACACCGGAAAGGACGACAGAACGTGCCCCCTGTCTCGACGTCGCTACCTATGCGCAGGACGTTCGGGGAGACCATGCGGCGAGACGTCTGGTGGCTCCAACCATTAGTGGTCTTCCTCGGACTGAGCGCCTTCATCATCTACTCCACTTGGGCCGCATTCCAGGGTGTGAATTACACGTTCGGCAACTATCTGTCGCCATTCTATTCACCCGAATTCTTCGGGAGTTCACCGCACGCCCTATTCGGGCCCAAGCCGTCGTTTTGGGCCGACTGGCTGCCCTGGTCTCCGGCCTTTCTGATCCTGTGGGCGCCGGCGGGCTTCCGGGTGACGTGCTATTACTACCGAGGAGCGTACTACAAGGCGTTCTGGGCCGACCCACCCAACTGTGCCGTGGGGGAGCCGCGCAAGTCGTACTTGGGCGAGAACTCATTCCCATTGATCCTGCAGAACGCACACCGGTACTTCATGTACCTCGCCCTGCTCATCATCGTGGTCCTCACGTACGACGCATGGAACGGGATGTGGTTCGAGAACGCAGCCACGGGTGAGACCGACTTCGGATTGGGCGTCGGGTCATTCGTGCTCTGGCTGAACGTCATCCTGCTCGGAAGCTACACGCTCGGCTGCCACTCTCTGCGGCACCTCGTGGGGGGCCGCCTCAACGTCTTTTCCGGCAAACCGGTCAGACATGCCGCACACAACTGCGTCACCTGCCTCAACAAGCGCCATATGCTGTTCGCCTGGATGAGCCTCTTCTGGGTCGGTTTCACGGACATATACATCCGCATGCTCGCCATGGGCGTCTGGGTCGACTGGAGGATCTTCTAATGGCGGGCCATCAGGAACGGGAACACGATGTCCTCGTGATCGGGGCCGGCGGTGCTGGCCTACGAGCGGCCATCGAGGCCGCGGCGGCGGGAGCCTCCGTGGGCCTCGTGTGCAAATCACTCCTCGGCAAGGCTCACACGGTTATGGCGGAGGGGGGCGTGGCGGCCGCACTCGGCAACGTGGACGAACGGGACAATTGGCGGGTACACTTCGCCGACACGATGCGCGGTGGCCAATACCTCAACAACTGGCGCATGGCCGAGGTTCACGCCAAGGAAGCGCCCGACCGCGTGCGCGAGCTCGAGGCCTGGGGTGCCCTCATGGACCGGACGCCCGACGGCAAGATGATGCAGCGGAACTTCGGCGGCCACGCCTACCCGCGGCTGGCCCACGTAGGCGACCGCACCGGCCTGGAGATGATCCGCACGCTACAGGATCACGGTGTGCACCAAGGCATGGACGTGTACATGGAATACACCGTCACCGCGCTCCTCATGGACGGCGAGCGCGTGGCCGGAGCCTTCGCGTACGACCGGGAGCGTGGACGCTTTACGGTCTTCAAGGCCGGAGCCGTGATCATGGCAACGGGAGGCATCGGCCGGGCCTTCAAGATCACCAGCAACAGCTGGGAGTACACGGGAGACGGTCACTCGCTGGCATACCACGCCGGGGCGGACCTGATCGACATGGAGTTCATCCAGTTCCACCCCACCGGCATGGTGTGGCCCCCCAGCGTGCGCGGCATCCTGGTGACGGAGGGCGTAAGAGGGGAGGGTGGCATCCTCAAGAACAGCGAGGGGAGCCGCTTCATGTTCGATGACATCCCAGAGATGTACCAGGAGCAGACCGCCGACACACCCGAGGAGGGCTGGCGCTACGTCATCGGCGACCGCGACGCACGCAGGCCCCCGGAACTGCTCACGCGGGATCACGTGGCTCGCATGATCGTGCGCGAGGTCAAGGAGGGGCGTGGAAGCCCTCACGGTGGGGTGTTCCTAGACATCGCCTGGATCAAGGAGCACATCCCGAACGCTTCAGAGCACATCAAGAAGAAGCTCCCGAGCATGTACCACCAGTTCAAGGAGTTGGCGGAGATCGACATCACCGAGCAGCCCATGGAGGTCGGTCCCACCACCCACTACGTGATGGGCGGTATCCGTGTAGACGCCGATACGCAGATGTCGACCGTGCCCGGACTGTTCGCCGCTGGCGAATGCGCGGCGGGCCTCCACGGGGCTAACCGCCTCGGCGGAAACTCGCTATCGGATCTGATCGTGTTTGGAAAGCGAGCCGGGGAATACGCCGCCAGGTTCGCCGCCGAACACTCCGCTCCCACCATCGGAGCCGACCAGATCGAAGCGATATCACGCGAAGCACTGGCGCCCCTCGAGCGACAGGATGGCGCGAGCCCCGGTGCGGACGGACCGTATCAGATCCAGTTCGCGCTTCAAGAGCTCATGCAGGACAAGGCTGGCATCATTCGCGACGAAGAGGGGCTCAGCGAAGCCCTAGAGGGAGTGCTCGCTCTCAAGGCCAAGAGTGAGCAGGTGGGAGTGAACGGAAGCCGAGAGTTCAACCCAGGTTGGCACACGGCGCTGGACCTCAAGAACCTCTTTATGGTGGCGGAAGCCTCGGTTCGTGCGGCGGCCGCAAGAAAGGAAAGCCGCGGCGCACACTCGCGAGTCGACTACCCCGGCAAAGACGCGGAGCTCGGAAAGGTCAACACCATCCTCAGCAAGGGGCCCGACGGAGAGATGCATTCCCGACAAGAGCCGATACCCGAGATGCGAGACGAGCTGAAGCAGATCATCGAGGAGCAAGGCTGATGGCCAAGGCGACCTTCAAGGTCTGGCGAGGAGATGCCGACGGCGGAGAATTCGGGACCTACGAGACCGAGATCACCGAGGGTATGGTGGTGCTGGATGCGGTACACCAGATCCAGGCCGAATCTGCTCCCGACATGGCCGTCCGCTGGAATTGCAAGGCGGGCAAGTGCGGCTCTTGCTCCGCCGAGGTGAACGGCAACCCCAAGCTGATGTGCATGACGCGCATGAGTGAGGTGCCCGTCGACAGGCCGATCACGATCGAACCGCTCCGGGCCTTTCCGCTAGTGAGGGACCTCGTGACCGACGTATCGTGGAACTACGAGGTCAAGAAACGCATCAAGCCGTTCAAGCCCAGGGCACCCGACCATCCCGACGGCACCTGGCGTATGTACCAGAAGGACGTCGACCGCGTCCAAGAGTTCAGGAAATGCATAGAGTGTTTTCTGTGCCAGGACGTGTGCCACGTCCTACGTGACCACCACCTGCACGACGGGTTCATCGGGCCACGCTTCCTCCTCTACACCGCGGCCTTGGAGATGCACCCGCTCGACGAGGAAGACCGGCGCGACGAACTCAAGGAGGCCTTCGGAGTCGGCTACTGCAACATCACCAAGTGCTGCACCAAGGTCTGCCCCGAGCACATTACGATCACCGACAACGCGATCATTCCGCTCAAGGAGCGAGTCGTCGATCATGCGTATGATCCACTCGGTAAGCTGGTGCGGCTCGTAATGGGGAATCCAGCGGAGAAGTAACGGGGAGGTGCACGCAGGGCGTCCAGGGCGCCTAGACCCTCCGGACAGCGCAATCCAAGCTTAGACACGATGGGCGATCATCTGGTGGCGAGGCCCGTCGGCTGCTGCATCGATCGCATCCAGAACGAGCGTGGACACGTGCGGCGCCGCCTCGAAGACCATCTCGGCGCAAGAATCCGGAATGTGGTACGGAAACGACCCCCAATGGGCCACGCCATTGCCCTGGTAGCTTGGAGAGCCACACATGCCATCCCTATAGCCCACGTCCAGCGCGACGGGATCCTCCACCCGCACCATGGGCCACAGCCAGTCGGGCACGTTCGCGGCGAACACCAGGGCGTCGGCCACCACTCCCACAAAGGTCATAGGGCTGTCATCCGCGGCCCCACCCATGATCCAGGTGGACGCCCAAGCACCACGACGAGCGTGCAAGTAGAGCACGACGTCCCCGAGGTTCAGACGATAGAGCTGTGCCTCGGGTGGTGTGTCTCGCCAGTTGAGTACGCCTACCTCCACGAGTTGGGTGCTTGGGTCCGCCTCGGCTTGGGTCGCGAGGCGCGAGATGGCTCCGTCGATCCCTGTGGGCTGCGAGCGCGTCATGCCTGGTTCGGAGTCACTCAACGTGAGCCCGCCTCGGCTTCAGCGACATAGGCTCGCAGAAGCGCCACTCGGAGATCGCCCGAGATACCGGGCAGGGCCAATGAGAGTGTCTCGAACAGTGCCCGCGCAGAAGCCACGTCGCCAACCCGCAGATACGCCGTGGTCCCTCCGAACATCACGATCTCGGGCGACAGCCATCCTCGGCCCTCTCGCATCTCATCCATCAGGACTGCCGCAGCATCGGCTACGGTGGGCCAGTCGCGAACCCGGAGCCCCTGTGTGAAGTGAACCGCAGCCGCGGCCCCAACCGGAGCCTCGGCCGCCACGATGAATCCGGACACCAGGTCGCGAAACTCCTCGTCGGCGACCCCCCTGAGCCCTCCGTTCAGTCCGGCATCCAGCACGAGAAAATCGTCGAGCCAGGCGCGCCAGTAACCAGGCCGCTCCCCCGCGGACATCTCGCGCCTCAACCTTCGGTCGAGTCGAAGCATCCGCTGGATCGAGGGCTCGCCCGCGGCCGACTCCGAGAGCGGCTCACCCTCGCGGGCACGACGGAACTCCGACGTGAGCGCGAGCACTCGCATCAAGGGAACGCCATCGTTCGGAAGGGGGAGACCGTTGGGGTCGAGCGTAGGCAGCGGCGGCATGTATACGTCTGAGGGATCGAAAGCGTCCTCGGATAGAGCAAGCAACCCGCGGGGAGTGCTCTTGACGAACATCGCCCGCTCTCCACCCAGATCGAGTATTGGGAAGAAGTCGGAGTTCACGTGAGGCCAGCGCTCGAGCAGCGGCCGGAGCGCATCGCTGGTCACGAACTCGAGCCGGTCCAGTGCGGCCGGTGAGAACGGGAATGTCCGGCTGAGGTCTCGTGCCACCTCCGGCAGCTCGAACACCGACCAGTCCGGCTCGGGCAGCTCGGGACCCGTGCTGGCGACCAGCAGGATGTCGGGCTCGGACACGCGGTACAAGGAGAACGACGGGAAGTGGCGGCCAAGTGCGGTGAGGATCCCGAGGACGAGATCGTCATCGATGGCGTACCCTTGGATCCATTGGCCGAAGACCCCTCCTTCGCTGAGGCTGGCCGCCACCAAGGCGTAGAACTCCTCGGTGAACAGCGCGGATACGCCACTCACCCACGGGTTGGAGGGCTCCGAGAGGATGAGGTCGAAGCGCTGACCGCTGGTGGACAGGTACGAACGGGCGTCGTCGATGACTAGTGTCGAACGTGGATCGTCGAAGACTCGCCGGTTGCCGGGATAGTACTGGCGTGACCCCTCGATCATGGCCGGCTCGATCTCGATGGTGACGAGCGACTCGAACGCCGGGCTCCCCAGAAGCACGTGAGACGACATGCCCGAACCCTGCCCCACCACCACCCCCACTCTGGCATCCGGCTTGTGGGCCAGCGTGACCAGCGCCAGGAAGGTTTGCGTGGGCTCGTCGGCCATCATGGCACGTGGCGGATCGGCATCCTCGGGGTCCACAAACCACTGCGACCCCACGGATGCGTCGATCTTTCCATTGGTGGCGATGAATCGAACGTCGCCGCGTTGCCTCACGGATACCGATGCCGTGCGGCCGTCCTTCCAGAACAGCACCTGGTCGGTCGTGGCGATGGTATCGCTTCGGTAGACACCCGAGCTGAGCAGGTTCTTGTCGAGATGTACGAACCCCAGGATGAAACCAGCCACCACTACAGTGGCACCGAGCATGCTCCATGTGACCTTCTTCCAGGATGCGGCGTCGCCGTCGGTCCACCAGAACAGGAACACACCCAGAAGCATGTCCAACGAGGCCCCCGCGATGAGGAGGCCCTTGAGCCCGAGAAGGGGCATGAGAAAGAGCGATGCGGCAGCAACCCCAACGATCGCTCCTAGTGTGTTGAGGCCGTAGACCCATCCGATGGCCCTCTCGCCAGCCGGACCGTCCATCAGGATTCTGGTGATGAGGGGCAACGTCATGCCCGCAAAGAACGTGGCCGGGAGCATGACCAGGAGGGCGAGCCCGTACCGTGCGACCGTGAAAATTATGTACCCGGCATCCGAAGGCCGCATCGCCCCGACGAACCACTCGACCCACCCGAACGACTGGGCGTAGATCGGGAGCGTGGCGACGGCCAGGAAACCCATCGTCCACTGGATCCACGCCAGCGAGCGCACCGGCCGGGCGAACGTGTCGGCCCGCCGCCGGATCCAGAATGATCCGAACGCCAAGCCCAGGATGAAGGCCGACAGCATGAGCTCGAAGCTGTGAGTGGCCGTGCCCAAGACCAGTGACAGCATCCGGATCCACGCGATCTCGTACGCGAACGAGGCCACGGCCGTACCGAACGCTACTCCCAGCAGGAGCCCCCACCAGCTGGACACTTCGGCCATCGCCGGCGTACTCCTTGGTAACTCCACCACGCCGGGTTCAATCCCCAGATCCTGACCCCGTCGCCAAACCGCCCACGCCACGAGCGCAACCAGGATGTTCAGCACAGCGGCCGTGAGAAGTGTGCCGGGCAGCCCCACCCAGGCGATCAGCAGGAAGCCCGCCACCAGCGCACCGATGGCAGCCCCGAAGCTGTTCATGAAGTAGAGCATCGCCAGCGTGCGTCCCGGTTCGGAAGGCCGAAGGCGAAGGAGCCCCGCACTCATCAACGGGAAGGTCGTTCCCAAGAGGATCGATGGGGGTAAGATGAGTGCTCCGGCGAGCCCCCACCGCACCGGCGTAAGCAGCGCGGTTCCGGCGAGCGGGGGCAGCACCGTGTCGAACGCGAATGCGCTGAGTCCCAGGTAGAGGTCGTGGAACACGAGCCCGAAGAGCCCGACCGCCGCCTCGATTCCCGCATACCACAGGAGAGGATGCCGCACCTGTTCGGAACGCCGGCCCACCAACAGCGAACCAAGCGCGAGGCCACCCAGGAACACGACGAGTACGACGACCTGGGCATATGCCCCGTGCCCCAGGAAGAGCTGCAGGTAACGGCTCCAGATCGACTCGTAGATCAGTCCCGCACCACCGGAGAAGAAGAACGCGACCAGGAGGAGTGCGCGCATCGCGTCTTTTCCACCTTGGATGAGGGAAGGCGCTATTCGAGCGCTGAGACGAAGAACCGGCATCTTGAATGAAAGACCCGTGAGGGGAAAGTGCGAATCAGACGTGCGCAAACGCAAGGCGCAGGCCAAGTTGGATGAAGCAGGGTGCATCCGCTCGGCCACTGCACCTGAACCCTGGGGGATACGGTCAATGAGCGCTATCGAACGACAGACGAGCCGGCTGAGATCGACCTTCTCCCCCGTGCGCTCAAACACTACCCTGACCTTCACGCTCCTGACGGCCCTAACCGCATGCACGTCGGCCGCAGATCACTTCGAGGCGGGTGCCAGCCTCGAGGCTCGAGGCGAAGTAGTTCGGGCCGCCGAGCGCTACATCGATGCCCTGGAAAAGGACGGGTCACTGGTGGAGGCGCGCGAGCGGCTGGAGGAGTTGGCTCCACAAGTGCTAGCCCTGTACCTGGACCGCATGGAGGGTGCACGAGAGCGGGAGGAATTCGTGCTGGCGGCCGACATGCTTCCCGATCTGGATGACTTCATCGAGGGCGCGCGCGATGTTGGCGTGACGGCCGACCCGGGCCCCGACTACCGCGGTCTCAGGCGCACCGTGCACGACGAGGCTATCCGACAGCTTTTCGGCGCTGCGGCGACCGACCGCCGAGACGGGCGCTTCAGTGAGGCCCTCGATGGTCTAGAGCGAATTGCGCTGTACGAGCCGAGGTCCGACGACGAGAGGGCGGTCCGCCGCGAAGCGATCGACACCCGCATGTCGTGGGCGCGCCACGAGCTCGACCAAGGGCGCTTGCAAGCGAGCTTCCTGCAGGCCGGATTCGCGATAACCATCGCAGGAGGGCCACAGACCACCGACGCCCGGGCGGCGGTGCTCCTCCAGGAGCAGGCCCTTGAGAGGGGCACGGTCCGCTTGGTAGGGTTTCCCTTCGAGGTGGGCGAGGACGCGGCGGAGCTATCACCTGGTGCACTCACCGCGCTGCATGACCGCTTGCTCTTGGAGGTGTGGCGGCAGCCTCCGCCATTCGTGTTCGTAATCGACCCCGCTGTCGCTCGCGCCGCTATTCGAGGCGGACGCTATGATGAGGGAGGAATCACCACCCGCGAGGCCATCCGCATCGGACGCACCATCGACACCGACTTCGTGGCGCTGGGCGACATCCGGAGCTTTTCCATAGCGGAGAGCGATGTGAAGTCCACGCCTGAAACCGCAAGAGACCGAGACGGCCGCACGGTGACCTATCACCGGATCACCGGACGCCTCAGCCTCGACCTTCGGGTTGCCCTGACGCTGGTCGAGGTCGGTCGCGGCCGTGTGGTGGAGACCTCTAGCTTTCGGGTATCGCGTAGCGGAAACTTCGAACGCGCCAGCTACAACGGAGACCCCGCCGACCTTCGTCTCTCTCGTTCGGTCAGAAACCTCTTTGCCGCGGGCCGCATGGCCAGTCTCAGGAAGGATCTGGAGGACCGGATCGTCGAGGAAGCTGCCCGCCGATTCGGTCAACGGGCGTTCCGAGAGGTGCTCTCGCGGATCCCCTAGGAGCTACTACTATTACGTGATGGCCCGCCCTCAACAGGATTGATCATGACGCCTACGCGCTTGTTCATTTCGCTGACCCTACTCCTAACCCTGCCCAACGGATCGAGCGCCCAGGACTCCAGACTCCTCAGACCCGACCGGGTTTTCGACGGCCGCTCCATGCACGTGGGATGGGTGGTGCTGGTCGAAGGCGACCGAATCACCGCCGCCGGGCCGGCCGCCAGTGTCGGACTGCCGGCGACCGCGCTGATCGTCGATCTCCCAGACATGACGCTCTTGCCCGGCCTGATCGAGGGGCACTCACACATCCTGCTCCACCCGTACAACGAGGCGTCGTGGACGGACCAGGTGCTGAATGAGTCCCTGGGTCTTCGTACGGCGCGGGCGGTCGTACACGTGCGGGAAAGCCTCCTGGCGGGCGTTACCACCATGCGGGACCTCGGCTCGGAGGGCGCGGGATACGCCGACGTGGGCATCAGGGACGCCATCGAAGAGGGAGTGATCCCCGGCCCGAGACTGATCGTCACCACCAAGGCCATCGTCGGCACCGGCAGCTATGGCCCCAAGGGCGCCCCGGAGCTGAACCTTCCCAAAGGGGCTGAAGTCGCTGACGGAGTCGACGAACTCTTGCGCGTCACACGTGATCAGATTGGACGGGGGGCCGACTGGATCAAGATTTACGCCGATTACCGCTGGGGCCCGAACGGCTCAACCGAGCCGACCTTCACGCAGGACGAGCTCGATCTGGTGGTGGAGGTGGCGGGCGGCTCGGGACGGAAAGTGGTGGCACACGCCTCGAGTGCTGAAGGCATGCGACGTGCCGTCGAAGCAGGCGTGGCGACCATCGAGCACGGGGACGGCGGCACAAACGAGACTTTCCGGCTGATGGCCGAGCGAGCTGTGGCCCTCTGCCCCACGCTGGCAGCCGGTGAGGCCATAACCAGCTACGGCGGGTGGCAGAAGGGTGTGGACCCGGAACCCGAGCGCCTTCTCCGTAAGCGCGCCAGTTTCCGCCTGGCGCTCGATTCGGGAGTACGCATGTGCTTCGGAGGGGATGTGGGCGTATTTCCCCACGGGGAGAATTACCGTGAGATTGAGCTGATGGTCGACTACGGCATGACACCGGCCGCCGCGCTGACGGCGGCTACGTCGGGAAACGCGTCCATCTTCGGACTCAGCAACGACGTGGGCAGCGTCACCGTGGGCCTTCTAGCAGATCTGTTCGCGGTGGAGGGTGATCCAACTGAGGACATCACGGCCTTGAGGAATGTGCGCTTCGTGATGAAGGGTGGTACGGTTTTCAGGCAAGACTAGTGGCGCCTACAGACGAGGATCGTCGGAAGGCGGCGAAGCTCCGTACATGATACGGATGCCCTTGGGCTCACCGGCGTCGTTGGTGACCAGCCTCCAGTCCTTACCCTCTTTTTTCCCCTCCGACAACGCCGCTAGAATCAGCTTGAACTGCCGGCGAATCGGCCGATCGATCCACCACACGATTCCCGCGCCGAGCACGCCGATAACCAGGTGTGACACAAGGGACTCCATCGTCACCCACCCTTTTCCATTGGATTTCTCGCCGCCCGAAGATACCAGCGGCGCCTTGGGAACCACAGCCCCCGCCGGCCGGAGGGGCGATACCGGCGCGCGGCGGTTCAGCCGGATCATTGTGGTGTGAACCAATCACGTCCGGCGTGTATTGTTTCGGTGGCGAAGCGCCTGCGGGTTGGGACGGCGGGGCATCACGGCGAGGGCGAAGAGCCGAGAAATTCAAGAGAAGGAATCCTCATCGCTGGAGCGAATGAATTGACACCGACTGACGCCAGCGCCTTGGCACCCTCGACTCCGAGCCAGGAGTCCGCCGTCAAGAGCCGCTACGCCGAAGCCGCCGAGGCGAGGGCCCCGCAACTGTGCTGCCCGGTGGACTATGAGCCAGCCTACCTCGAGGCCATTCCCGAAGAGGTGATTGAAAAGGACTACGGCTGCGGAAACCCCAGCCGGTACCTCAGGCCGGGGGAGACCGTGTTGGACCTCGGTAGCGGCACGGGGAAGATCTGCTTCATCTCGGCGCAGGTTGTGGGCCCCTCGGGTCGCGTCATAGGTGTGGACATGACGCCCGAAATGCTCGAGGTCGCTCGCCGCAATGCGCCCATCGTCGCTGAACGGTTGGGATACGCTAACGTGGAGTTCCGCCGCGGCCGCATCCAGGATCTCGCTGTCGACCTGGACCTTCTCGAGCAGCGCCTCCGGGCCACACCGGTGGATTCCGCCGAGGGTTTCTTGGGGCTGGAAGACCGCCTGTCATCCATGCGTGAGCGAGCCCCGCTGGTCGCCGACGAGTCGGTGGACGTGGTCGTCTCGAACTGCGTCCTGAACTTGGTGGCCACCGACCAAAAGGCGTCGCTCTTCGGGGAAATCCACCGCGTGCTCAGAAACGGCGGCCGCGCCGTGATCTCGGACATCGTCTCGGACGAGCCCGTGCCCGAAGCGCTACAGCGGGACGCCGACCTGTGGACCGGCTGCGTCTCGGGCGCCCTCACGGAGGAAGGCTTCCTGGCCGCCTTTGAGGACGTCGGATTCTACGGAATTCGTGTCCTCGAGCGGCCGACCGAGCCTTGGCAGACCGTGGGCGGAATCGAGTTTCGATCCCTCACGGTAGAGGCCTTCAAGGGCAAAGATGGCCTCTGCTGGGAGCGCAACCAGGCCGTCATCTACAAGGGGCCCTTCAAGGAGGTGCTCGACGATGATGGACACAAGTTGATTCGGGGCTCCCGGCAGGCTGTTTGCGACAAGACGTTCCGCATCCTCAGCCAGGCCCCGTACGCTGAGCACTTCGACCTGGTCGAACCGCGGGTAGACATTCCCCTGGACGACGCAAAACCCTTTGATTGCTCGCGCACGGCCCTACGTCATCCCCGTGAGACCAAAGGCGAGGACTATGACGTCACGACCGATGCCCAGGCCGCCTGCTGCGACCCCGGCGCCGGTTGCTGACGACATGACGACGGGCGCACCCACATCGGAGGTGAACGCCCCGGGCGTTCGGAATAGTGCGCCCCGCGTCCATCTGAGTTCTCTGGACACCCTGTGGTTCCAGGTGGGCGGGACCTTGTGCAACCTTACCTGCACGCACTGCTTCATCTCCTGCTCACCGACCAACCACACGCACGAGTTGATGACTCTCGCGCAGATCCGGCCATACCTGGACGAGGCCGTGAGGTTGGGGGTCAGGGAGTACTATTTCACGGGCGGCGAGCCCTTCATCAACAAGGAGATGGAGGAGATCATCCGCGAGACGCTACGTGTCGGCCCCGTCACGGTGCTCACCAACGGGCTCCTCCTGGATCCCGCCCGTTGTGATCGGCTCGCCGCTCTGTCCGCACACTCCGAGTACTCGTTCGACCTGCGCATCTCACTGGACGGTTACAACGCGGAGACAAACGATGCCATCCGGGGCGAAGGTACGTTCGATCGAATTCTCTCCGGAGTCGAGCACGCTGGGGCAGTGGGCATCAACCCTGTGCTGACGGTAACCGAGGTGCACGAGGAAAATGGTACCGACGACGGCCGGCGGCGCTTCCTGCGGCTGCTGGCGGAAATCGGGATCGACCGTCCGCGCCTCAAGATCCTGCCGGTTTTCAAACTGGGTGCCGAAGCTGAACGGACGGGCGGATATCAAGGATGGGAGGCCCTGGAAAGCGGCGCCGCCGACACGTGGAGCCACCTCCAGTGCTCATCCTGCCGCATGGTCACCGACTTGGGTGTGTGGGTGTGCCCCATCCTGGTGAACGAACCCTCCGGGCGCATGGGCGACCGCCTCGCTGACACCCTGGACGGATTTCCGCTCGACCATCCGGCGTGTTGGACGTGCCACGTTCACGAAGTGAGCTGCCGGACCTGACGTGAGTGACGCGAGAAAGATCCCAGCGCACCGGGGCATGGCCACCTGGGGAGAGAGACTGGTGCCCCTGGACGACTTTCGGGAGGCAGCCCTGGGCTTCGGGAGACTGCTCCGCGCGGAGGAGCGCGTCTCGGCGATATCGGCCTTTGTGGCCGCCGACGCCGACCCCACGCCGGTGGAGGGGCCCTACGAGCGTGTCGCCGTCTTCGGGGGGATCTACAGCAACACGCATGCGCTCGTGGCACTGCTGGAGAACGCCGCGCAGCGCGGCGTAGAGGCAGTTTACTGTCTTGGTGATTTCGGCGGATTCGGACCAAACCCCGAGAAGGTCTGGCCTCTGCTGGAGGCCGGTGGTGTAAGGTCCATCCAAGGCAACTATGAGGAATCACTGGCCTCGGGCCGGACCGACTGCAACTGCGGCTATGCCGACCCACGCGACAATCGGTTCGCTGACCTGTCCTACCGGTATACCGAACAGAGCTGCTCGATGGGATTCAAGGCCTATATGGGCGGCCTGCCCCAGCGGCGGCGCATCCGCGTGGGCACGAGCGAGCTTCTGCTGGTGCACGGGTCACCTCGCCGCATCAACGAGTTCCTTTTCGAATCGACGTCACCCGTCCCGTTCCTCGAAACCATGTGCGCCGAGATCCGGGCCGATGGGTTCCTCTGCTCCCACACCGGCCTACACTGGCACCGGGCACTCCCTTCGGGCTGCGACGTGGTGAATGTCGGCGTGATCGGACGACCGGCGAACGACGGCCGCACCGACGTGTGGTACACGCTACTTTCGGCGGAACGCGACGGCATGGGAGTGGAGTTCGTGCCCCTGGCTTATGACCATCTGGCCCTGGCCGACGAGATGCGCCGGGCGCAACTTCCGGAGGAGTTCGTGAGGACCGTGCTCACCGGCTGGTGGACAACGTGCCTTGAAGTCTTGCCGGCCCGGGAGCGGGCCGCTTCCGCGCATTGAGCCAGAGCGGCCGCTGATGTCCTCGTCGAAACCTCACATCGCAATTCTCGGGAGCGGGCCTACCGGGCTCGAGGCTGCGCTGGCCGCGAGCGAAAAGGGGTTTCCCTTCACGGTGTTCGAATCCGCTCCCGCAGTGGCGGGCCGAATGCGAGAGTGGGGTCACGTAGCACTGTTTACGCCCTGGAGTATGAACGTTTCCGAACGTATGCGCGGCGCACTGAGCGCGGCGGGGCGCGAGCCACCCGCAACGGACGGTCGCCCCTCTGGAGCCGAGCTTGTCGACCGCGTGCTCGATCCGGTCGCGGCACTGGGTTGCGTCATCGATCATGTGCGGCTGAACACCCGCGTGCTGGAGGTCGGTCGCGTAGGGCTGCTCAAGCACGAGGAGATCGGGAGTGGGCGTCGGGCCGAACACGCGTTCCGTCTGCTGCTTTCCGACGGCGACGGGCGGGAGTGGGCCGAGGAGGCTGACATCGTCCTGGATTGTACGGGTAACCCGATCCCCAACCCGATCGGAGAAGGTGGCATCGCCGCGCCCGGAGAGGCGGCGCTGGGAAGCGCGCTACGCCATGAGGTGCCCGACCTGACGAACGACTCGGCGGCCTGGACAGGGAAGAGCACCTTGCTCGTGGGCGACGGCCACTCGGCTCAGACGGCGCTCGTCCGGTTGATCGGCCTGACGGGTGAGCACGCCGAGACGAGGATCGTCTGGGTCACACGCGGCTCGGTGCCGGAGCCGTTGGCCGACGATTCCCTCGCCGGCCGCGCCGACCTGACGGCGAGCGTCGGCGCCCTGGCAGCGACCCCACCGGATTGTTTGACCGTCCTTACCCGAACCACAGTGGAAGGCCTTCGTCCCGGGGAGCCTATCATGGTCACGCTGAGGGGACCCGAGGGCGAAGTCACGGAGGTGGAGGTGGACCGGGTGCTGGCCCTGACCGGGCGGGTCGGCGATCACACGATCTACCGCCAGCTTCAAGTCCACGAGTGTTGGGCCACGTCGGGGCCCATGAAGCTGGCGGCAGCTCTGATGGCCCAGGAGGGTGGAGGAGTCGACTGCCTCGACCAGACTAGCCTCGGACCCGAGACGCTTCGAAACCCCGAGCCGGGGTTCTTCATCCTGGGCATCAAATCCTATGGCCGACGAGGCGATTTCTTGATGCGTGTTGGGTGGGAGCAGGTCGAGGAGGTCTTTCAGCTCATCGAGACCGACGGTCCGTTACGCGGTTGCGCCTGACCGGGAGAAGTACCGCTCTTCCATCGTGACCAACTGCTCGATGACCTGGAGCGCGAAATCCCGCGAGCGCCGGAGACCGGAGTGCTCCGAATCGGGTTTGAACAGCTCAAAATCAACGTAGAAGGAGTCGCCTCGGGCCGGGATCGTGGACCAGCTTCGTTGCCGGTCGCCTCGCATGTAGACGCACAGCGCCTGGCATCCCCGAACCGAGTTCATGATGCGACCGACGCCATCGGCGATCGTGTCGAGTTGAACGCGGCCCGTCCTGCTCCGCCCGCCCTCGGCGAAGATCAGCGCCGTCTCTCCCTTGGAGAGCAGGTGTTGGATGCGTTTGAGCACACCGGAGACCTCACTCCGCTTGCCCCCTCGGACGATCGGCAGGCACTTCGCAAGCCAGGCCAGCGCCCGGTTGAACCAGTGGCCGGCAAAATTGGTGTACTCCGGGAGGTTCCACGGCATGCGCCGATAGTTGAACACCCACCACCAGCTACCACCCAGAGCCCACGCCACGAGCGCGGAATCGATCATGGTGAGGTGGTTCGCGCAGATCAGGACAGGCCCGTCGCTCCCCCGGACCAGAGCCCTGTACCGGTTCCTCAACTCCGCCGCATTGCGAATGCGATAGCGTAGACCGAAGCGCAGCGCGAACCCCATGGCCGGGATCCATAGCACGGCCATGAGGCGTCCGACCTCGCGCTGCAGGAGTAGCGCCACACGGGTTCGGGTGGGGAGGCTAGGCATAGCGGACCGAAAGGTCAGGCTACTTTGGCGTGGATCAACTCGACGGCATCACCGACCGTGTCTACCGCATCCGCGTCCTCGTCCTCGACTTCGATGTCGAACTCGTCTTCGAACGCCAGGATGACGTCGACGAGTCTGGCGGAGTTGACTTTGAGGTCCTGGAGGATGTTGGTCTCGAGCGTGATGGCCTCCATCGCGTCGTCATCCTTCGCGTAAGGCCTCACGATCTCTACAACCTTCTCGAAGATTTCCTCTTTCGTCATCTACGTGGCTCCTCATCCATCGTTTGCCCTGATTCGTCCCGAGCCGTCAATCAGACCACTTCCTGAATATGGCACAGGAATTGACATCTCCGAAACCGAAAGCCGCTTTTATCATGGTTCTGAGCTCCGGCTTTTCCCGCATGACGTGCGGCACTGATGCCGAGTACGCCTCAATCTCCGGATGCAGATCCTCGCAGTTGATGGAGGCGTGCATGAAGCCGCCCCGTAGCATCAGGAGGCAAGCCACCGACTCCAGCGCACCCGCCGCGCCGAGTCCATGTCCTATCATCGACTTGGTCGAAGCGATCACCGGGAAATTAGCAGGCGTGCGTTCCAGCGCCAGAGCCCATGAATGTACTTCACTGCAATCCGCCCCGGTAGCTGTAAGGTGTCCGTTGATCCCATCGATCTCGTCGGGCGTAATGCCCGCATCCTCCACGGCTCCCCGTATACAACGCTGAACGGATGTGGGATTCGGGGCAGTCATGCTACCGCCGCCGCGGTGTCCTCCGCAGTTGATCGCACCTCCCAGGATCTCGGCGTAGATACGGGCGCCCCGTTCTTGGGCGCTCTCCAGGCTCTCGAGGTGCAGAATGCCCGCGCCGCTGCCGGGAACGAACCCTCCGGCCGAAGCGCTCAACGGGCGCGAGGCCCTCTCGGGTTCGTCGTTGTACTTACGGCACAGCACGCGCATCGCATCGAACCCGGCCCAGGAGTAGTGGCTCGAGCCTTCCGTTCCGCCGCACAGCATGCGTTCCGCGAGTCCCGCCCTGATTCGCTGCATCCCTCCAATTATGGCCTCGGTTCCGGTGCTGCAGGCGCTCGAGTTGGCGGTCACCTGGTTACCGAGCGCCAACAGACCGGAGACCCTTGCCGACACGCCGCTCCCCATGACCTGCTCGACAATCGTGCTGCCGAGGCGGCGCACCCGGCCCGCGTTCACGAACGGAACGAGCTTCTCGCCCGCGGTGTCCAGACCTCCGATGCCCGTGCCGATGATGGCCCCGGCCTCCCAGTTGACGCGGTCGTCGTTCGGGTCCGGTCGCTCGAAACCCGCGTCGGTCCA
>BTRA01000038.1:0-23141 GCA_036986155.1 Gemmatimonadota bacterium | reverse complement strand
TGGAGCTGGCAGGCGTGCCGGTGATGGTCGACGGGGAGCAGGTCGGAATCATGGGCCTCTACCACGACATCACGGGCCTGCTGAAGGCTCAGGAAGACGCTGAAGCGGCGAACCGTGCGAAGAGCCACTTCCTGGCGAACATGAGCCACGAGCTACGGACGCCCCTGAACGCGATCCTCGGCTACAGCGAGATGCTGGCCGAGGAGGCGGCGGAGGATGGAAACGAGGGATATGTCCCCGACCTGCAGAGGATTCAGTCTGCCGGGCGGCACCTCCTGGCCCTGATCAACGACGTATTGGATCTGTCGAAGATCGAGGCGGGCAAAACCGAGCTCTACCTCGAGAGCTTCGAGGTGGCGGGGATGGTGGAGGATGTCACCACCACGATACGTCCGCTCGTCAAGAAGCGGGGGAACACCTTCGAGATCGAGTGCCCCGATGACCTGGGAGAGATGCACTCCGACCTCACCAAGGTGCGCCAGATCCTGCTCAACCTCCTGTCCAACGCGAGCAAGTTCACGGAGGACGGAACGGTCTCGGTGGTGGTCACGAGGGAGCAGGGCGAGGACGGAGACTGGTTGACCTTCCAGGTCTGTGACACGGGCATCGGGATGACGCCGCCCCAGCTCGCGCGGGTGTTCGATGCCTTCGCCCAGGCGGAGCTGTCGACGACGCGAAACTACGGCGGTACCGGATTGGGGTTGGCCATCACACGGCGATTCAGCCGGATACTCGGAGGAGACGTGGGAGCGGAGAGCGAGCTGGGAGAGGGGTCGAACTTCACCCTTCGTCTTCCGGCTCGAGCGCCCCTGGCCCCCCAGCCCGACTCGGACGTATCCGACGACGGGGAGGAAGGATCGGGGGAGGCCGGAACGGTGCTGCTCGTGGACGATGACCCCGTCGCGCGGTCGCTCCTCCGCCGCATGCTCGCGGGAGCGGGCTTCCGGGTGATCGAGGCCGACAACGGCACGGATGGGCTCCGGTTGGCGAGGGAAGAGCGGCCCGATGCGATCACGCTCGACGTGATCATGCCCGGAATCGACGGGTGGGCCACGCTCGCGACTATCCGAGACGACCCGGAGCTCTCGGACACGCCCGTGATCATGCTAACGGTGCTGGATGAACGACCCATGGGCGAGGCGCTGGGCGCCTCCGGGTATCTGACCAAGCCGGTGAACCGGCAGACTCTGGTCGAGACCTTGCGTGAGCAATGCGGGCTCGACCGCACGATTCCTTCATGAAGCTTCGACCCCTACTACGGAAAGGCGAACGTCTGTGACAAGAATCCTGCTCGTCGAAGACGACGAAATGAACCGCGACATGCTTTCCCGCCGCCTCGTAAAGCGTGGTTTCGAGGTCACGATCGCGACGGACGGGGAGCAGGGTGTGGCCCTGGCGCGTGCGGGGAGCCCCGACATCATTCTGATGGACATGAGCCTCCCCGTGATGGACGGATGGACGGCCACCCGAACGCTGAAGGACGACGAAGCGACTGCGGGAATCCCCGTCATTGCGCTCACGGCGCATGCGATGTCCGGCGATCAGGAGAAGGCGTTGGCGGCGGGGTGCGACGACTTCGACACCAAGCCGATCGAGTTGACGCGGCTCCTGGACAAGATCGAAGCGCTGGTGAGCGTAGGAGGCTAGTAACGGAACCCTTGCAGGTCCTAGGCGGGACCTTCAAGCACGTACGTCTTCATGGATCCGCGTCCCGCGACGTCTTGGACACCCGCGGTCGCGAAGGCGAATTCGTCGCGAAGGAGCCGGTACGCGTTCGGCGAGACCACGATCGCTCCGGCGGCGGCTTGGGCGCCCAGCAAGCGTGCGAGGTCCATCGGCTCACCCCAGAGCCGGTACTCGATCCGCTCCTCCCCGAAGACCCCGCCCGTCAACTCGCCGCAGTCCACGCCGACGCGCACGGGGGTGGCGTCGAAGGTGGCATTCGAGGCCAGCCGCTCGGAGAGGTCCAACGCCGCTTCGGCAATCAGGCGGGCATGGTCCTCGTGCGGCGTCGGCACGCCGCCGGCCAGTACGACGCCTTCCCCTGCCGGGGTCACCGTTTCGATGCCGTGCTCGGTAGCCACCCGATCCAACGTCGACAACAACACTTGTAGGCGAACGCCGATCTCGCCGGCGTCCCGGGTTCGAGTGCGGGCGGCAGCTTCGACGTCGCACCAAAGCACAGTGGCTTGGTCGTAAGTCTCCAGGATGTCGGACTCGCCGGCTCGCATCCTTTCGGTAATCACGCTGGGGAACGACCCCCGGAGCATCCGGACGGTGAGCTGCTCCGCGTCGTGGGCCAGGGCGGTGCTTTTCGCGAGACGGCGGTGCATCTCGCGGATCTCGAGCGATGCGCCGATGCGCGCTTGCAGCAGGGTGGGGTGGAACGGCTTATGCAAGAAGTCGTCCGCTCCCAGCTCAATGCAGCGGATAGCGCTCTCAACGTCGTCGAGCGAGGAGAGCATCACGACCGGAATCTCCGCCAGCCGCTCGTCGGATTTGATGCGACGGAGCACTTCCAGTCCGTCGATCTCGGGCATGATCACGTCCAGGAGCACCAGGTCGAACGCTCTCTCCTGCATGAGGTCCAGGGCTTGCTGCCCGCTCTCCACCGTCTCCACCACGTAGCCCGCCCGCGCCAATTGGCGCGAAAGGAGGTCGCGGTTCATGGGGTTGTCGTCCACGACCAGGAGCGAGCCCATTCCCTCTTCGGTGCCGGCGAACCTCGGCCGGGCCTTGGCCAGCACACCCTCGGTCAGGCTGTAGTCTTCTCCCAGGCGTCCCGCGGAGGCGAGCGAGGGGTCGTACGCGGTGGCCACCTCCACGATGTCGGTGCTGCGCTCGAGAAGCGTTCGAGCGGACGTCCGAATGCGCTCCAAGTCTGGGACGAATTGCTCGCGGTCGGTCTCCGCTGCGGTTTCGATCAGCAGCTCGGCGTACCCGATGACCGCGTTGATCGGATTGCGGAGATCGATGCGTATCTGAGCGCCATAGGCTTCGAGGTCGACACTTTCCGCTTCCTCGATCCTTTCGGGACTGAGGATCTCGTCGATGAGCCGGAGAAGCTGGCGCCCGGCCGTGCGAATGTGCTCGAGGTCGGCAGCCAGGTCTTCGCGGTCCAGGGGCTCGAGATCCTCGAGCAGCATCTCCGAATACCCGAGGATGCCGTTGATAGGCGTCTTCAGTTCATGACGGACGTGCCCGATGGCGGCGCGCTTGACCCGCTCGGGGTCCGGGGGTGGTGCGGGAGGAGCGTCCTCGGGCGCCTCCGCTTCGGCGGCCGCCCGACTCGGCCTTCCCGCGCGTGGGGAGGCGATCTCGGTCGCGGCGATGCGGCGAGCCCTTCGGGGCGTGCGCGCTTCGGTCGCGCCGGCCGCGTCCTTGGCGGACGTCTTGTGTACGCCAGGAGCCGAGATGTCGAAGACCCATGCCATGACGATGACGATGGGGAAACCGAGCATGAGGAGGATCGTGACGAGCCGGCTACTCCAATCGGGTAGATCCAGGGCGGTGAAGATCGCGTCTCCCAGCTCAATGATCGTCACCGCGACGATCACGTACGCTATCACCGACGTGTACACGCGGCGGCGCTTGGCCTCCTTGGCCCAGTGGACCAAACGATCTCCGAAGCTGCTCATGACCGCAGAATCTTTCCGTTCCGGAGGCTAGGCGCCAGGCTTGTCCTCACCGCGGCGGTCCGCGAAAACCCCATCCGTCCTGCGATTGTCGACCTTGGCATCGTCTGCGACGGACCATGGAATGATGATCTCATAGCTCAAACTCCGGCCCGACTCACTGGACCTGCGACGCCCGGTGATGCGCCGCAGGGAACCCAAACCACCGCTCCCCGTTTTTCCGAGTACGAGAAGAACAGAGTTCGCCCACCGGGTGGGCCAGCCACTCCGGGGAGAGGAATGAAGATGTCGATAGAATGGGATCGCAGGAGCTTTCTCGCCACACTGCTCGGAGCCGTACCGGCGATGAGCCTAGCCGCGCGAGCGGTCCATGCGGCCGATTTGAACAGTCAGGGCAACAGGCGGATAAGCGCCGGGGGCCGGATCGATGGACTCCCACCCCGCGTTATCGGCCTACGGACGGATGGGGGTAACTTCCGATTCGATCCGGTGGGACTGGTGATCGAGGCGGGCGCCACCGTGGTCTGGCTGAACATGGGCGACTTCCACTCGACCACCGCGTTTCATCCAGACAATGCCGCCCTGGTCGGAGGAAACTTGCCGCTCAGGATTCCAGAGGGCGCGCAATCCTGGCACTCGGGGATGCTCGGCCTCACCAGCGGCACGGACTTTTCCCACACCTTTACGGTCGAGGGCGTCTACGACTACCTGTGCCAGCCGCACTACATGTTCGGCATGGTGGGTCGGATCGTGGTGGGACGGCCCCACGACGGTCCTGGCACGGCCCCAATGGATGGGCTTCCCGATCCGGTCGTGAACACAATGCCTGCTCTCGAGACCGTGATCGGGGCAGCCGCTCGCTCGAACGAATGGGCGTCTCGGTTCAATGGAGTTCTCTACCTGATCGCCGAGGGCAGGGAGGCGGGAGAGGCGGCAGCAGGCCTGCAGAAAGCGATCGCCGCAGACAAGGTCCTGAAGAGCCAGTCGGATCGCGCCGGTGTGACCCAAGCGCTCGAGTTCGCTACGGACGAGTTCGTGAAGGCCGTACGAAGTGGAGTGGACTACGAGCGACTCGTGACCCTCTCGGATGTCGCCAAGACGCAGTTGGCGGGGGGTGTCGGCTGAGCCACGACACCGTGGACGCGACTCGGTGGGAACCGAAGGCGGCGTCTCCTGATTTGGGGCTCGCAACGAGGGACGGCGTTTGCAGTCGTCATTTACGATCCGGTCGACAATGAACCGGGCAACGGTGAGAGTGGATGAGTATGAAGACTTGGAACAAGTGGAGCATCAGAGGGGGGATCCTCACGGCCGGGCTCGTGAGCGCGGTTGCGTTCGTGCCCGGATCGAATGAGGGACCCGGCAAGGTCGCCACGGAACTGCAGAGCGATTGGAAGATCGAAGCGACCGGCGCGAGAATCATCGGTGGCTATGGCCAGAACTTCGCCTACGATGGCGCCAACGTACGCGACCTCATAGGCAAGGCCACGGTCGAGCTGAACTTTGAAACGGGCACCGGCCGGGTGGTGGCCGAGGTGGAGACCACAGCGCAGTCCGGTCCCATCCAGTTCTCGAGTGATCAGGCCTGGAGCGGAAAGATTCGCATCGTCCAGATGCTGAATCTCGACAAGATGGCGGCGGCCCGGATGGAAAAGGATGTCATGCTGCACGGCGACACCGGAAACGAGGCTCCGGTCATGCCGAACATCTTCAACTATTTCGCGACGTGGGGACCGTCGTCGATCACCGTGAACGGCGAGGAAGTGATTCCGATGATCGGTAGTCACACCATGCTCAGCGAGCGGTCACGGGGTGTCGACGGCGCGATTCGTAACGAGGCCGGAATGCCGTACTCGCCGATGGCGGCGGTGAAGAGCGGGTTCACCGATGCGTCGGGGATCGAGTTCCATGTCGTGGCTCATACTATGCAGCCCGACAAGGGCAACTTCCCGCCCCACACCGGGTGGGTCCATCTGAACTTCGGCGAGGTGAGAATCATCGCATCGCCCGACGGCGAGAAGATTCCGTACAAGGGACAGTAATCCCCTTTCGATCGGAATAGGCGAGGGCGTGGCACCGTGAGGTGTCACGCCCTCGTTTCGTTGGTCCTCCCGAAGTGGGACAGGGCAGTGGTGCGTAGCGATCGATCGGGGAGGAAGCACTCTCCTTGACGGTTCCTTATTACAGTATCGCGCTATACTTTCTTACAGACTAGTGTGATCACGGGAGGCCTTCGCGTCCTCTCAACGAGGTAAGGGACTCATGACTACTGTAGATCCCGTCGAACGACTGCCTCTCTCGCCACCGGTTTTTCAGGTGCTCCTGTCGCTTTGCGAACGGCCAATGCACGGGTATGCGATTCTCACCGACATCCAAGATCGCACCGAAACCACCGTCCAGCTGGGTGCGGGAACGCTGTATGCGGCGATCAGGCGAATGTATATGGCGGGCATGGTAGAGGAATGCGACCCACCGGCAGGCGAGGTCGTGACCGACACGCGGCGCCGCTACTACCGGATCACCGATCATGGAAGGGAGATCGCGCGCGCCGAGGCGCGTCGAGTTCTCTCCCTCGCCGAGCTGGCCTCTGACCGACGCCTCTTCGTAGATCCGGCTCCGGCAACGCCACGCGGATGAACCGGATCCTGGCCCATCTCTACTCGCTGCTGCTACGCCTAACCGCGCCCGCCAGCCTACGCGAGGAGTATGGAGACGAGATCCAGCTCGTCTTCACAGACCTCCTCGAGAGCGCGCGTCACCGCGGACGGGGGCGCGTCCTCCGCGTGTGGGCTCGCGAGGTCTCCCAACTGGTCGGGGTCGTGCGAGCCCTCTCTCGGCCGGCTGGGGGGATCGGTCGCTGGACGCTCGCCCCGACCCTTAGGCAGTACGTCGCGTCCTTGTGGAGCGACCTTCGGCTCGCGAGGGTAAGCTTGTCCCGAAGGCCACTCTTCACCGGCTCGGTTATCGTGACGTTGGGAGTGGGCCTCGGACTGACCGGAGCCGTCTTCAGCGTGGCCCGAGTCAGCATCCTCGCCGAACTCCCCGTCCCCGAGGCCGATCAACTCGTCATCGTCACGGGTGCGGTTTCCTCGCCGGAATGGACCGGTCGCACGGGCTTGACCGCTCGTGAGCTGATGGCCCTCGGCGAAACAAGCAGGACCCTCGACGGGCTGGCGTTGTTCAGTCTGGCCGGCAATGTCACGCTCACCGGTGGCACTCGCGCCACGCAACTCCGGGCCAACTTCGTGAGCCCGTCTTACTTCGAGCTCCTTGGCGCGCATGCGATGCTGGGCCGGGTCTTTGATGATTCTGAACGAGTTGCGCCGGAGGCTGCACGCGCGGTGATCGCGCACCACACTTGGATGAATCGCCTCGGGGGGGACCCCGAGATCATCGGGCGCTCCATCGAGTTGGCGGGAGTCGATTACACGGTCGTCGGTGTCATGCCGGAGGAGTATTGGGGACTCGCTCGCTCACCTCGCGCCTTCGATGCGTGGCTGCCTTTGGGACGGAGCCCCGACGTACTCGGTGCCAGCGTACTCACCGCACTCACCAGCGGACCGTTCTGGGGCGTCGGCCGGGTCCGGGAAGGTGTTTCGGTCGAGGATGCCGAGAAGGAACTTGCGGCCCTGCACGCCGACTTCGCCGAACACCACGCACTGCCGGATCAGCGGTCGGTCGGCCTCCTTGGCCTCCGCGAATATTTCTACGGAGGTACCCAGCGACCCCTCTCAGCGATCGCCCTCGGCGCAATCCTCGTCCTGCTGGTGTGTGGAGTGAACCTGGCATTTCTCATCGGGTTGAGACAGCGCGGGAGGAGCGGCGAGCTGGCGGTCCGATCGGTCTTGGGCGGTTCCGGCGCACGCCTTCTTCAGACCGTCCTGGGGGAGTCGCTGATCCTCACGTTGGGTGGAGTCGCGCTCGCCATCGGGCTCGCCAACGTCGGCATCGGTGTCTTCGTGCCTCGGTTCGGCCGCTCATTGCTCCGCTTCCAACCCGTCGAGTTGGACCCACCCACGATCCTCGCCATGGTGGTGGTCGCGACCCTGCTGACGACCGTTCCCACGTTGGTCTCCGCACTCTTCGCCCGGCGTCGGCAAGAAGCGGCGAGGCTCGGCGGCGATCAACGAGAATGGACGAGCTGGGTAGTGGTGAGCGAAACCGTGCTGGCCGTCGTCGTGCTCGTGGCCGCGACATTGAGCGTCCGCAGCCTGAGGGAGCTGCGGGCCGTCGATCTGGGGTACCAGCCAGCGGGCCTCCAGTCCGTCCGCATGAGTCTCGTCGGAGGTGACTACGACGGAGACGACGGGCCGGGTCGCTTCGTGCGGGAACTCGTGGATCGGATGTCGGCGCTCCCGGGGACGTCCGTGGGGGTCATGGGCCCGGACATGATGGGTCGGTCAGTCAGCCACGTTCACATGACGCCGGAAGGCCTCGACCCCGACGTCCGCCAGAACATCTCCCGCGTGCAGTGGATCTCGCTCACGCCGGGAACGCTGGGGACGCTGGGGATGAACCTCATCGAGGGCCGCGACCTCGCGTGGTCGGATCGACGCGGCGACCCAACGGTTGCGGTCGTGAGTGAGCGAACGGCACTGCGGCTCTGGCCGGGCGAGTCCGCGGTCGGCAAGCGGTTTCACTTGAACCATAGCGCAGAGGCCCGCGCGACGGTGGTGGGCGTCGTTCGCAACGCGAGGCACGTGGGTCGATACTCCACCTCGTATGCGATCGGAGACGCCTACTTTCCCTTTCAACAGCAACCTACGTCGAGTGTGTCACTCCTCTACCGTGGCAGCGGGGGCCCATCGCCCGTGACGCCAACCGCTGTAGATGCGGTGGTCGAGTCGATCGACGAGAGGGTCGCACTCTTCGATGCGAGCCCCATGGCCGTCCGCCTGCTCGGCGAGGAGACTGGGCTAAGGGTGGTGCTTGCGCTGTCGACGGTCTATGCGATCATCGCGGTCGGATTGGCTTTGTGTGGCATCATGAGCCTGATCGCTACCACCGTGCACGCGCGGGCCAGGGAACTTGCGGTCCGTACCGCCCTGGGAGCTGAGCGCCACGTACTCGTCTGGGGAGTGATGCGCCGACCGGTGTATGCCCTCCTCTTCGGCGTGGCCCTGGGCTCAGCCACTGCGTTCTTCGTAGCGAGACCGCTGTCGGGGTTCTTCTTCGGCGTATCTCCGACCGATCCGGTGACCTACGTGCTCGTGTCCGGGTTAGTGGGTGCGCTGGGGTTGATAGCTACCTGGCTCCCCGCGCGCCGCACCGCCCGCATCGCCCCCGCCGAGGTGATCCGAGCCACATAGCACGCGCCGCGGATAGAGGCCGGGACGACGGATCCGGTCAGTAGCATTCGGAGATCGAGACCCACAGCTCCGGTGGCTTATTGGGCGGCTACTGCCTGCGCATCCAGGGCAATCCGCAGGATGCCGGGCACGAGCCGGAAGTGCGAGCTGGAGTGCGAGCCGCCACTTTGATTGTAGAGCAGCGAGATCACGATTCCCGCGGCCTCGTCCCAAATCAGGAATCCACTCCCGGTGCCCTGGGTGCCGCTGTGGCCCCACTGCGTGCGTCCCAGGTAGTTGTACTTCCGGATACCCGGGCCACCTCCGATCTGACCTGGGATCCTACCGTCGTCCGGTACCGACGTGAGAAGTTCAGCCCGAAGCGGAGCGCTCAGAAAGTCACCGAACAGAGACTTTCCGAACTCGAGAAGGGCCTCCGCGCTGAGGACGGGCTGCGGCCAAAGCATCGTGTGCGCCGCGGTAGTCGTCAGGTCCTCGGCTGACACCAGCGGGCCCCCTGGCGGCCCCTGCCAGGTCGACGCCACCGGGGCAGTGGGGTCCTCGAAGCCCGCCACGATCGCCTCGACCATGCCCATGGGATCGAACACGCGGGAGCGCAGAAGCTCCGCCATGGTAATCCCCGTGGCGGCCTCCGCGATCATCGCCGCGAGCACGTAGCCGGAGTTGCTCGACTTCCAAGAGGTGCCGGGAGCGAACTCGGGCGCGAGCACGAATTTTTCCATCAGTTCGCGTGGGGTCCAGGCGCGACTCAGATCGAAAAACAAGCTGTCACTTAGCGACGGATTGGACGTGTAGCTGTGAATGCCACTCGTATTCTGGATGAGTTGGCGTACCGTGACGCCCATCGGGATGTTGGGGTTGGTGAAGGGTGTGAGCCACTGCCCGACCGTGTCCTCAAGGCCCACCACGCCGTCATCTGCAAGCGAGAGCAGCACGGCCGAGCTGATCGACTTCAGCCCGATGCTACCGGGATAGAACATCATGTTCGGTCTAATGACCTCTCGCTCGTTCGACCACCCGAGGACCCCGCGCCACGTCCCGACTCCCGGGATGAACACCGCCGCCGAGCTCCCGAATACGGCGTTGTTGGCCGAACTGTCCTCGAAGGCCCACTGGAGTGTGCGGGCCAGATTCGCCGGAACGACCAACTCGATCACGGTGATTACGGTCACGTCCTTCGTCTCGGCGAGGTCGCCGGCTCCTACCGTGAGTGCCGTCGTTCCGTCCGCCACTGGGTGGAGGAGGCCGGGCTCGACCGTGGCGACCGAGGGGTCGGAGGTCGCCCACACCAGCGGAACGAGTGTGTACGGATTCCCTCGAGCGTCAGTGGCGCTGGCGGAATAACGGGCGGGCACACCCGGGTTGAAGAGCGTGTCGGGCCCGGAAAGCGACAGGCTCGCAACGACTTGTGCGACAGTGATGCGGACGGTATCGGCGGCCTGATCCACGCGGGCGACGATGTCGGCCTCGCCGTTGCCGGTTGCCGCTACGGTCCCCCCGCCACTCACCGTGACGACGCCCGGGTCGCTCGAGGTCCAGGTCACGGGCTTGCTGATCGTGGCTCCGGCAGCGTCACGGACCTGCGCTATGACCGTGGTCTGCTCCCCGATTGATCGCAGCAATTGCAGGGTGGCGCTCACCTCGACGGAAGCGGCTAGCGGGCCAGTGTCCGGATCGGTCGAACTCGAGCAGGACATCGTGAGGAGCGTGGCGGCTAAGGTGAGGGACGTGGCGGCGGCTCGTCTCGGCAAGGTGATCCTTTCATGACACATCGTCTCTCCCCTGGTGGCATCGAACATAATCTTAAGCATTACTCTATAGAGGCATACGTAGTAACTTGAGGGTGATTACCGGTACGCCTAGACGGCTTGAGTACATGGTCCGGGCCGGTGCTTTCGCCACGCACAGCACACCCCGTCGGACGGTTCTGCCAGGCACTCTACTACCGAATGTCGACGGTCAGCGTCAGCGTTCTAGCCAGGCCGTCGCCTCGCGCCGAGACAGTGGCCTGCACCGTCTCCATCTCAACGTCCACCGGTTCGGTAGTCGATCCACCACATCCGGCCACCAGGAGCAGTGCGGCGAGTGAGGTGAGCGACCAGCGAGGACGCAGTCTACGCTTCTGCGGCACCGCCAGGCAGGCGATCGCGAGAAGGGCTACCAGCCAACGGCCCCCGCCGGGGGCTATGGGACCCTGGAGCGTCAAGCCGGTAATCGTACCGGTCGCCAGCTTGGAGAACGTCACCGTGACCTCGAGGGTGTCGGCACCCGGCGTGACAGTCGACGGAGAGGCCGAGCACGCCAGGCGAGGAGATGGGCTGTTGCACGACAGTTCGACCGAAGCGTCGAAGGCGATTCCGCCCTCCGGGCGCACGAGAACGGTGGCGGATCCATCGGAGTCGCTCGTGACGGTTGTGCTCCCATTCGGTGTCGCCAGGCTGAAGTCGGGAAAGCGTTCGATGAAGAACACATCGTTGGGTGCCTGGAGACCACCCTGGGTTGCCAAGAAGCCGAGCGTAGCTCCGGTCGCCGCATCCAAACGCCGAACTCGGTTCCCGGTCCATTCGGCGATGTAGAGAGCGCCGTCGGGTCCGTAGGCCCAGCCCTCGGGGTTGGCGAGCCCGCTGGCGAAAACCCCGATTTGGGTGCCGTCGAGGTCGTATCGCTGGATCGACCCGCTCGTCCAGTCGATGATCCACAACTCGTCGTCCTGGAACCAGATATTCACCGGCCCGAGAAGAGGGCCGCCACGTGGGATGACCACCTCGATCTCGTTCCCCTCCGCATCGTAGGATCGCACGTCGGCAGACCCAAAGCTCGTCACGTGCAGGACACCATCCGCGTCCCACGCCTGGCCCATGGGACGATCAATGTTGGGGGTGGCTTCTCGGAGGAAGGCACCGGTCGCACCGTCGAAGACGGCGACGCTCGACTGGCTGCTTCCCCATTGGCTCACGTACAGGTTTCCGTCGGGGCCGAACCTCGTCTTGGTGGCCTGTTGGAGCGTGTAACCGGAGGTGAACCGGCCCAGATAGTCACCAGTGCGGGGATCGAACGAGAGGATGGCGCCCGGACCGATCCCGGCGACCAGCAGGTTGCCGTCCTGCCCGAGCAGGACCTCCTGCGTCTGGTTGAGCCCTCCCTTGGCCGGGGACACCAATTCACCGAGGAACCCACCCGTCTCGAAATCGAATCTCTTCACCGAGTGACCTTGGTTGTTGGACACCAGCAGGTCCCACTTGGTCTCTTGTGCCTCGAGCCCCGGCGGCACGGAGCCCACCAGAACGAGGCAGGCGGCCAACAGCACGCCGGCCGGTCGCATCTTTGCACTCATTATCCACCTCTCTTCGAATAGGAGGGACCTCGTATATACCGCCTAACACTATACCTTATTACTGCATATTCCACGCGAGACCACGAGAGACCGTGTCCGAGAGATCTACGGGAGTCCTTGGGACGGCATGGTGGTGCCCCGACGCGCAAGGGTGTTGACAACGCCCCGACCTTGTTACATACTGGTCGGTATGTTAACGCAAGACACCCCCACACGCCCCGCACTGGGGCGCACACGCGACCCCGAGGGCACTCGGGCGCTGCTCGTGGAGAACGCCTTCCACGAGATCCACGCGCACGGCTATGCGGGAGCGAGTCTCGACCGCATTCTGGCCAACTCGGGAGTCACGAAGGGTGCGCTGTATCACCACTTCAAGAGCAAGGCCGACCTGCTGCACGCGGTCATCGACGACGCGATACGGCCGTTGGTCGTGCAGCGATGGTTGGAGCCTCTCCAGGAGTCGGACGATCCGATCCGCTCCCTGTCCGATTCGACCCGCGCTTTCATGGGCAACTGCACACCCGACGACCTGCGCTGTGGGTGTCCGCTCAACAACCTCGCGCAGGAACTCTCCGGCGACGATGAGGCCTTCAGGAAGCACCTCGACCGTATCGCGAACGACTGGAGGGCCGGCATACGGGCCGCGTTCGAGCGGGGGCAGGAGGCCGGAACCGTCCGCGAGGACGTGGATCCCGCCGCAGTAGCAAGCATGGTGTTCGCCGTTTACCAGGGTCTCATCGGTTCGGTGAAGACCTCGCGCGATCGGGAAGCGGTCATGGCCGGACTCGCGGTGTTCTTGGACCTGCTGGAAGGACTGAGACCCTAGGATGCTCCCCACGAACTTCGTCGTGGGGTTTTCTCGTAGGTCTGTACATACCGACTAGTCGGTATCTCCGAAAGGGCAGACAGAATGGGTGAGACGATGACAGGCCCCGCTCGCGGACGCACGGAGCGCTATACGCGTTGGGTGATAAAGAACAGATGGTGGGTCGTGCTGAGCGCCCTGCTCGTGACGATGGCCTCGGGAACGGGACTGTCGAAGCTGGGCCTTGCAAACGACTACCGGGTCTTCTTCAGCGAAGACAACCCCGATCTGAACGCCTTCGAGACGGTCGAGAACATCTACACGAAAAACGACAACGTCCTGTTCATCGTGAAGCCCAGGGAGGGCGAGGTGTTCACCGCGGCGAATCTCGAGGTGATCCGATCGCTCACCGAAGACGCGTGGCAGATCCCGTTTTCGACGCGCGTCGACGCCATCACCAACTTCCAGCACACCTGGGCGGACGGCGACGAGTTGATCGTCGAAGATCTGGTCGGGCCCGGCGAGATCACGCCCGAGGTAGTGGCGCGAGCCAGGCGCGTGTCGCTCGCCGAGCCGCTGCTTGCGGGCCGGCTGATCGCGCCCGACGCACTCACGACCGGTGTGAACGTGCGCATTTCGCTGCCCGGTGAGGCCGTCGACGAACTGGCTCAGACCGTGGCGTACGCTCGAGGCCTGGTCACCGAGTACAGTGAGGCGCATCCGGAGTTGGAGATCCAGGTGGGCGGCTTATCGATGCTCAACTGGGCCTTCGCCGAGGCGCCCATGAAGGACATGCCCGTCGTGATGCCACTGATGTTTCTGGCGTTCATGATCACGATCGGACTCTTCCTGCGTTCCGGCACGGGGCTGGTGGCGACGCTTGGCGTGATCGGATTCTCCACGGCGACCGCGTTGGGAATCGCAGGGCACATGGGGGTGTTTCTGGATCCGACCAGCGCGTCGGCACCCACGATCATCCTGACGCTCGCCGTGGCGGATTCAGTACACATCCTCGTGTCGCTGCTCCAGAAGATGCGCGAGGGCAGGCCGAAGTTGGACGCCCTCGTCGAGGCCATGCGCGTCAACGCGAAGCCGGTATTCCTCACCAGCCTGACCACGGTCGTCGGTTTCCTGACGCTCAACTTCAGCGACTCGCCGCCGTTCCGGCTGCTGGGCAACCTGACCGCGGTCGGTGTGATCTTCGCCTGGATCTTCTCGATGACATTGCTGCCTGCGCTGGTAGCAATCCTGCCGGTGAAGCAGCGTCGCGCGAGCGACGGCCGGATGAACGCCTGGCTCGACCGCTTCAGTGACATGCTGGTGGCGCGGTATCGTCCGATCCTGGCAGGAATGGCCGTGGCCACGGTGGGTCTGTCGGTGGCGGTGACCACGCTGGAGGTGAACGACCACTTCCTCGAGTACTTCGCCCCCTCGCTGGAGATCCGCCAGGCCAGTGACTTCGCGCTCGACAACCTGACGGGCTTCTACACCGCCACGTTCTCTCTCGAGGCCGGGGGCTCGCAGGAGGTGAGCGATCCCGAGTACCTGGCGAAGGTCGACGAGTTCGCCGACTGGCTCGACGCCCGTCCGAACGTGGCGCACGTGAACAGCTTCACGCGCACCATGAAGCGTCTGAACATGAACATGAACGCCGACGATCCGGCCGAGTATCGCCTGCCGACCGGCCAGGAGTTGGGCGCGCAGTATCTGCTGCTCTACGAGCTGTCGCTTCCCTACGGCCTCGACGTGAACGACCAGATCGACCTGGACAAGAGCTCTCTGAGGGTGGACGTCACCTTCGGCGACGTCGACGTGAAGGTGGTCGAGCAGGAGGTGGCGCTGGCCGAAGCATGGTTGGCCGGGAACGGAACCCCGAGCATGCGGTCGGCGCGGGCCACGGGCACACCCCTGATGTTCTCGAAGATCACGCGCCGCAACATCGCCTCGATGCTGGTGGGTACCGGCCTCGGGTTCGCGCTCATCGCGGGCATCCTGATGATCGCCCTGAAGAGCGTGCGCCTGGGTGTAATCAGCCTGGTGCCCAACGTGCTGCCGGCCCTGATGGCGTTCGGCGTGTGGGCGATGCTCGTCGGCCAGATCGGCTTCGCGGTCTCGATTGTGGCCGGCCTGTCCATCGGCATCATCGTAGACGACACGGTGCATTTCCTGAGCAAGTACCAGTATGCCCGCGACTCGATGGACGCCCCCGACTCCGTTCGGTACGCCTTCCGCACCGTAGGGCCCGCGATCCTAGGCACCACGCTGATCGTGGCCGTCGGTTTCGCGATGCTCGGACTGAGCACATTCCGCGTGACCGCCTACATGGGCCTGCTCACGTCGCTCACCGTCGCGTGCGCCCTGGTGGTCGATTTCCTGCTCCTGCCGGCGATCCTGCTTGCGTTCGACCGGCGTCCGGCGAAGTACCCCGTTCCGAACGCCGCTGTGGTTGCGGCGTCCGGCGCGGCCTGATCCCCGCTCGATGACAACGAACTCCAAATAGAGGACCAAGACGATGAAGACGACGATGATTCGGGCGGCGATGGCCACCGCCCTCACGGCCACGGCCATGATCGGGTCCACGGAAGGCGCGGCGTCCCAGCAGTCCGCGGAAGCACGAGGGCGCGCGATCGCGGCGGAAGCGGACAGCCGCGACTATGGCTGGGGCGACAATTCCACCACGATGCGCATGGTGTTGCGTAACCGGAACGGCGACGAGAGCGTGCGTGAGATGCGGAGGCGGGCCCTCGAGACCAAGGAGGCCGGCGCCGGCGACAAGAGTGTGATCACGTTCGACGCGCCGCGCGACGTGGCCGGCACGTCGCTCCTGTCGCACACGAAGATTCTCGACCCGGACGACCAGTGGCTCTTCTTGCCGGCCCTGAAGCGCGTGAAGCGCATCTCCTCGGCCAACAAGTCGGGGCCGTTCGTGGGCAGCGAGTTCGCCTATGAGGACCTCGTCTCCCAGGAGCTCGACAAGTACGACTACCGCTTCGTGGGTGAGGAGGCGTGCGGCTATCTGGGGTGCTACGTGGTCGAGCGCCTGCCGCTGTACGAGAACTCGGGTTACACGAAACAGGTCGTGTGGTGGGACAGGGAAGAGTTCCGCGTACAGCGCATCGACTTCTACGATCGCAAGGATGCCTTGCTGAAGACGCTCATCTACCAGGGCTATGAACAGTACCTGGGGAAGTACTGGCGTCCGAGCCTGATGGCGATGGAGAACCACCAGAACGGCAAGAGCACCGACCTGGTGTTCAGCGAGTGGGCGTTCGATAACGGGCTCACCGAGGGCGATTTCACGCCATCGCGTCTTCGCCGGGGGAGGTAGGTGGCTGTACTCATGAAGATCCCACGGAAGCGCGCTCGCATATGGGCACTGAGCGCGGTCTTCGCCGGGGGCATCGCGCCCCCGGCGGCGGACGCCGTGGCCGGGCAGGAGATCAGAGGCTCCGTCTTCGTCGAGACTCGGGTCTTCCCCAACGACCCGCTGTTCGCGCAGCAGAACGACGCGGTCTTCTCTCCGTCGATCGGGCTTTCGCCGGAGTTCATCTGGTGGATGGACGGGGACGGGCCGGAGCTGCGCCTGACCCCCATGCTGCGTCTGGATGCGCAAGACGCGAGTCGCACGCACTTCGACATACGCGAGGCCAGCGCCCTGTGGCTGCGCGACGGCTGGACGCTCATGGCGGGCGTCGGCAAGGTGTTCTGGGGCACCACCGAATCGGTGCACCTCGTAGACATCGTGAATCAGACCGACGGCGTGGAGGATATCGATGGCGAGGACAAGCTCGGCCAACCGATGGTGAACCTCACGCTCGAGCGGGACTGGGGCGCCCTCGACCTGTTCGTGTTGCCGTTCTTCCGCGAGCGCACGTATCCCGGCAGCCGGGGCCGCCTGCGCGGCCTCGCGCCGGTGCTGGACGATGCAATCTACGAGTCCGACGCGGGGCGGTGGCGCCCGGACTTCGCAGCGCGCTGGTCCCGCAGCCTGGGCGGAATCGACTTAGGTGTAGCCGGATTCTACGGCACGGGCCGGGAGCCGTACCTGTTGCCCGTCGGGGTCGGGGACGGCATCGCACTTCAGCCGTACTACACCATCATCGACCAGTTCAGCGTGGACGCCCAATACACACGGGGAGCCACGTTGTGGAAGCTCGAAGCCATGACGCGCGGCGGGCAGGGAAACCGGTTTGCCGCGGGTGTCTTCGGTGTGGAGCATACACTCTTCAGCGTGGGCTCCGGAGCGGCCGACCTGGGCCTGCTGGCCGAGATCACGCTGGACGGGCGCGGGCAGGACGCGCCCTACACGGCGTTCGACAACGACGTGTTCGTGGGTTTTCGGTGGGCGTTCAACGACGTCCAGGGCACGTCCATCCTGGGCGGGCCGATCGTGGATCTCGAACAGGCGGAAACGATCGTGTTCATCGAAGCCGAGCGTCGCCTCGGCGAGCGCTGGGTCGGCGCGGTGGAGATGCGCCTGCTCCTCAATACCGACGCCACGGCACCGCTGCACACACTGCGACAGGACGACTTCCTGACCATCAGCCTCAGCCGTTTCTTCTAGGGACCGGTGTCCGCGCCTTAGCATTAGAGCGGAGTCGAATCACACGTTCCACGGCAGCCATCATCCCAAGCGGATTGCCAAAGACGTTATGCCCATCGAAGATTGATTTGCTAGGTGCCAAGGTCCCCCGGACCGCGAGTGGTGCCGACCTGCTTACTGGCTAGCCGGTCGTACCGTTCCGGAGGGCAGACGATCGAGCTCATGAGGGAGCCGCCCGTAGATCGCACGAACGACAAGGGAGAGGTCACGGTATCGCTCGAACAGTCGGCCGGCGGAAACCCGTCGGCTCTGGGTGGGTTTGTGCCGATGGTCTATCAGCAGCTCCACGGCGTTGTCCCGCACCCGCTGTCCGCTGAAGCTCGGCGTCACACGCCCGGCACCACATTGATGAGCGACGGAGTTCTGCCCAGGGGCCGGCTGAACCAGGCGTCGTCGGATGCCTGACAAGCCCCTGAGCCAGCGGATTCGACGGTTCGCGGGGGAGTTGAGCCGTCGCCGCGTGTTCCGAGTGCTCCTGGCGTACGCGGCCCTCGGAATCGGAGCGACCGAGGTGGCGGGCAATTTCTTCCCGGCGCTCGGTCTTCCGGGTTGGACGGTCAGCCTCGTGGCCGTGCTCGTGATACTCGGCCTGCCTATTGCCGTGGTGCTGGCCTGGGCGTTCGACGTCGTGCCGGACCGGGGTGTCGAGGCAGAGGTAGTCGAGACGAGTGTGAAGGAGCAGTTGCTCGATCGCGCAGAGAATGTCCCAACCCTCATCGACCATGTGCGGTCGGTCGGGGACCTGGAGGGTGAGACCGTTCTCCAGTATGAGGTCCTGGAGAAGCTGGGCGGCGGCGGCATGGGCGTGGTCTACAAGGCTCGGGACTCGCGCCTCGGGAGGACGGTGGCACTCAAGTTTCTGTCCGCCCATCTGCTCTCGGACCCCGAAGCCAAGAAGCGCTTCCTGGTGGAGGCCCAGGCCGCGGCGTCTCTGGACCACCCCAATCTCTGTACCATCCACGAAACCGGCGAGACGGAAGACGGCTGCCTGTTCATCGCAATGACCTATTACGAGGGCGAGACGCTACAGCGGAGGATCGGCCGGGGTCGGATCAGCGTGGAGGAGGCCCTCGATATCACGGCCCAGGCCAGCCGAGGGGTGGCTCGGGCAGCCGAGCGGGGCATCATCCATCGGGACATCAAGCCGGCCAACCTGATGCTGACTTCGGAGGGCACCGTCAAGATCGTCGACTTCGGGCTGGCCAAGACGATGGGCGGCGAACTCACCCAGGCCGGATCTCGCCTCGGCACCGTGTCGTATATGAGCCCGGAGCAGACCCGTGGCGACACCGCTGACCACCGCACCGACGTCTGGTCCCTCGGTGTCGTGCTCTACGAGATGCTCTCGGGCAAACGGCCGTTCCGAGGCGGAACCGACCAGGCTGTCATCCATTCGATCCTGACCGAAACCCCCACGCCACTCTACGAATTGGTCCCGAGTCTGTCGCCCGGCGTGACCGCCCTGGTCGAGCGGGCCCTGCGCAAGGATCCTGCACGGCGATACCCCGACGCATCGAGTCTGCTCAAGGACGTGGAGCGACTGATCGCCGACCCCGAGAGCACCAGCCGCCTGGATTCGACGCCGAGCCTTCCGGCCGATGGGGAGCGTCGTCTGATCACCGTATTGGCTTGTGGAGTCAGCGGATTCGAGACGCTGCTCGATACGATGGCGCCGGAGGCCGTCGACCGGGAGTTGGCACAGTTTCGAGCACGAGTGCAAGGAGTGGTAGAGGACTACGGGGGCGTGTTGAACGAGTTCTCAGAGCATCAGATAATCGCCCTGTTCGGCGTGCCGGTGGCCCATGAGGACGATGCACTTCGGGCCATCCGGGCGGCGCTGGAGATCCATGAGATCCACCAGGGAGACCCGGCAACGGGGGATGGCGTGCAGTTGCGCTCCGCGGTGGGCTCGGGCCACGTCGCGATACGGGCCACGGAGGCGAGCGAACGTCGATACCGGGTCGGTGGCACGGTGGGGAAAGATGTTTCCCGCCTGGCCGCAACCGCCGCGGGCGGTGAGATCCTGGTTTCCCCCGACCTGGGCCGCACGGTGGTGCCGTTCGTGGAGACTGAGGAACGGGCGCCCGTCACCCTGACGCCGGACGGGCCACCCATGGCGCCCTTGGCCGTCTTGGGGGAAACGGAGGTGGACAGCCGCCTCGAGGGGTCGCGGCCGGGCACCCTGACCCGTTTCGTGGGGCGAACGGAGGAGTTGAGTACGCTGATGCGGGCCGTCGAGGACTCCAACTCCGGGGCGGGCCGCGTCGTCTCGGTCGTGGGTGAGGCCGGTGTGGGAAAGAGCCGGCTCCTCCACGAATTCCGAACCACACTCGCCGATGACAGCCTCCGGTACGTCCAAGGCCGGTGCCAGGCCTACGGCGCGCTGACGCCGTTCATCCCGTTCATCGAGTGCGTGAAGGCCATGCTGGAGATTGCCCCGTCCCAGCCGGAGCAGGCGCACGACCATGTCGTGGAGCGCATCCGGTCCCTGGCCGCTGAACTCGAAATCTACATTCCCGTCCTGCTTCACCTGCTGTCCATCGAGAGCGATGAGTACCCCCTACCCGAGTACCTGACCGGAGAAGACCTCCGTGCAGCGCTGACCGAGGCCTTGGTCTCGCTGTTTACGCTGGGGTCTCGGGACCAGCCGCTCGTGCTGCTCCTGGAGGATTGGCACTGGTCCGACGGGGGATCCAGGGACGTGCTCGACCAGTTGACCGAGATGGTGTCGGAGTACTCCCTGCTTCTCGTCGTCACTTCCCGGCCGGAGTTCGATATGGAGCGCCCCTCTCCCCGGAGGCAGATCAACCTGGACCTGGCGCCCCTGGACCCGAGCTCGGCCGTGGAGGTCATGGAGGCCTCTCTCGGGGGGGCACGCGTACCGGAGGAACTCGCCGCGCGCATTGGCGAAAAGACCGGCGGCAACCCGTTCTTCATCGAGGAACTCTGCCATACGCTCCTCGAGACCAAGGCCATCGTGCTGGAGGAGGGTGAGGCCAGCCTGGCAGAGTCGATCGATCGCCTGACCATTCCCGACACCGTGCAGGCCGTGCTGAAGACCCGGCTGGATCGTCTCGATCCCGAAGCCAGGGAGGTACTCCGGAGCGCGTCGGTCATCGGCCGGCAGTTCGGCCTCGAAGTCCTGGGCCGCATCGTACCGTCCCGGGCCCGACTGGAGGGGGCGCTCAACGGGCTGCGAACAATGGGTCTGATCCACCGCACGAGTTTGGTGCCAGAGCCCACCTACCGCTTCAAGCACGCCCTCACGTTGGACGTAACTTACGAGAGCCTGCTGGAGCGCCAACGGAAAGAACGGCATGCGCTGGTGGGCGAGGCCATCGAGACGGTCTACGAGGGTCGGCTCGACGAGTTTTCCGAGCGGCTCGCCAACCACTTCGCGTGCGCCGAGGACTGGGACCGGGCGGTGCGGTACGGATTTGCGGCTGCCGACCGAGCCGCGAGCCTGTGGCGCATCGGAGCCGCCGTGGACTCACTCGACCGCACTCGTGCGTGGATCGAGCGCCGCGGGGGGGAGGACTCTGAGCGTCGGGCGACCCTGGTGCGCCTTCTCTTGGAGGAGGAGCGCCACCTGGAGACGCTGGGCCGCAGGGATCGTCAGCAGGCCGTGATCGACGAGTTGTTGACCCTGGTCTCGGAGGAACCTACGGCCGAGCGGGCCACCGTCCTCGTGCGGCAGGGCGAGCTGTCCACGCTGCTAGGCCGGCAGGACGCGGCCCAGCAAGCCTTTAAGGCCGCCATCGAGGTGGCCGAAGCGTGCGACGCCATCGACGAGAGAGCGATGGCCCTCAGGGGCGCGGGTCACCGCTGCTGGCGCCTCGGGCTCTACGACGAAGCCGTGGCTCCCCTGACCGAGGTGGTGGAGCACGACCGCGTGGCTGCACCGCCAACGGTGTTGCTTCGTGACCTTGTGAACCTCGGCCGGGTGCGCCGGGAGTTGGGTGATTGGGAGGAGGCCCAGACCATCGGCGACGAGGTCCGGACCCTAGCGGAATCCACGCTGAACCCGGCGGACCAGGAATTGGCCTCCGACTACATGGGTCACCTGCTTCGGACGATGGGGCGACCCGAGGAGGCGATCGAGGCATTCGCCGAAGGGACCGCCATGGCGTCCGAGTCCCACCTGCCGCTCCGACACAGTTTCCACTTTCTGGCCATGGCGGCCATCCACCTCGAGATAGGCCAGACCGACCAGTCTCTCGCCGCCTACGCGGAAGCCATCCTCCTCTCCCGCCGCGCCAGCCGTGCGGACAACTTGGCCCACGCCTTGATCCTCCAGGCCGACGCGTTGATGACCATCGGTAGGGCCGCCGAAGCGGCGCCCCCCTACGAGGAGGCCGTCACCATCCTAGGCCGGCTGGCAACCGACAGTACGCTGTCGGCGACCATCGGCAAGCTGGCCAAGGCGTACGAGGCTGCCGGGCAGACCGGCGACGCGTCCGCCGCCTGGCGGCAGGCCAAGGACGTGCGTCTCGCCTTGCCTGACCAGACTGGCGCGTTGGAGGCCGCCGAACATGAAGCACGGCTGCACGGCGGAGACGCGGATACCGTTCGGGGCCTTCAGAATGCAGCCCTGGAGATGGCCACCAACCTGGGAGACGGTGCGGCGGAGGCCCGGATTCGCAACAGCCTGGCGATCCTCGCCTGGCGCGGCGGAGACCTGGAGGGCGCCTGCTCCCAGTACGAGGCTACTGCAGAGTGCCTCCGACGTGACGACGAGCAGGACGGCCTGGGCGTCGTACTGAACGGGTGGGGCGCGGTACTCACCAAGCTCGGCCGACAGGCCGACGCGCAGTCAGTCCTTCTCGAGGCCCTGGAAGCCAACCGGGCAGTTGAGGACGTGGCCCGAGAGGCGGACAGCCTGGCAGCCCTCGGAGCATCGTTCAGCGCGTCGGACGACTCGACCCGGGCCTACGATTGGTACCAACAGTGCCTGGACAAGCGCCGGGCGGCGAACGATCGTGCCGGCGAAGGGTGGGCTCTCCATCGGCTGGCCGAGTTGTCCGTAGAGGCCCAGGCGTCAGCGCGGGCGGAGGAGTTCGCCGCTGAGGCCCTCACGATCGCCCGGGAGATCCACGACACCGAGCTCGAAGCCTGCTGCGCACGGGTGGACCCCAGCGATCCCGCCCGATCTACTTAACAGATCTGCGACCAAGGAGCACCCAACAATGCCACGCTACATCATCGAACGAGAGATGGGCGAGTTCAGCATCGATGCCCTTCCGGCCGCGGGCCGCAAGTCCAATGACGTCCTGGACAGCATGGAAGGCGTGGTTTGGATCCGAAGCTACGTCTCAGAGGCCGAGGGCAAGATCTACTGCGAGTACGAGGCGCCCAACCCAGAGGCCGTGCACGAGCACGCCCGCCGGGCCGGACTCCCGGCGAACAAAGTGTCCGAGATCACAATGGAGATCGATCCGTCCATGTTCCGGTAGCT
>BTRA01000037.1:0-24014 GCA_036986155.1 Gemmatimonadota bacterium | reverse complement strand
GAGTGCCAAAGGAGTTCTGCGCGTCGTGCAAGGGCAGCGGGACCATCCGTCAGACGAGGAGGATTCAGGTGAGTGTCCCCGCCGGAGTCGACAGCGGTACGAAGGTCCGACTGTCGGGCCAGGGTGAGCGAGGGAGCGGAGGAGGAAAGCCCGGCGACCTCCTCATTACCTTCAAGATCAAGCCGCATCCCTTCTTCCGCCGGAAGGGTTTGGACATTTACGTCACGGTCCCGATCAACATCGTCCAGGCGACGCTGGGTTCGACGATGGCTGTCAATACGGTAGGTGGGAAGAAGGTGCATCTGAAGGTGCCGCCCGGGACCCAAAGCGGCACGAAGTTCAGGATCCGTGGCCAGGGAGTGCGTCGCGACGGCCGCATGGGAGATCAATACGTCGAGGTGGACGTGACCATCCCCGACGAACTGAGCGAGGAAGAACAGAAGATGATGGAAGAATTCGGTGTCGCTTCAGGCCTCAAACACTGACGAGGATTCTTCCTCCGCCCAAGAGCCGCTCGCCCTCATAGACTGCCGCCGACTGACCGGGTGTCACGGCCCGTTGCGGTTCCTCGAACATCAAGCGAGCTGATTCGCCGCACGCTTCGATCGTCGCGCTCACCGGGGGAGCCCGATACCGGATTTGGACCTTGATCTCCCGGCCTTCTTCCGGCGCAGCACCGTGCCAATTCAACTCGCCGACCTCGACACCGGCAGAGAAGCAGGCCTCGCTGGGGCCTACGACGACCTCACGAGTATCGGCACGCACGGCGACCACGAACATTGGCTCGGAGAATCCACCGCCCAGACGCTTTCGTTGGCCAACGGTATAGCCGGCATAGCCGGCGTGTCGGCCGAGCATACGGCCGGCCAGATCCACGATCGGCCCTGGCTCGAGCGCGGGGTGGGAAGGGGCGAGTCGCTTTTCGAGCAGGTCGCGGTAGTCGCCTGTTGGAACGAAGCAGATCTCCTGCGACTCCGGCTTGTCCGCGGTGGTCAGTCCCAATTCGCGCGCGCAGCTCCGTACCTCGGGCTTCGTCAGGTCTCCCAACGGGAATTGCAGCAGCGGTAGCAGGTCACCCGGAAGGCCCCAAAGGAAGTAGGATTGGTCCTTTTCGTGGTCGGCCCCCCTGAAGAGGGCGGATGCCCCAGCCTCATGCTCGATCCGTACGTAGTGCCCCGAAGCGATGCCGTCACACCCCAGCGCGCGGCCGCGAGCCAGCAGATCCTTGAACTTCGTGTTGGAGTTGCATCGTACGCAGGGGTTCGGAGTTCGACCGTTAGCGTACTCCTCCACGAAATCGTCGATGACGTCCCGAGTGAACGCCTCCTCAACGTCGAATACGTAATGGGGAATGCCCAGCGTCCGTGCCACGCGTTGAGCGTCCATGATACCATCCAGGCCACAGCACGTCTTGGAGGGACCGGCCTTCTCTGAGTAGCAGAACGTCTTCATGGTGGCGCCGACCACGTCGTAGCCTTGCTCGACCAGCAGGGCTGCCGCCACCGAGGAGTCGACGCCGCCCGACATTGCGACCAGTACGCGACCGCTCATGACGATCCGGCGGCCTCGGCCCGGCGAACCACGGTGACCGCCGCGGCAGCAGCGGCATGGATGTCATCGGACGTCGTGCCACGGCCGAGGCTGAACCGAACGGTGGCGCCACGGGCGTCGTCACCGTACATGGCGAGCAGGACATGACTCTTCGCAACCGCACCGGAATCACACGCGGATCCCCCGGAGACTGCGATGCCCTCGAGGTCCAGACCGGCCAACACGATCTCCTGGTCGGCTTGCGGAATCCCGATGCTCAGGATGTGTGGAGCGCGCTTCGCCTCCGCCCCGTGGATCGTGATCGAGCCGAGTTCGGCAACAAGGGAGTCCTCCAGTTGTTTGCGAAGGGCGGTCAGCCGCCTTGCCTCGAACTCGGCTTCCAGGGTAGCCAGCTCCACCGCTACCGACATCCCGACGGCACCGGCCACGTCCTCGGTGCCCGGCCTGAGACTCTTTTCCTGGCCGCCACCGAACATGCGCGGAGCGACCTCCGTTCCGTGGCGGACCACGAGTAGCCCAGTGCCCTTGGGTCCATAGATCTTATGGCCCGTGACCGTTGCCAAATCGATCGGCGTCTCTCCCAGCCGGACGGGGACCTTGCCCACCGCCTGCACGGCGTCTGTGTGGAAGACGACACCTGCGTCGTGCGCCATCTCCGCCACTTCGGTGACGGGGAGCATCAGACCCACCTCGTTATTGACCCACATCATCGAGACCACGGCCGGCTGCTGTTGGAGAGCCGTGTGCAGGGAGTCCACGTCGAGCGCACCGTCCCGACCCACGCCGACGACGACGCACTTTCCGCCCGAGCCAGTCACGCTTTCGGCGGCCTCCAGCACTGCCTTATGCTCAATGGCCGAAACAACTACGAGGGGCTCGTCGCCGCGTGTGCTCCACACGGCGGCCCGCCCCAGGATGGCGAGATTGTCGCTCTCGGTTCCACCGCGGACGAATAACACCTCGGGGGGCGACACTCCCAAGGCGGCGGCACTGCGCTCACGAGCCTCTTCCAGCCGGGCCGACGCGGCCCGGCCCCATCGGTGCCGGCTCGACGGGTTACCAAACTCATCGGACAGGAGCGGCCTCATGGCTTCACTCACCTCATCTCGGACGGGAGTCGTTGCCGCGTAGTCGAGATAGATGGGATTCATGGTCAGGCTGTCCGCATCGGCACACTGAATGTCGGGGAGGCCATTTCGTTGGCCGACGAGTGCGCATAATATGGCAAAAGCGTCCGCTCAGTGCACTCTAACAGGAGAAGCCGATGAAGGATCCTCCGCCACTCCCCGTAGGGTGCCCTCGCCGGTTCAGGGCCACGGTACATGGTACGGTCTTCGCTGGGCGGGACCGTATCATCGACTACATGAGCGCAGGGGACACTCTGTACCTCATACCCGATCCCCCGGGGCAGGAGGAACCAGAGGTCTGGGTTCACGTGACAGGAGGTGATCCGATCGGGCATCTGCCTCCCGAGATCGGGGCTTGGTTGGCGCCTTGGATCCTACGGGGAGGTGGCGCGTCGGCACGGGCACTCAAGGTGCACGGTTCGGAAGTGCCGAGTTGGCGCAGGGTCCTGCTCGAGGTGTCCTGCGCGGCAGGATGACGGCTGGACCAGCCGTGGTCAAAACGTGGCGGCCTCGAGTTGTCCCAGGCTTTCCATTCCCACCGTCTCACGGGTCCAGAAAGGCTCGCCGTAGGCCACACGAATGAGCGACCCATGGTGTGCACATTTCGCGCGGATCTGATCTGCCAGCGGCCGGCCGCCACCCGGGAAGACCTCACCGGCCTGCACGGATCCCTCCATGAACTGCGACTCATAGCAGGCCAGGGCCTCGAGCTTGGAGTCGATCTGGTCCGAGATATCGATCACGAAGGTGGGCTTCACCACGTCCTCTCTGAAGGTCATGGCGTGCACCAACTTTTCAGGCCGGTGGGCCTCGCCCTCCGCAGGGAAACCCTTGAGCCCGGCTAGAAAGCAGGCATCGTAGACCAGTTCGGCGGCCACCCGGTGATCGCGGTGACGGCCCTCGCGCGCATGGGTGACCACCACACGCGGCCGGAGGTCCCGTAGAATCTCGACGAGGGTGGTTCGCGACTCCACAGTGTTCTCGATGGCCGAGTCGGGGAGGCCGGCGTTCCGGCGGACGGCCAAGCCGAGAACCTCGGCTGCTTTCTTGGCTTCCCGCTCTCGGATCTCGGGTGATCCAAGGGTGGCCCGCTCACCCCGCGTCAGGTCGAGAGCACCCGTGCGCTCGCCCATCTGGGCGCTCTTGACCAGCGAACCACCACACAACAGTTCGGCATCGTCTGGGTGGGCGAAGATCGCGAGGACGTCGAGTTCCATGCTCATAATTCGTGGCCTAGGGCGGTCACCGGGTTCATGCGCGAGGCCCGGTAGGCCGGCACCAGCCCGAAGAGCATCCCCGTGAGAACAGCCATGGCCAAGGCCGTCGCTACGGCCCACAGCGGAATCGAAGCGGGGACCGGGGTTTGAGACGCTACCAACTCTGCGAGCCCCCCGCCGAGAGCCAGTCCGATCGCTCCCCCCAGCAAGGTCAGCACCGCGGCCTCGACGAGGAATTGCCACAGGATCTCCTGTCGCGTGGCGCCGACTGCTTTGCGAATGCCAATCTCTCTGGTCCGTTCCGTGACGGAGATCATCATGATCCCCACGACCCCGATCCCGCCCACCAGCAGGCCGACCGAAGAGAGGGCCATCATGACCAAGAAGAACACCGCCGTGAGCTGGTTGAAGGTGTCCAGGAGTTGGCCTGAGCGCAGGATCACGAAGTCGTCCTCTTCTTGCGGCCGCAGGCCCCTCATGGCGCGCATGGCGCCGACGACGTGATCGATCACGTCCGCTTGTCTCGCCCCTTTCTCCGGGACAATCCAGATACCGGCCTGCCAGTTCGACGCCTTGACCCGCTTCATCGCTGTCGTATAGGGGAAGACGGCGAAGTCCTTGATGGCCGCCGAGAAGATGTTCTCGTCCGCCTCGAACACGCCGATGACACGAAATGCCTCGTTTACTCCTCTACGGCCGGCACTCACGCGAACGTTGCGCCCGATCGGGTCCCGGTCACTGAAAAGCGTCTCCGCCAGGTCCGTCGAGATCACGACGACGGGCCTGGACTGGCGCACCTCCTGAGCGGTGAAATCACGCCCCGCGCTGAAATGGCCTTGAGCATATTGGATCCACCCCGCCGAATAGGCCTGGGATAGGATGTCCGGCACTCGCCGCTCTCCGGCGATCATGGTCGTCGAGAACCCAAAGTTATAGAGGGACGCCTCCACGCCGGGGAGTTCGGCTAGCCGCTCCGCTTCTTCCGGTTCAAGACGAGGCTTGTTCCACCAGGGCGGACGGGTGCTACCAGAACTGAACTGGATGCCGGTGAAGTCGAAGCGCACCACCGAAAAGTTGTCCGGGCCCGCGGACTCGAACCCTTCGATGATCGAAGAGCGAATCCCAGTGATCAGTGCGGCCATGGTCACGACGACCCCGACGCCGATGGCCACTCCGAGAATCGTGAGGCCGGAGCGGATCTTGTTCGCGCGAATCGAGTCCAACGCGATGGAGATCCCTTCGTCCAAAGTTTGAAAGCTGCTCACGCTACTCGTGCCTCAGCGCGTCGACAGGATGCAGCTTCGAAGCCTGCGAGGCGGGGTACACACCCGAGATGATGCCCACGATAAGCCCCAGGATGACACCGAGAGCCACCCACTTGGGAGCGACCGCTGCTGGGAGCGGCGACAGTGCCCGCACGAGATAGGTCAGCCCGATCCCGACGCCGACGCCAAACGCGGCGCCGAATCCCGAGAGCGTAACGCTTTCGATCAGCACCTGGGTGAGAATGTCTCGGCGGCGGGCGCCCAGCGCCTTTCGGACGCCGATTTCCCGCGTCCGCTCCATCACAGACACCAGCATGATATTCATGATGACGATGCCCCCAACCACGAGAGAGATCGCCACAAGGCCCGGCAAGGCCAGGAAAAGAACCTTGGAGATCCGGTCCCAGAAGCTCAGCGTGTCTTCGGCCGTCTCGACGGCGAAGTCGTTCGGCTCACCCGGCCTCAGGCGCCGGCGGATGCGCATGATCTCTTCAGCCTCGAGTTGCGCCTGGCTCAGGTCGGCGGGGTCCAAGGTCTGAATGATGATTTCGTCGACGATGCCGTGGGGGTTGGTCACGGCCTGAATGGGCGAGCGCGCCGGCGCGATCACGAGGTTGTCCAGCGACTGGCCGAAGAGGCTCCCCTGTTCCTCCAACACACCGATGATCCTGTACTGGAATCGCCTGATCCTCACGCTTCTCCCGATCGGATCGGCGCTCGGAAAGAGCTTCTCCGCCGGGTCCTTGCCGACGATGACGACTGCAGCGCCCCGGCTCGCTTCTTGATCCGAGAACGGGCGGCCTCGCTCGACCTTCCAGTCCCGGATCATGAGCATCTCAGGAGTGACTCCCTTGATGCGGACCTGCTCGACGCGGCGTCCGTTATCCGCGACCACCGCACCACCCGTGCTGCTCTCCGCGCCGACCAAGGAAGGCGTCTTCACCGAGTTCTGGAGGGCTTCCCAGTCGTCGTAGGTGAGCCGAGGACGCCGCCGCCGGGCTCGCGAGCTCTGGCCGCTGGCGTCCGGGCCATCGGGGAAGCGTTGGATTGTGACCGTGTTGACACCCCACACGGCGGCGGCGAGATCCTCGCGGATGTAGCGGTCCATGCCCTCGACCAAGCTCACGACGACGATGAGGAACATGACGCCGACGATGACGCCCAGCAGGCTGAAGAACGTCTTGAGCTTCTGGGTGCGGAGCTGGTGGAGCGCCAGGCGCACGCCCTCAGCGAACTGCATGTCCCGCCCCGTTACGGGTTCGTGTACTAGCCAACGTCAGTTCCCGCTATCCGAGTCACGGGGATCCTGCTCGCGCACCGCATCCCCGGTCTTGAGCTCGCGAATGCGCTGGTACGGGCCGGCAACGAGCGTGTCACCCTCCTGAACGCCTGACACGATCTCGAAGTATTCTTGTCCGGTGATGCCGACCTCCACCGGGGTGAACGTGACCGCTCCGTCGCGGACGATCAGCACCCCCTCGACATCGCGGTCTTCCGGACGTTTGGTCGCCGGCCCGGCTTCCCGCTGCGGAGCATTGGGGTCGGGCGCCGGTGCATCCTCGTCATCGGACTGCCTCACCGTGAGTGAGATGATGGGGACCGCTAACGCGTCTTGGCTCATGGACGTAATGATGTCGGCAGTGGTGGACAGGTCTGGGCGCACGCCTTCGGGTGGGTCCTCCATCACGATGACCACCTCGAAGTCGATCGCCGCCGTCTGTCCGGACGCTGCGGTCGAGGAGGGTGGGCGGATCGCACTGTTTCCGATCTCCGTGACTACCCCCGCGAAAACCTGGTTTGGGAACGCGTCCAACTCCAGCACTGCGGAGTCCCCTAGTGACACGTAGGGGATGTCAGTCTCGTCGACCTGCACCACCGCTTCGACCGTCGCTAGCCCACTGATCGTGAGGACGAGGCTGCCGGGGTTGTTCATGGTTCCGACGATGACCGTCTCCCCTTCCTCGACGTTGAGGCGGGTTACCTTGCCGGAGATGGGTGCCACGAAGACCGTCTTCGACAACAGTTCCTTGGCTTCATCCAGCGCGGCCTCGGCCTGGGCGACTCCGAAGCTCGCGCCGTCGAGTTGGTGCCCCGCCACCTCGAGATTGGTCTGGGCATCTTCCAAGAGTTGGCGCTTCACGAGCAGCGAGTCGCGCTGGAACAGCGCCGTCAGCCGATTGAGCTCACGCTCCATGCGGACGTGGTTGGCCTCTTGCTGCGCAGCGTTGGCGCGGGCCTGGTTGAGAGACGCGCGGGCGCGGGACACCTGCGCGTCGAAACGCGTCGGATCGAGGCGCAGCAGGACCTGTCCCGCTACGACATCGTCGCCTTCCTGGATGTAGAGTGAAGCCACGCGTGCCGACACGTCCGAACTGATGTCCACAACGCGGCCCGCACGGATATTGCCACTCGCCGTCACGGTCTCGACCAGATCTCTCCGGCCCACGGTAGCGAAGCGAACCTCCAGGCCCCGCTCGCTCCTCTGAGAGACGCTGAGCCAGGATGCCGTCCCGAGAACGGCCACCACGATCACACCGACCAGGATCCTACGATTGCGGCTCATGTGGGATTCGATTCCTTAGTTCGCGGCATCATTGCCGCGGAGTGATTGTCCGACTGCGGACTCCAGGCTCGCCAACGCATCGTGGTACGCGAAAATGGCCGCGATGCCGGCGCGGTCTGCCTCCGCCTTGACGCTCTCGGCGTTCAGCAGTTCGACGAAGTCTGCTAACCCGACCGTGAAGCGCTCTCGGGCGAGGCGCAGTTGTTCATCGGCCGTTTCCTGGTTCCGCTCCTCGAGGAGGGCACTGCGGTAGGCCGTCCGCAGCGTGGCCAGGCCAGTCGCGATATCGGCGCGCAGAGCGAGTTCCTGCTCCCTGAGGTTGTGGCGAAGGTCCTCGCGCTGCACCTGCGCGACCTCGATCTGGCGCTGTCGGCTGAGCCCCTGGAAGATCGGCAGCGAAATCGAGAGCGAAGCCGAGGGAGGATTCCTGGTGAAGTTGAACGGGAAGACGTCGTTGGCATCGCGAATCCTCTGGGCGTCGGCATCCGAGAACGCCAGTGTGGAGCAATCGGACGCGGGCAGCGGGTTCGCCAGCCGTGAAAATAGATCGTTTTGGAACAGGCAGTTGTTGATCGCGGCGATCGATTGCCTCTCGGCGGCTGAAACCCGAAAGTCCGTCGACGTTGCCTGCTGGCTGAAGCCGCTGAAGGAGGTGCTCACCGAGAGCGACGGGAGGTACGCACTCTTCGCGATCTTTACACCGAATTCGGACGCGCGACTATTCTCGCGCAACGCATGCAGGTTCGGGTTGCCCTCCAGTCCCATCTCATAGAGTTCGTCTTTGGTCCACAGTGGCTCGGTGAGCCGGAAGGGCGTCGTGAGCACCACGGGCCGGTCGAGATCCACTCCCATCAGCTGGAGGAGCCTGATTCGAGCCGTTTCGTGCGCGTTCTGGTCCACCAGAACAGTGACCTCGGCTCGGCCGGCACCGACCTCCGCCTGCGCGACCTCCACGGCGCTCGCGGTCCCGACCTCGTATTGGGCTCGAGCCAGACGCAGGTTGAAGGCGGCACGCTCTAGCTGCTGCTTCGACACCTTGAGTTGCTCTGCTTGCCGAAGGACGGCGATGTACTGCTGCGTCACCTGACGGGCGAGGGTGGCGCCGGCGTTCGCGACCTGTGCTCGCGTGGCGCGCCGGCGAGCCTTGGCCTGGCCGGGCGCGAGTAATGCCGATCCGGACACGCTGTAGTTCAGCCCGATGCTGTAGCGCGAGAACCAGAATGAGGGCTGATTCGAGAAGCCGAGCTGCTGCGCAGTGATGCTTCCGAACTGCTGCTCACCGGGCCCCTGCCACGAGATGCCGCCACTCGACGTTGCCGAGGGGAGGAGCGCACCGTACGCGCTTTTTACGTCCCAGTCGGCGGTCACTTCGTCGTTCCGGGTGGCTTGGAACCCAGGATTACGCTGAAGAGCAACGGCGATCGCCTCTTCGAGCGAAAGGCTGATGTCGACGACATCCTGGGCTGAAAGCCCGGGAGAAAGAATGAAAACGGTCAAGGTCCCGATGAGCCAGCGACGGGCCCCTAGCATTGACGCGGGCAAGACTTGCCTCCGAGCTTTATGTTCTTGTGGTCAATCCGGCGGTCGACATCGACTGTCAGACCCTACGCCTCGTCGGGAACCCCGGTTTCACGCCTCCGGGACACGACTGTCGACGATGCGCCGTAGCTACGCGCTACCTGGACTACGGAGTGGTCTGGTCGATTCTTCACGGATACACCAAAGGTAATGGGGGGTTACGTCCAGGGGGCGGGTTCGATGGGACGTTGGTGAGGGGCGTGAAGGCCCTCAGGGGAGTTCTCTCCGCACCGCAACGTAGGCGTCCGCCGTGATCTCTACCCGTAGGACGCGGTTTTGCCGATCGACCCAGAAGTCGTGTCTGCGCCCGAGCACGTCCAGGGTGAGACGCTGGGCGGACACTCGGGTGCCGGCCACCTGCACAGTCTCCACGTTCCCTTGGATAAGGCTCGCCCGTGCCTGACTACCGGTGCGGGGCACGATGACCGATACAGAGGTTGGCTCCGGTCGGGCCCTGCGTCCGAGAAAGTAGTAGTGATGGGCAACGAGTTCCTCGAGAACGACGGCCTGGATACCTCCCCGGTACTCCCGCTCCCGCTGCCCCGTGCTGGACGTGGTCACGGCCTCGAGGCGTTGTCCATTATCGCGGAGACTGGTGACCTCGCCGGTGGACACCCGGACCTGATACCCGGTGAGCTCCAGGTTACGGCCTCGAGCCTGGAGGAGGGTGGTGATACTCTCGATATCCCCTTCCGTGAAGGCAAGAGTGGCTTGCGCTATGACGACCGCGGCCTCCCCCTGGCCACTGCGGCGGATCCTGAACGTTTCCGTCGCGACCCGGCGGCCTTCTACGTTGATGACGAAGGCACCTTCATCGAGCGTGACGTTCTGTCCCTCCACCGACCGAGGTCCGACCATCGGCAAGGCGCCCGCAATCACGAATGTCAGCAAGCGTCTCAGGATCATGTACTCCCGTGTGCGACTGCGGAGCGGGGCTCTGGTCCAGGCCCCGGAAAAGCCCGGAACGGCACTTGCCCGGCATAACGTGCAAGACACATGCCGGACAGCAACCATCTCAAGAACCCTCCGGTTCAGGGAGCGGGGCGTTGGAATCTCCGCCAATCTGTGGATTTCTGAACGAATCCGTCAGGATCTGGAGGTACCGCTCATACACCTTCCTGCCTTTTTCGGCGCTGGCGCGGCTTGCGTATCCGACGGAGCCCCGGAACTCGGGGAGGGGTGTGGCGACCTTGCCCTGGAGGTATCTTCTCAACGACTCTTGCGGAGGGTGGAAGTCCGCGATTCGGTCAGGTCTGACGAGATCCACGGCGAGGTGGAGCATTAGCGATGTCTCCAGTTCGCCTCCGCGCTCCTCTCGTGGGTTGCCCTCGAGAATATCGGACACGTCGAGCATCATCAGGTCGACGACTGTGGTGGAGGCCTGGGGCGTGAGCGCAGTGAGGAGGGCCTCCAGATGAGGCTCGTGACGCTGCGCAGTGATAACGACCAACTCGGTGACGCCGTGATCATCCCAGCTTGCCAACAACTCGTTGACCGCCCGGTGGAACGTCTTTCGTCGAAGACCGGCCGTTCCCGCATAGGCCTCGCCGTCAGGGTGGACGATTCCGTAGGGGAGGGGTGGGGCAACGAGAAGGGAGAGAATACGCGAAAGGTCGTTGGCGACCCGTTTCGCGATCATGGTATTGGCGCCGAGAGGGAGGTGGGGCCCGTGCTGGTCGAGCGCACCCACCGGCACGAGCAAGCGTGGATCACGCTGCAAGACTTCCGCGATCTCGTCCGAAGCCATGTGGTGCAGGGCCAATGACCGAGTCTCCATCGACTCCTCGTCCTCCTTCAATAGTGTTGACGGCCCGGCGTTGGGGACGCTTGGGCCTGTGGGTGGCCGTATCCGCTCTCGCGCTTTGGGCCCGCTCACCCTCTTGGATCTGGTTGATGGCGGCCTCACTAGGTGCGCTCGCCACTCTGATCAGCTTAGGCTGGCGACCGGGATTTCGCAGCCTTGCCGCCCTCATGTCCCTGGCGGGGATCATCGGTGGCGTCGCGGGCCACCTTGAGTCCCGTCAGATCAACGGTGACTGGACCGCATACTGGCAGGACCGGCTGGCACGGGCCGAGTCTCAACTGATCAATGGTCTCGACCGACTCCTCCGGACCGGGGAGGACGCGGCCGCCGAACTCGCTCGCATGGCAGACCGTGGGACGGATACGAGGGATGGCACGGCTCTGCAAGCGGCAATCGACAGGGCGGGCATGGCGGCGGCTGCCATTTACGACACAGAGGGCCGACTGGAGTCGTGGGCCGGTAGTCATCGCGGGTTGGTGCCCGAAAGCGTCAAACTCGGCCAGGCACCCGCCCTCTTTCAAGGCCGTCCACTTTTTTCGTACCTCTACTTCACCGAGCCGATCGCCGGCGGCGGCACCGCCATGGTCGCCGCGGTGGTCAGTGTGAACCTGCCGGGCCAGCCCGAGCCAGAGGTGGCGAGTTTCGCCTCGTGGTTCGAGCACCGAACTGGAGAGCGCATCCGGATCCTGCGGGCCGATCGGCCCCAGGAAAGCGGCGTGCTCGAGTATGAGTGGCGGGGGCGCGTGCTGCTCAATGTGGCTGTGGTCGAACCCACGCGATCGGACCGGCTGGAAGCCGCGCGTGCGTTCTGGGCTCAATTCGTGGGTGGTCTGTCGTTGTTGGCTTGGCTGATTCTGGCGGCGGGGACCGCGGGTCGCCCGCGAGACAAGGTCGCGGGCTCGATTGCCCTGGTGGTGTTGGCGACGACTCTACCCTTTGGCCTGGTGCCCTTCCTCGGGGAGTTGTTCTCGACGGGTTACTTCCTGCTACCCGGAATCGGTGACGTGACCTTGGGCCGGGTCGCTGCCGTGACCGCGGCGGCGGCGCTTCTCCTCGCGAACCCCACGACGAAGCGGCGAGCCGTCGGGCCGGCCGCCACTGTGGGGCTGGTCCTCGTCGGGTATCCGGCGGCGACACTTCTCATGCAGGGTGGGCCGTCCGCACAGTTCCTCGCTGGGACGATACCCCTTTGGCTCTCCTACCAAGCCACGTTGGCGTTGATGCTTGCCCTCGTCACAGTGTTGGCCTTCCGGCTCGGCGTTTCTCAACGCAGGGAGTCCACACCTACGCTGGCGCTCGCCACCACACTCGGATTGGTGGTGGCACTGGCGGCGCTGGCCGCCACACGGGTGTGGTTTTCGGTAGCGCTTCCGTCGTGGGCCGTGGCTTTCTGGGCTCTTCCGGCGGCAACGGCGGCCATCGCGCTCTCGTCCTTGAGGGGATGGAAGCAGGCTCTCGTGGCGTGGGGGCTCGCGGGATTACTCGGTTCATCCGCAGCACTCGTCACGGCTTGGTCGGGACGGGTAGAAGCCCGAATGGTGTCCGCGGAGGAGCAACTGCGACACCTGGAGACGCAGGAGGACCCGTACCTGAACTTCCTGCTGTACCGGCTAGTGGATACCGTGCAAGCGCTGGACGCCACGGACGTCGAACCGGTGGAGTTGCTCTACGAGAGTTGGGTCGACAGTGGATTGGCGGATCACGGCGGTGGAGTCTGGCTCACGCTCTGGTCGAGTGGGGGAATCCCCGGCGATGAGCTGCGAATCGGCACGGGTGGACAGCGACCCGCAGTAGCCGACGATTTCCTGTCGCGAGCAGCTGACGGAGAGGGACCGTTCGTGAAGCGCTTGAGCACCGGCGAAGCAATCTATCTGGTTCAGGTCCCGCTGAGCGACGGGCAGATTCTCACGGCTGTCGTTCCCCCACCCCGGGACCTCCGGGGTCCGTCACCGTTCGGACCCCTATTCGGACGGTTGGGATTCGCCGGACGGGATCCGCTCACTCTGGTGCCCCTGCTCGAGGGAGACATTCTCCCGGAGCCAGGCTTACACTGGCGGCGTATTGCCACGGGGTGGGAGGCCCGACTCGCGCTGACGTACCCGGATGGTGTCTTCGACGGACACTACGCGCTCGACCTCGCGTCGCGGCTCGTGCTGGTTGCTCGGGCCACCCTCCTGATCCTCCTCGACATCCTGATCGTTCTGGCGCTCTGGGCGCTGGGACAGTGGGCTCTGCTCGGGCGGCGACCGTTCTTCCAGGACTGGCGGGCCCCGTGGGCATCATTTCGCGCCCAGGTGACGCTCTCCCTCGTCGGGTTCTTCCTCCTTTCAACGGCGATCCTCGGCACCCTGGCCCTTCGCACGCTGTCCCGGGCGACCGAACGAACCGCGGCGGCGCTCGCGGAACGAGTGGCTGCGGACGCCTCCAGCTTCTACTACGACGCGAACCGCAGGATGAGCCTGTTGGCTGATCGAGTCGGCGCCGATCTGCTGGAGTATCGTGCGGGTGAGCTTCGTGGCGGATCCGTGGACGAACTGGTGGAACTGGGTCTTCACGAGGGGTGGATTCCGATGGAGATCAACCGGCGGCTCGAGAGCCGCGAGGTGTTGGTTGCGACTCAGCACACGTCGATCGGGCGTTGGGAGTATCTCATGGCGTACACGAGGCTACCCGATGGGGATGTCGTGGCTACGCCGGTCCCTCTGCAGGCTGGCGCCACCGCGCTGCACGAGGGGGAGGTCGGCGAGATCGTCGGTTTCGTGGTCGTGTTGGGGGGTATCGTGGCGTTGGGTTTGGCGTTCTTGGTGGGGCGGACTCTCACCCGTCCGATCCAGACTCTCCAGATCGCGTCCGAAGCAGTGGGCGGCGGCGACCTCGAGGTTCGGTTGCCCTCGGACAGGCCGGACGAGTTCGGATCGGTGTTCAACGCGTTCAACCGGATGGTGTTGCGATTGCGCAGGGCACGCAGGGCGTTGGAGAGGACCACGCGGCGCACTCAGGCCATCATGGAGGAGGCGGCCACCGGGGTCGTCGCGCTGGACGCCGACCGTCAGGTCACCCTGATCAACCCGATGGCGCAGCGGTTGCTCGGCGGAGGAGTGAAGGTTGGCGAGCCGCTTCCGGTCTCGGGGGAGTCGCTTGAAGAGCTTTCGCTTTGGGTGCGATGCTGCTTCGAGGAGGAGTCGCGAGAGGGCACGACCGAGGTCCAGTTCGGTGATCGCCGCATTCGCGTCCGATCGAGGCCGGTTTCCCAGGAGGGGCCGGGTGGAGCAGTACTCAGCCTCGAGGACATCACCGACGAGTTGAGGACTGAGCGGATCCTCGCCTGGGGTGAGATGGCGCGCCAGGTCGCCCACGAGGTGAAGAATCCGCTCACACCCATCAAGCTCAGCGTACAGCACATCCGGCGTGCCTGGCGCGATAAGAAGGAGGACTTCGATCCCATCCTCAGCAGGAATGTCGAAGCCATCCTCAAAGAGATCGACCACCTTTCGTCAATTGCGAGCGCATTTTCCCGGTTCGGGGCCCCGCAGGAAGCCGGCAGCGTGCCGCTCGAACGCGTGAACGTGTTGGATGTGGCGCAGGAGGTTCTTGCTCTCTACCAGAGCGGCGAGGAGCAGGACTCCGTCCGGTTCACGTGCACGATCGCCGCCGACACGCCGCTGGTGCAGGCGCGTGCCTCCGAGCTGAAGGAGGTCTTGATCAATCTGCTCGAAAACGCCAGGGCGGCGATCGAGCAGGGCGGCAGCGTCCTCGTGGAATCAGAGTGGGGCCCCTCTACGGTCGAGGTGTGCGTAAAGGACGATGGCACCGGCATACCCGGGGACATTCTCGCCCGGATCTTCGAGCCACACTTCTCCACCCGATCCACGGGGACTGGACTCGGCCTCGCGATCGTGGAGCGCCTCGTTGGATCCTGGGGCGGTTCAGTGACGGCCCAAAGCGCGCGCGGCGAGGGCACAGCGGTGCGAGTCCGCCTATTGCCATGGGTGGAGGTGGAGAGGGGGCCGGCGGACGCCGACTCGACTGGCGCGGACCCGTCCAGTGATTAAGTTTCCTCATCTTGTTGGTGTTGCTCTCGAGCAAGGAGAACCATGCGGGATTCCGTTGCACCCCCCCACGGGCCTCGAGCCGAATCCCACAAGCCTTCCTCCACTACCTCGCGGTACGCCGGTGGCCGGTTCCAGGATTTTTCCGAATGGTTGCGCCTCCGCGTAGACAGGCTCGCGACCGCGTGGCTTTCCGCGGTGTTGGATCGAGACCGTCGGGCCCCGCCCGAGCAAGCACCCCTCCTCGCCGACTTCCTTCGCGTTCTTGTGTCGATGCTCCCGCCGGCCATGGGCCCCCACCGTCGGCAGTTGGACCCTGTGTGGCAGAGCGCGGCTGAACTGTACGGTTCGTTGGGCGTTGCGAGGGGATTGGCGTCCGGCGAGATCGTCGAGGAGTTCCAGTTCTTGAGAGGGGCTCTGATTCGTATGCTTTTCAAGGAACCGCCGCCCTCGAGCGGGTCCTCTTCGTTCGAGAATGAGGTGCTTCGTCTCAACCGATTCCTCGACGCGGGCGTGACGCAGGCCGGTGTCGGCCATACGGATCGTCTGTTCTTCGACCTCTTTCAAGAGGGCGCGCGCCCCAGGCAGCTCACCCGGGAGGTCGCCACTGAAATACGCCATCAACTCGCAGGCATCGAACAGGACTTGAGGAACGTGATGGGGGCCTGAGCACAACGGAATCGATGGGGCCCACCACACGGGACATGCCCTCGGAGGACTTTCGGGCGCACGCCTTGGATGTGGTCGAGTGGATTGCCACCTACCTCGAGGATGTGAGCCAGCTTCCCGTCTTGGCGCAGATCCAGCCCGGCGATGTGAGGGCCTCCCTCCCGCTGGCGCCCCCGGAGCAGGGCGAGGCATTCGACAGGGTGTTGGAGGACTTCCGAAACCTGATCGTACCCGGCATCACGCATTGGAATCACCCCTCCTTTTTTGCGTATTTTGCCAACACCGGCTCGGGGCCGGGTATTCTGGGCGAGATGCTCGCCGCAGCGCTCAACGTAAACGCCATGATCTGGCGAAGCTGTCCCGCCGCCACCGAACTAGAGGAGCATACTCTCGACTGGCTGCGCCAGGCACTCGGACTTCCCGAGGGCTTACACGGGACCATCAACGACACGGCCTCGTCCAGCTCCCTATATGCTCTCGCGGCCGCTCGTGAGCAGGGCCTTCCTCAGGCACGGACGGACGGGCTCGCGGGAGGCCCGGCGGGTGTGTTCTACACCTCCGTCGAGGCGCACTCTTCGATCGAGAAGGCCGTGATCACGCTCGGGTTCGGAACGAACGGCGTGCACAAGGTCGGGGTCGATGAGCTGTTCCGGTTGGACCCCAGAGCGCTACGCTCTGCCATCGAGAGCGATGTGGCAGCGGGCCGCAAGCCCCTTGCTGTGGTGGCCACGCTCGGCACGACATCGAGTGGAAGTGTCGATCCGGTCGCCGAAATCGCAGAGGTCGCCGAGGCGTTCGGGCTATGGCTTCATGTTGACGCCGCGTACGGTGGGCCGGCCGCGATCCTACCGGAGATGGGCGAGCACTTCCTTGGATGGGAGCGTGCGGACTCTATCGTGGTGAATCCGCACAAATGGTTGTTTACTCCGGTGGACTGTTCCGTGCTCTATTGCCGGAGACCCGAGATGCTGCGACAGGCATTCAGCCTGCGGCCCGACTATCTTCGTACCGACGATGGCGACGGGACCACCGACCTGATGGACTACGGGATCTCACTGGGCCGCAGGTTCCGTGCGCTGAAGCTCTGGTTCGTGATCCGTTACTTCGGTGTGCTGGGCCTTGGTGAACGCATCCGCGAGCACATTCGCCTCGGGCGCCTGGTGGGGGACTGGGTCGAGGAGCACCCCGACTGGGAGTTGATGGCGCCGGTGATCTTCGGCACACCTGTGTTCCGGTATGCACCACGCGGCCGATCTCCGGAAGAACAGGATCGGCTCAATCAGGACGTTCTCGACCGAGCGAATGCCACCGGAGAAGCGTTCTTCTCGAGCACCCGACTGAAAGGTAGGCTCACGCTCAGGCTGTCGGTGGGAAACCTGCGAACGACCGAGGACCACGTCCGCCGTGGATGGGAACTGCTGAAGCGATCGTCGGAGGCAGCGTCCCCCGTCTAGCCCATTGGTGGCAGCAACCCTCAGGCCTCCCGAACCTCCCGCGCCAGATCGCTCATCGACGCCTTGGCGTCACCGAAGAACATCATGGTACCGTCCAGATAGAAGAGGGGGTTGTCGATGCCTGCGAAGCCCGGGGACAGGCTCCTCTTCATGATGATGCAGTTCTTCGCGCGATCCACGTCTAGGATCGGCATGCCCGCGATCACGCTTTGCGGGTTGCGGGACTCAGGATTCACAACGTCGTTCGCGCCCACGACGAGGACTACGTCCGTGCGCTGAAAGTCGTCGTTGATCTCGTCCAGATCGAAGAGTTTGTCGTAGGGTACATCCGCTTCGGCGAGCAGCACGTTCATGTGCCCGGGCATGCGGCCGGCAACCGGGTGAATGGCGTACTTCACGTCCACTCCCCGCTCCTCGAGGATCTCCATGACCTTGCGGAGCTCGTGCTGTGCCTGTGCGACCGCGAGTCCATAACCGGGCACGACGACCACGGTTTGCGCGTACGCCAGTACCATGGCGGCCTGTTCGGCGTCGATGCTCCGGACCGGCTTGTCTCCCGAGCTCACCTGGGCGGTGGCGCTCTCGCCTCCGAAAGCCCCGAACGCGACGTTGGCCAGCGACCGGTTCATGGCTTTGCACATGATGATAGTCAGGATGAGCCCCGCCGCGCCCACCAACGCTCCGCTGATGATCAACACCATGTTTCCCACGACGAAGCCCGCCGCGGAGGCCGCGAGTCCCGAGTAGGAGTTCAGTAGCGAAATCACCACCGGCATGTCGGCGCCGCCAATGGGGATCACCAACAGAACGCCCAGGAGCAGCGAGATGCCGGTAAAGATCATGAACACCGTAAGCGGCGTGAGCTCGCCCACGGCGAACGCACCACTCATGCCGGCACCGAGGGCCAGCGCCGCAAGGAAGAGTAAGGCGTTCAAAGTCTTCTGGAGCGGGAACGTGATCGGATTGCCGCTGACGAGGCCCTGAAGCTTTCCGAACGCTACGAAGCTCCCCGTAAAGGTCACGGCGCCGATCAGGCTGCCCAGCGCGATCGAGAGGCCCGTGCTGGCGGCCATGGGTGCGCCCATCTGCTGGATGCGGACGAATTCGGCCGCCGCCACTAGCGCGGATGCGCCACCGCCGAAGGCGTTGAATATACCCACCATCTGCGGCATATCCGTCATCTTTACCATGCGCGCGGCCAGGGCCCCGATCAGGGAGCCCACGGCCATGCCGATCAGGATGCCGGTCCACGAGAGCACGTCGTTCTCGAGCAGCGTCGCCACGATGGCGATGAGCATGGCCAAGGCGGCGAGGGCATTACCCTGGCGGGCGGTGGCCGGCGACTGCAGCCTCTTCAGTCCCACTACGAAAAGCGTAGCGGACAGAATGTATGTGAGGTCGAAAAGGAAGGAGAGATCCATGCTATCTCTTCTTGAACATCTGGAGCATGCGGTCGGTGACCATGAAGCCGCCGACCACGTTGATCATGGCCATGGCGACTCCCACCACTCCCAGGATCTGCACTATCGGGGTGTCGGCCTGCGCCGAGATCACCAGAGCGCCAATGACGGCTATCCCCGACACGGCATTCGCTCCCGACATGAGCGGTGTATGGAGTGTGGGGGGCACCTTGGAGATGACCTCACTCCCCGCAAGAGCGGCCAGCACGAAGACGTACAGGCCGACGACCATCTCACCCATCGGATCTCCTCTCGGAGCTCATGGAGACAAATTTCAACTGCGCACCTCGCCACCGTGGCTCACGCAGGTTGCATCGATCACCTCGTTTTCGAAATCGAGCGTGAGCTCACCCTCGTCCAGCATCTCTTTCAGGAACGTCACAACGTTCTTGGAAAACATTTGACTGGCATGGACCGGAATCGCACCGGGGAGGTTCACGGGCCCGATCACTTTGACCCCGTTGTGCACCACTGTGGTGGCCATCTCGGTCACCGCACAGTTCCCACCCGACTCCGACGCCAGGTCAACGATGACGGAGCCGGGCCGCATCGACTCCACCATTTTTTCGGTAATCAAGAGTGGTGCGGGCCGCCCCGGGATCTGCGCGGTGGTAACGACCAGGTCCGCGTCCTTGATGTGGTCCGCGATCAACTCGAGTTCCCGCTCGTGCTGCTCGTCCGACAGTTCCGTAGCGTAGCCCCCCTCGCCCTCGGCGGTGACCTCGTGCTCGGTTTCCAGGAAGGTGGCCCCCAAACTCTCGACCTGCTCCTTGACCGCAGGGCGGACGTCGAACGCCTCTACCTTGGCCCCCAGTCGTTTGGCTGTGGCGATGGCTTGGAGCCCGGCCACGCCAGCCCCCAACACGAGAGCTTTGCCCGGACGGATGGTTCCCGCCGCCGTCATGAACATGGGGAGGAACTTACTCAACTCATCCGCACCCATGAGCACAGCCTTGTAACCGGCCACGGTAGCCTGCGACGAAAGCACGTCCATGCTCTGCGCTCGCGTGATACGCGGGATCAGTTCGAGCGCGAAGGCCGTGACTCCCGCTTCGGCCAGCGACTTCAGGAGGTCGGCGTTGGTCAGGGGCGAAAGTAGGCTGACGAGCCGGCATCCGGTCGGAAGGTCGGCGGCCTCTTCGGAGGTAGGCGGCTGCACCTTGAGCACGATGGCCGCATCCTGAAGTGCCGTGGCGGCGTCAGGCGCCACCGTCGCGCCTGCGTCACGGTACTCCTGGTCGGGAAAATGCGACCGGATTCCGGCACCGGCCACGACCGTGACTTCGAGTCCCGCCTTCGCCATTTCCGGTACGGTCGAGGGCACGAGTGCCACTCGGCTCTCATCCGGGCTGGTCTCAACGAGAACGGCGACCTTCATGGGCCCACTCCGAACGTCAAGATGGTTCTCCTCTGCGCCTCGGTATGTCTCTCAGAACTCCAGTCGAGCCCGCCTCCGACCCATCCCGCTGGCGCGACGGGCCCATCCTATCGAGGCGTTGCCAGAACCGCAATGTAACATCTTGCGTACGTGTGGGATGGGCGGCACCGTGTTGGTCCGATACGGACACTTCTACAGACACGGTGAGACGATGACACGACCCGCTCCCGCTTCGGCCACCCTATCATTCGATCGACGTGCGTTCATGACCTACATGTCGGGCCTCGGCTTGGGCGGCACGCTGTTTCCGGGTGTGCTGTGGGCCCAGGCTCAGGAGCGTCAGGCGATTACGTCCGAGGTGCTCGCGGACGCAGCCGCAGTGGCTGGCCTCGAGTTCACCGAAGAAGAGCGTGAGGGCATGCTCAGGGGGCTCAATCAGAACCTTCGCGCATATCGTTCCATTCGTGAGCAAGGAATCCCGAACGAGGTTCCGCCGGCCCTTCGGTTCGATCCCGTGCTCCCAGGCGCCGTGCTCCCAACCGAGCAGCGGCGGTTTCGCATGTCGAGGCGTCCGGCGGTGGAGCGGCCGACGAACCTGGAGGAAGCGGCCTTCTGGCCGGTTAGCCTGCTCTCCGAGCTGGTGCGAACTCGCGAGGTTACGTCGACCGAGCTCACCGCTATGTATCTGGGTCGGCTGAAGCGTCATGGGCCGACACTGGAGTCCGTGATCACCGTCACCGAGGAGTTGGCGTTTCGGCAGGCAGCGCGCGCGGACCGCGAGATAGCGACTGGAACGTACCGAGGCCCGCTGCATGGGATCCCCTGGGGAGGCAAGGACCTGCTGGCGGTGAAGGGCTACCCTACGACATGGGGTGCCAAGCCGTACGAAGACCAGGTGATCGACGAGGATGCCACGGTTGTGCGCCGCTTGGAGGAGGCCGGGGCTGTGCTCATCGCCAAGCTCACCTTGGGTGCGCTGGCCCAGGGCGACTGGTGGTATGGAGGCAGGACCCGGAACCCGTGGAATCTCGAGCAGGGTTCCAGTGGGTCCTCCGCCGGCTCCGCCTCATCCACGGTGGCCGGGCTGGTCGGCTTCTCCATCGGCACCGAGACGCTCGGGTCCATCGTATCGCCCGCGACGCGCTGTGGAGCGACAGGCCTGAGGCCCACCTTCGGCCGGGTGAGCCGCTATGGTGCCATGGCATTGTCATGGAGCATGGACAAGATCGGTCCGCTATGTCGTGCGGTCGAGGACTGCGCTCTCGTATTCGACGCCATTCACGGCGCCGACGGCAAGGACCCCACGGCCCGCACGCTACCGTTCAATTGGGACGCCGAGGCGCCGCTGTCGGATCTGCGCATCGGTTATCTCAAGCGTGCCTTCGAGTCGGAGCGTGCGACCGACGCGGACAAGGCGGCGCTCGAGGTGATCCGGAGCCTGGGGATCGATACGATTCCGGTCGAACTGCCGGACGAATTCCCGCTCCGGGCCATGCGGATCATCCTGAGCGCTGAGGCTGCTGCTGCGTTTGACGAGCTTACGCTGAGCGGACGCGACGACTTGCTCACGCGACAGGGCAGGGGTACCTGGCCGCATACCTTCCGCACTGCACACATGACCCCCGCGGTCGAGTACATCCAAGCGAATCGGCTGCGCACCATGGTCATGGGGGCGACCGAGGCCGCGTTGGACGGCATAGACGTGTTCATCACGCCATCCTTCGCACAAGGTGTGCTCCTGCTGACCAACCTCACCGGCCACCCAACTGTAGTCTTGCCGTCCGGATTCACGGAAGAGGGCACACCGGTGAGCATCTCGTTTGTGGGCAAGCTCTGGGGCGACGCCGAGATGCTGCGGGTGGCACGGGCGTTCCAGGAGGCCACGGATTACCACCTCAAGAGGCCACCGCTCTTCAGCTGACGGCGCCGAGCCCATCCGACCATGGTAGGCCCCGGAATCCGATCGAGATTCCGAGTCCATGTTGGCACAGATCACGTCCGCCGCAGTCCAAGGCGTCGATAGCTTTCTCGTCCGGGTGGAGGTCAGCCTCGCGCCCGGGCTGCCCTCGTTCGCGGTGGTCGGCCTACCCCAAGGTGCCGTGCGAGAAGGCCGCGAGCGAGTGGCGGCGGCGCTCCGTCACTCGGGCCATCAAGTTCCTCCCAAGCGCATCACGGTCAACCTGGCACCCGCCGACGTACGCAAGGAGGGAAGCTCGTTCGACCTTCCCATCGCCCTCGGGCTATTGGTAGTGTGTGGCGTCATCGACGCTGCGGCGCTCGACGGCTACGCCGTGGTCGGTGAGTTGGGCTTGGACGGGTGCCTGCGGCCGGTGAGGGGAGCGTTGCCCGTCGCGCTGGGTTGCCGTGAGGCCGGCATGACGGGGCTGATCCTCCCGAACGAGAACGCACGCGAGGCAGCGGTTCTCGACGGATTCGACGTGATCGGCCCGCGCACCATGGGCGAACTCATCGCACACCTGACGGGGGTGTCACGAATAGCCTCCACCCGAGTGGACGCCGAGACGGTGTTGGCGGAAGCCCCACCCCCCGGGCCGGACCTGAACGAAGTGAAGGGCCAGGAGCACGTGAAGAGGGCTTTGGAGGTCGCGGCGGCCGGTGCTCACAATCTGGTGCTCATAGGGCCGCCGGGATCGGGCAAGACCATGCTGGCGCGTCGCCTTCCCGGCATATTGCCCCCACTCACCCTGGTGGAGTCGGTAGAAGTGACCAAGATCCATTCAGTGGCGGGCAGGCTCCCGCCGGGAGCTTCACTGGTGGCACGGCGGCCCTTCCGGGCGCCGCACCACACGATCAGCGACGCCGGCCTGGTGGGTGGCGGATCTCCGCCGCGGCCCGGCGAGGTCAGCCTCGCCCATCACGGGGTGCTGTTCCTGGACGAGTTGCCCGAGTATCGCCGCAATGTGCTTGAGGTGCTGAGGCAGCCACTCGAAGACGGCTCAGTGTCCATCGCCCGCGCTCGGGCTACTGCGCGGTATCCAGCCCGGTTCATGCTGGCCGCGGCCATGAACCCGTGCCCCTGCGGCCATTGGGGCGCCGCCGAGGACCGCTGCACGTGCGACCCGGCACAGGTGGCTCGCTATAGGGCGCGGGTGTCGGGTCCCCTACTAGACCGAATCGACCTGCACATCGAAGTGCCCGCGGTTCCGTTCCGGGCTCTGAGCGACGGCCGCCGCGGTGCGGACTCCGCGGAGGTGAGGGCGCGTGTCGTCGCCGCGCGAAGCCTCCAAGGGGAGCGCCTGGCGAACTCACCTGGCGTGTACGCCAACGGCCAGATGGAGCCGGCCGAGATGCGGCGGTTCTGCCGGCCGAGCCCCGAAGTGGTTCGCCTCCTTCAGCGAGCATTGGACCGTCTGGGTCTGTCCGCGAGGGCGTACCACCGCATCCTCAAAGTGGCCCGCACGATCGCGGACCTGGCAGGCGAGGACGACATCGCGCCGGAGCACGCGGCGGAGGCCATTCAGTACCGGATGTTGGACCGGAGGCGGGTCGTCTAGAGGCCCTGTGGGACCGGCTCGCTGGCGGACCCTTTTCCCCCGCCTCTCCGGGTCGGTATGTTGCTGGGATCCGACGACCACGAGACACATACTCACCAGCCGATGATGCTAGCACTCCTCCAGGCCGCCGCGGAACCCGCGGAGACCCAGCTTCCGACCACCATGGTCGGCGCTTTCGAAGCCTTACTCGACGCCAACTTCGGTGTCTCGAGCGATACGCTCTTGAAGGTGCTCCTGTCCTTGGCGACGCCGATCGTCATGTCGATCATCAGGCGTCTGCTGACTCGGCTGTTGGAGGGGCGCTTTCAGGATCCTCGGGCGCGCTACCAGTTCACCAAGGGTCTCGCCCTCGCCAGTTCGATCATCACCCTGGTCGTCATCGGC
>BTRA01000036.1:0-24018 GCA_036986155.1 Gemmatimonadota bacterium | reverse complement strand
CGCAGGTTCGGGCCGTTGACGGTCCAGATCGATCGCAATCTGTGCGTCGGCTTCGGGGACTGCATCGACATCGCACCCGAGATCTTCGAGTTCGATGACGAGGGAATCGCGGTTTTCCTCGCAGACGCCACCGAGGCCGATCGCGATAGACTGTCCGAGGCATGTGCGTCCTGCCCCGTCGATGCGCTGGTGCTGCTCGACGAGGCCAGTGCACAACTCGTCCCATGACTCCGGAGACCACCTTGGCAGCACCGCACCATGCGTAAGATCCGCACCTACAACCAAGTGCCGCACGGCACCGGCTCTGAACTACTCGAGCAGGTTCTCGATCAGCAAGATCGCCTGGTTACAAGGCTGTCGAGTGTAAGCACCCTTGTGGCGGTAGCGAGCGGAAAAGGCGGCGTGGGCAAGAGCGCGGTCACGGCGAACTTGGCTGCGGCTTTGGCGATGAGAGGATTCCGGGTGGGAGCGGTCGACGCCGACCTGAACGGGCCCTCCTTGGGCCGAATGCTCGGTGTGTCGGGCATGTCGCTGTCTGATCGCCCCGACGGAGTGGAGCCACCCGAAGGTGTCCAGGGCGTCCGGGTGATGTCGATGGAGTTGCTTCAAGACGCCGAAGACGCGCCTCTGCGCTGGCGAGAGCCCGAGTCGGGCAAATTCACCTGGCAGAGCACTCTCGAGACGAGCGTACTCCGCGAGTTCCTCTCGGATGTAGTGTGGGGAGAGTTGGACTTCCTGTTGATCGACGTGCCTCCCGGCACCGACAAGATCGGGCGGCTGCTCGAACTACTCCCCGATCTGGATCAGGCACTTCTGGTGACAACCCCCTCGGAGACGACCCGCTTCGTGGTGTCCAAATCGCTGCGACTCGTGCAGGAGGCGGGTGTCGGCGCCGTGGGCCTGGTCGCTAACATGACCGAGCACGAGTGCCCCCAGTGCGGTCACCGCTCGAGTCTGTTCGAGTCCGGCGGGGCGGAACGCCTCTCGGCCGAGTCCGGTGTGCCCCTGTGGGCGAGTATTCCGTTCGATCCTCGCCTAGGGGCCGCAACCGACCTGGGCAATCCGCTGGTCACCAAGGAGCCCGAGGCAGCCTCCAGTCGCGCGATCCTGGCCCTGGCCGACCGCGTCGACGCCTGCGCCCGGTCCGGAGCACGCACGCGATGAAGTTCCTCTGCTTGGAGTGCGACGAGGCGATGGACTTCGCCGAGCGCCAGCTACCGGGCGACGGGACACTGGCCGCTGTGTTCAAGTGTCCGGGTTGCAGCCGAGAGATGGCCATGCTCACCAACCCCATGGAGACCCAACTCGTCAGCAGCCTGGGAGTAAAGATCGGGGGCCGCGATGTGCCGGCCCAGCCGATGGAGTTGGTGAGGGGCTCGCTGGAGGGGGGGAGGGAGGAAGCCTTCCACGAACCGGCCCCTCCACTTTCGCAGGACGTGCCGGTGCCGGGGACCACGAGCCCGGCGGGCGCCGGACCCGTCGTCTGGACCCCCGAGGCCGTGGACCGCCTGAGCCGCGTGCCCAAGTTTGTGCGCGGTATGGTCAAGAGGATCTACGGCGAGTGGGCGAGCGAACACGGAATCGCCGAGATGACCCCCGAGCTCATGGACCAGGCGCGCACCGAGCTGGGGATGGAGGGCATGTAGCCGTGAAGTCTGCGGGCCAGGCCGCCCTCGTGAGGCTGGAGGGCGCCTCATACCGCTACAGGTCCGGCCGGACGGGCGTAACGGATATCACGCTGGAAGTCGGTCCGGGCGAGCGGGTCGTGCTCATGGGTCCAAACGGCTCGGGAAAGACCACCGTGCTGCGGTTGATCGCCGGCGAGTTGCGCCCTGCCGGTGGCACCGTCCACGTCATGGACCGTACCGCTACCAGGCTCACCGGAGCCCAACGCCGAAGCATGGGGGTGGCCCCGGCCGAGTCGGTGCATTTGGACGCGCTGCCGGCCCGCAGGAACGCCCTTTTTTTCGCCCGGGCTGCCGGGCTCTCACCCGATCGAGCGGAAGCAGCGGTAGACCGGCTCTTCGAGAGGTTTGGGCTAGCGGCCGACACCGACATCCCTCCCCGCGAGTACTCGTACGGCATGAGCCGAAAACTCCTGCTGATCGAAGCGCTCGCACACGAGCCGGTACTGCTCCTGCTCGACGAGCCCACGCTGGGGCTCGACCCGAGCGCGAGGAAGACGCTGCTCGACCTTCTTCATAGGCGTGCCCACGATGGGGCGAGCGTGGTGGCGGCGTTCAATGGCCCCACCGACGCGTTGGCGTTGGCCAGCAGGGTGGTGTTCTTGCTGGGCGGCCGTGTAGTGGCGAACGACACGCCCGACGCGCTGCTCGCACGCCTCGCCAAGCGCACGCTCATCACCATCGAGGTTGATGGTCCTATGAGTAAAGAGGCCGACTACCCTGAGGGGGTGACTGTCAGCCAGACCCAAGGGGGTCTGCTGGCGACCAGCGAGTTCGGCCCAGGCGTCCTACCGGCTCTGTGCCAAGCAGTCCTGGCGAGCGGGCGGACCATTCGGTCGGTCCGCGTGAAGGAGCCGGACCTCGCCGATGTCTTCGCGCATCTCACGGGGCAACACCTCGCGCCCCCCACCCGCTCCGGGGACCCTTCCTCTCCAGGGGCCGCTCGATGATCGGGCTCATCTGGTCTCTCGAGTGGGCCGTAGCCACCCGCCGACGGCGGCTCTTCGCTCTCAACGCGGTCATCCCCCTCCTGCTGGTCGGACCAATCGCGCTCAGCTCGGCACCCGCTCAGCACGCGGCCGCGGTCTACACGGTGCTATTCACGATATTCGGCGCCTTCGGCTCATGCATCCCGCTCATCCGCGACGGTGAGTCGGGGCTCCTAACGCGGTTCTTGCTGGCGGGCGTATCGCCGCGGTCCTTACTGACCCAGCGGGTACTTGCAGCGACCTCGCTGGACACGGTGCAACTCCTGCCCAGCCTGGCCGTGATCGCGCTGGCGAGCCGCAGCCCTCAGGCATTCGGTGGCGTTCTGGCGACCCTAGTACTCGCGCTTTTGGTGGCCAACCTGCTAGGCATCTGGGCTGCCGTCCTCGCGGGGTCTGTCGCCGAGGGCGCACTCTTCGCGGCGGTCTTCTCCCTGCTGCTGCTGCATGCCGCCGGTGCGTTCAGAACGCCGGTACCCGGCACGCTGGCGGCGGGCGTGGAACGAGTCATTCCATTCCGACTCCTGCACGAGTCCCTGCTGGCAGCGGCTGGACTCTCTCCGCCCGGATCCGCGGCGGATCTACTGCCTCCGATTCTCGTCGCGGCCGCCCTCGCCCTCGTCACGCTCGCGGGGGCACGACGAGTCACCACGGGAGCCGTTTGACAGGCCGCGCGACGGCTGGGTATACTGGCTCCCGACGCCTCCTCGACCATACAAGAACAAGGCGTCCACTCGTCATGAAAACCGGGGCCCGCGAAGGCCCCGCACGCACATCGTGAAAGGTCTTCCCGGCGAGTAAGAAAAGCTGTTCGATCAAGTACATGGGAGCTCACGGAGGGCCGCCACTCCCGTTTTCACGAAGTCCGGCCTGGCACCGGCTTCGATAACGCAGTCACAGCAGGACGCCTGAGTCTGGGCCATCTCCGACAGACCGCAATGCGTGCGAAGGTGTCGCGTTGTCGTCGGTCGGTCGGTCGGACTAAGGAACCTGCGTTCAGGGGTGACCCATGTATCGTGAGGTATTCGTCCCGGTAGATAACTCGGAATGCTCGGACTGGGCGGTCCAGTGCGCAATTGAGATGTGCCGGCACTCCGAGGGCCGCATCACCGGAAACCATGTCTACGCGGCCCGGCTCCATGACATTCGTTTCCGCCAGTTGGAGACGGGGCTTCCCGCCCAATTCCAAACTGCCGACGAGATCAAGCGCCAGCGAAAGGTCCACGACAAGCTCATCGAGAAAGGCCTCCAACTCATCTCTGATTCGTTCCTGGATCAGACCGAAAAGCAGTGTGCCGACGCCGACGTGCCCATCACCCGCCAACTCCTCGAGGGCATCAACTATGAAGAGATCATCAGAGAGGCCAACGGCGGCCAGGGAAGGCTGCCCAGCCTGATCGGCTTCGATCCCAACATCGCAGCCAAGTACGACGGAGGCACCAAGGTCCGCTCGGACGTGAAGATCGACGAGGCCGGCAGGATCATTGCCGAGGACGAGAACCAAGACGAGCGGGAAGCCGGCTCGAGCGACCGCGACTACGATCTGCTCGTGATGGGGGCGCATGGAATAGGGCGCCAGCCGCTCTCACAACTCGGCGGCGTGGTCGCGAGGGTCATCAGGCGAGTCGAAAAGGACGCACTGATCGTCAAGAACGGTCGCCCCCTGACCGGCGGCGACTGGGTCGTGTGCATCGACGGTTCCGCGTACTCGTACAAGGCCATGCGGCTCGCGCTTGAGATGGCCCGCGAGTTCGGCGCCAAGCTCCACGTGTGCTCGGCGTTCGACGTCGAGTACCACCACGCGGTGTTCGGCAATATCAAGGACGTGCTGTCGGTCCAGGCCTCGAAGGTCTTCAAGTTCGAGGAGCAGGAGGAGCTCCACAACAACATCATCGACAAGGGCCTGCTCAAGCTCTGTCAGGCCAACCTCAAGCGCGCGGAGGTGATGGCCAGCGAGTTCGAGGATGTCGAGGTGGAAACTCAGGTCCTCATCGGAAAGCCGTTCCAGAGCGTGCTCCAGTGGACCGAGGAACTCGAGCCGTCCCTGCTCATCCTGGCGCGGCACGGAAGCCACCGGGTCGAAGACACCGACATGGGTTCGCAAGCTGAGAACCTGTGCCGGCTGGCGCCTACCAACGTTCTGCTCGTCGGTACCGCCGATGTGCGCTCCGAAGACATCCCATGGATCGAGGAAGACGGCGAGAAGGGCATCGAATGGGCACCCGATGCCGAGGTGCGCATCCTCCGCGTGCCGCCGTTCGCGCTGGGCATCGCGCGCAATGCGGTGGAGGAATACGTGCTCGACAACTTCGGCCCGGGTGCCAATGGCACGTACCGCGAGAACGGCGCCGGGAAGCAGGAGGCCGTCCCACCTCTAGGCACTGACGGGCTCCCCATGGTGACCGGCCCGCGCCTGGACGAGGCGATCAAGAAGCTGCTGCCCACGCACATGCAGTTGATCATGGGAATCGGAACCGCCGAAGAGTTGGCTCTCGCCGAGGTGAAGGCCGAGGAGGCCATGAAGCGCACCGTGGTGCAGGGATCCGACTCTGATCCTGTTCCCGCCGTCGCGACAATCGAGGCGGGCTGCCCCTACACCGGGCATATGCAAACGCGAGAGCGCATCGAGTCCGACCCGGTGGTCTGGACCAACGAGGCGTTCGAGCGCCTGAGGCAGGTGCCGCTCATCGCCCGGCCATTGGCCCGCAATACGGTCGAGCGCTTCAGCCGTGAGCACGGTTTCTGGCGAATCACGACGCAAGTCATGGATGAGAACAAGCAGGCCATGATAGACGCGGACGAATTCGACATGGACACCATGCTCGTGATGTTTCGCGAGTTGCAGACCAAGCAGATCCAGGCGGCGGCCGAGGGGGTGGATGGCATCACTCCGGAGATGCGGAAGTTCATCGAGGAGGCCAAGGCCAACGGCGTGACCCGGTGTCCGATCCGGGACGTCGCAGAACAGGCTGACAAGTGCCCGGTGGACTTCAAGACAGTGAGCCCCGAGGACGCTAAGGCCGCTATTGAGCACTTCATGTCGACGAAGGAAGCCGACTAGGTGCCTCTCCACACCGCACCCGCACCTTTGCCCGCGACCGCGGGCAGCACATTCGCTTACGTGCCGCACATCGTCGCCTGGAACCTCACCAAGCGGTGTAACCTCGCGTGCGCCCACTGCTACATCTCGGCCGGCTCGTGGCAGGCCACCTCGGGCGAGCTGTCTACCGAGGAGTGCCTGCGCATCCTGAACGAGGTCCTGGACGTCAACCCGAATCCGATGCTGATCCTCACGGGTGGAGAGCCACTCCTGAGGGACGATCTCGAGGTGCTGGTCGAGCAGGCCTCCTCTCGTGGCGCCACGGTAGTGGTCGGCACCAACGGCACACGCCTGACCGGCGACCGCATCGGCACACTTATGGAGGCCGGCCTCAAGGGCGTGGCTGTGAGCGTCGACTCGCTGAACGCCATCTATCACGACCGCTTCCGCCACGGCGGGGGAGCGCTTTCCGAAACACTCGCGGCCGTCGAGCGCTGCCGTGCATCCTCGCTGGACTTCGTGATCCAGACGACGGTCACCAAGGGCAATCGGCACGAGCTGGCGGCACTGGTCGAATGGGCGGACAAGGCCGGAGCTGTGTCCTTCAACCTGTACTTTCTCGTTCCGACCGGCCGCGCTGACCGTATGCGCGGTCTCAGCTCCGACGAGAACGAGGACGTGCTCGCCGAACTGGCCGCGCTGGAGAGCGAGTACCGCGGCCGCATGATGATCCGCTCGAAGTGCCAGCCGCAGATCATGCGTCACGTGCTCCAGGGCGACCCTGACTCACCGCTGCTCAACTATCAGACGCGCTGCCCGTGCGGAGTGCACTACGTGCGCATTACTCCCGAGGGCAAGGTCACCCCATGCCCCTATCTCCCCGAGGTGGCGGGCGACCTGATGGAGTCGAGCTTCCGGGAAATCTGGGAGACCTCGCCGGTGCTGCTCAAGTTGCGCGAGGGCGACGTGGGTGGGCGCTGCGGAAGGTGCGAGTACCGGCAAGTTTGCGGGGGATGCCGGGCTAGAGCATACGCCGAGACAGGCGACCTGATGGGACCCGACGACTCCTGCGCATACGATCCGCCGGGGGACGTCGAGGTCATCATACCCGGCGGAAGAATCTTCTATGGGCAATCCGCCGAGACCGGACTGTCTTGGAGCCCTGACGCCCGAGAGAGACTGAACGCCATCCCCAGTTTCGTCCGGGGAGTGGTGACCGCGCGCATCGAGAAATTCGCGCGCGAGAAGGGCTACGAACACATCGACGCGGACGTGATGGCCGCCGTGAGGCGCACCATGCCCGTGGATTTTTCCAAGAAGCTCCCGTTCTTTCTCCAAAAGGACGGGCGGGCGTGAGCGAGGCGGGCCGATGATCGAGGGTTTGCGATGAGCGAGCGGCTTCCGAGTAGGGCGCCGCGGTGGCAGCGGTGGTTGGGGGGGTTGGGCCTGGGCACACTCCTGATCCTGGTATCGCCGGACGGAATACTGGCCCAGGAGATCTCGCGGACCTACGGCGACTTCCCGCTGATCGGCTCCAGGGCAGCGGTCTGGATCGCGGCGCAGGTCCACCTGTTGTTCGCCGCGTTCGTACTGGGCGTTCCGATGTTCGCCGTGGTGGCCGAGGCGATCGGCATCTTCGGCAAGGACCGGAAATACGACAAGCTGGCCAAGGAGTTCACCCGCCTACTGCTCGTCGCATACTCGGCGACCGCGATTTGGGGCGCCATCCTCTCCTTCCTTTTGGTCACGCTCTACCCGAGGCTCTGGATCTACCTCACGCAGGTCTTCGCGCCATCCATGTGGGTGTACGCCGGCCTATTCTTCCTCGAGTCCTTCACGCTCTACCTCTACTACTACGGGTGGGACCGCTGGGCGGGGGGTCGGGCCAAATTGATGCACTGGGGCCTGGGCCTGATGCTGAACGTGTTCGGAACGACGGTCATGTTCATCGCGAATTCCTGGCTCACGTTCATGATGAGCCCGCCGGCAGACCTGACGCCCGACACTGCGCCGGACATGGTTCGCTTCTGGAGCGCATTCGCGAACGCTACCTGGATGCCGATCAACATCCACCGGATCATCGCCAACGTGGTCTTTGGCGGGGCGATCGTAGGAGCGTACGCGGCCTACCGATTCCTCACGGCCAAGACCGACGAGGAGCGCGCCCATTACGACTGGATGGGTTACGTCGGCAACCTGATCGCGATCGGGGCACTCATCATCTTGCCGTTCGCGGGCTACTATCTCGGCCGCGAGATTTACGAGTACAGCCCGGGCATGGGCCAGACGCTCATGGGCGGGTTCATGAGCTGGCTTTGGATCATTCAGGCGTTTCTGATCGGTGTGCTGTTCCTCACGGGCAACTACTACCTATGGATCGGCATGGGGCGTATTCCCGGCGCGGAGCGTTTCACACCGTACACGAAGTACATGTTGATCGTGCTCGTAGCGGGCGTGATCGTCTGGGCCACACCACATACCATGATCGCCAGCCGCCAAGAGATTGCGGCCATGGGTGGCACATATCACCCGTTCCTGGGCGTGCTCGGCGTTATGAGCGCCAAGAACACCGCCGTGAACATCATGATTCTGACTACGTTCCTGTCATTCCTTCTCTATCGGCGGGCCAACAAGGAGCCGGTGGTCGAGTGGGCGAAGACGGGTACCATGATCCAGGGTGTCCTGTTCGTGGTGTGTGCCGCGATCGTGATCTTCTACGGCGTCTACGGCTACTTCGTCACGGCCATCGTACGGATCGGGTTCTCGGTCTATCAGGTGCTGGCAGTGATTGCCACCATTGTCAGCGTGTTGGCCATCGACATCGCGATCGGGCGGGGCGCCAAGTCACGCGGTGCGATCCGCTGGGGCCAGATGCCCGAGCGTTCGCAATACGCGCTTTTCATCCTGGCCGTGTCGTTCACCTGGCTCATGGGCCTCATGGGTTACGCCCGCAGCGGCATCCGACAGCACTGGCACGTGTGGGAGGTGGTCCGTGACACCAGCGAATTCGCCTCTACGCCCGCCCTCGGGTACGCGTCGCAGATCATCTCGGTGTGCGTTCTGATCTTCTTCGGGCTGGTGGCATTCATCTTCTGGGTGGGCGGGTTGGCTGAGAAGCCGGTCCTGTCGGGAGTGGGCTCGGAGGGAGGGGACTGAACATGTGGAAGACCAACTTGAAGGTGCTAGCCGTGGTCTTGGGCACGCTCGCCGTGTTCACCATCGTCTCAAGCTCGATCCCACAGCTCCAATCGGTCGTGCCCGAAGACCTGAGCTTTTCGGGCGAGGTCACCGCCGAGGAGTTGGTGGCCGCGGGTCGGGCCCTCTTTGAGGGGGCCGGTGGTTGCGCCGACTGCCACGGCCTCGGTACACGCGCACCCAACCTGCTCACCGACGAAGCTGGCACGGGGCAGATCGGCGTGCGCTGCGCCAGCCGCGTTACCGGCCAGGACTGTAAGGCCTACCTGTTCAACTCGCTGGTGGACCCGAACGCATTCCAGGTCGACGGCTACATCCCCATCATGGCCGACATGAGCAGGACGCTCTCCAACGAGCAGATCTGGGCCCTGGTGGCGTATCTCCAGTCCCAAGGCGGCGAGGTGACCGTGACCGGCGCCGACGTCGAGTCGGATGACGACGGCGAGTCGACAGGAGTAGCCGTGCCTGCCGCAACAGCGACTGCCGGACCCACGAGCGCCTCGACCGACCCGGTCGAGATCATGACCGCCAATGCCTGCCTGGGTTGCCACATCATGGACGGCGTGGGCCCACCGCTCGGGCCCTCGTTCGACGGCATCGGCAGCCGGGTGAGCGCCGACTACATCCGCGAGTCGATCCTGGACCCGCGGTCGGGCGCCGCCGAAGGGTACGAGGCCATGATCCAGCTGATGCCCCCCACATTCGGAGAGCAACTCAGCGCGGCCCAGCTCGAGGCCATTGTGCAGTTCCTCGCCGCCCGGAGATAGGACCGCCATGGGCAACTATCTGAGGCACCCGTTCGGGCAGTCCGTGGCCGTGCTTGTCGCGGCCTATGTGCTCGTAAAGTACGGCATCGTCTACCTCCCCCCGCTCATCGGAGTCGCGAGCGCACCGTTGCCCGCATCGGTCGTGCTCCAATACATGCTCACCGTGATCGTGGGAATCCTCGTGTGGGTCAGCGACAACGAGGCACGCTGGTCGGAGTTCAAGCAGCCGATACACCGCACCATGGTCGATCCCGAGCGAAGGGTCGCCCGCAGAGTCCTGCTGGTCGCCACACCTCTACTGGTCGCGTTCGTAACGTTCGACAGAGTGAGGCCGTCGGTGTCCGCGCCGGTCAGCTTTCGTTCGATCCATCCGGCACCGCCCGGGCAGATCGACTTCCAGGGCCGCACGATGCAACTCACGGGACTCGAGAATCCGCTGCGCTCCATCGGAGGATCGCTGGAGGAGCACTATGAGGAAGGCAGGCGTATCTACTACCAGAACTGCCTGGCGTGTCACGGCGACGGCTTGGCGGGGCTCGGGCACTACTCCCAAGGTTTCAACCCGGTGCCGCTGAGTTTTCAGGACGTTGGCACCATCGCCCAGCTCACGGAGAGCGTGGTGTTCTGGAGGATCGCCAAGGGTGGGCCTGGACTCCCCAACGAGGGTGGCCCGTGGAATTCCGCCATGCCGGCGTGGGAGGACTTTCTCAGCGAGGACGACATCTGGGCGGTGATCATCTTCCTGTATGAGCAGTCGGGGCATTCGCCCAGGACATGGGGTGACGAAGGGGAAGAGGGGGGGCACTGATGCGGATTCTCACTGTGGTCAAGGGAGCGAGGACGTGTCACCTCCCTCCGCTTGGACGATCGTTGATCGCAAGCCGCTTCGGGAGGCGACACGTCCTCGCTCCTGGGCGAGTGGTTGCCGCAGCGGTGGTCGCGCTCTTCTTTCTTGCAGCCGGGGCGAGGGGGTTATCTGGGCAGGAGGAGTTGGGGAAGGCTACCTACGATCGGTGGTGCGCGGGGTGCCATGGGGTGGATGGGGACGGGCGAGGGGTGGCGGCGGAGTATATGCTGCCGCGGCCTCGTGACTTTACGTTGGCGCTCTACCAGATCCGGACGACGGCGAGTGGGGAACTGCCTACGGACGCCGACATCCGGCATATCATCGACGTGGGTATGCCGACCACGACCATGCCTGGATGGGAAAAGCTGCTTTCCGAAGCTGAGAGAGACGCGCTCGTCGAGTACCTCAAGACCTTCTCGCGCTTCTTTGGTCGCGGCGATGTGCCGCAGGCAATCGACTTTGGCCGGGCGCCCCGCCTGTCCGAAGCGGTGCTGGCCGAGGGCCGGGAGCAATTCGAGGCGATGGAGTGCTTCAAGTGCCACGGAGACTTCGGGCGCGGTGATGGAACGTCGGCGCCCACCCTCGACGACGACGGGTCCTATCCGATCCGGGCGGCCGACCTGACGGAGAATTGGAAATTCAACGGGGGCGGATCCGTCGAGGACATCTTTCGGCGGCTACGCACGGGGCTCGACGGCACGCCCATGCCCTCCTACCAAGATGTGATCGACGCGGGCGTGATCACCGAAGAGCAACTCTGGTCGCTCGCCCATTACGTGCGCAGCCTCGCGCCCGAGGATGCCCCAGGGATCGACGAGGTCATCCGGGCCGGCTTGGTCCAGGATGTCCCACTCCCCACCACGGCTGACGATCCGGCTTGGGACGGGGTGGGCGTGTCGTACATCCCCCTCGTGGGACAGATCATCGTCAGCCCACGTTGGTTCGATCCGCGCGTGGACGGCCTCTGGGTACAGGCCGTGCACGACGGGCAGGAACTGGCCATGCGCATTCGTTGGAGCGATCCGTCGCAGAGCCCCGACCCCGATTGGGCCGAGTGGAAGGCGCGCATCATCGACCTGATGGCGCCCAAGGAGGGCGACCCGCCCGAGGCCGGGCCGACCCCTGACCGCCTGGTGGTTCAGTTCCCGAAGGAGATGCCGACCGGCCTGGAACGCCCCTACTTCCTGATGGGAGACCAGCGCAACCCGGTGTACCAGTGGGGGTGGCAGAGCGACCAGCCCGGCGCCGTCGAAATGGAGGCTCGGGGTCTAGGCACGACCGCGGCGCTTCCCGCGGCCGAGCAGGCCGTGACGGCCAGTGCTACATTCGCGGACGGCCAGTGGAGCCTGATGCTCCGCCGGCCGATTACGACCGAGAGCGCCTCTGATCTGGACTTCCCAACGGGCGAGGCGATTCCGGTCGCGTTCTTCGCCTGGGACGGCGACAACGGAGAGTCGGGAACGAGGGCTGCGATCAGCTCATGGTACTTCGTCTTCCTCGAAGAGCCTACACCCGCTACCGTGTTCATCGCCCCGCTGGTTGCGTTCGCGATTACGGGAGGCCTAGGCCTGTTGGTAGTCGGGAGTGCGCGGAAGCGAGAGCAGGAGGGCGTTGTCACCGAGGATGGCTTGCCCGAAGAGGCGTAACTGGACGACACAACACGACGATTCACTCAGTTGTATTGGAGGTAACATGTTTGATGGGATCGACCTGAAAAAGGTCTTGGCCGCCACCGTGGTCGCGTTCATCGCGACCGGATGCGGAGGTGGCGGCGACGCGGGGAGTGGAGGTTCAGGTGGAGGCGCGGCGGCCGTGGAGAATCCGGTCGACGCAGCAACCGCAGGAAACATCTCCGGATCGATCGCCTTCGAGGGTGACGCACCTGCGATGCAGGCGATCGACATGGCCGAGGAACCGGTCTGCGCCGACAAGCACGAATCCACTCCGATGACCGAGGCCGTCGTCGTGAACGACAACGGCACGCTCGCGAACGTCTTCGTCTATGTAAAAGAGGGCTTGGAGAGCCTCGAGTTCCCGACGCCCGACCAACCCGTCACGCTGGATCAGAACGGCTGCGTGTACGTCCCGCATGTGCTCGGCGTGATGGCCGGCCAGGACATCACCATAAAGAACAGCGATGGCTTGCTGCACAACATCAACGCCTCGCCGACCGAGAATCGTGGTTTCAACATGAGCCAACCCGTTGCCATGGAGGGCACGCGGAGCTTCCCTGTCGCCGAAGTGATGGTCCCGCTCCGGTGTGACGTGCACGGATGGATGACGGCCTACATCGGTGTGGTCGACAATCCGTTCTACGCGGTGTCCGGCGGTGACGGATCGTTCGACCTGTCCACGCTTCCGCCCGGCGACTACGTGCTCGAGGCGTGGCACGAACGGTACGGCACGCAAACCCAGAACGTGACGGTGGTGACAGGCGAGACCGCTACTGTGACGTTCACGTTCAGTGCGTCGATGGCGGGTGCGGTGGTGCCGCTCGGCGACGCGATCGACCCGCACGACCACGGCTCCGAGGCGGCACGCGCGGACCAGTAGACCACGACAGCCCCCCGGTCCCGAACTGGCTCTTCGGGCCCGGGGGTTAGCATGACTCGAGACTTCACACACCCAATGGGGGGCACGCGATGAACTGGTCCTGGATGCTGCCAGAGACCGTATCGACGTACGGTCCGGCCATCGACCAGATGTACTACATCATCTTGGTGATCACCGGGGTGGTCTTCTTCCTCACGGAAGGCCTCCTGATCGCGTTTCTGGTCAGGTATCGGCACAAAGAGGGAAGGAAGGCCGCGTACATCCACGGGAGCACGAAGGCCGAGGTGATCTGGACGCTGACGCCGTTCTTGATCGTCATGTCCATCGCGCTGGCGAGTAAGAGCTCGTGGGATCTGGTGAAGAACCCGGCCAACTTCCCGGCCGACGCGATGCAGGTGGTGGTCACGGCGAAGCAGTACGAGTGGAACGTGACGTACGCCGGGGCCGACGGGCGCATTGGCACGGCCGACGATTTCACGTCCAGAAACCAGCTCCACGTTCCCGTCAACAAGGTGGTTACGGTGAACCTGCGCTCCGAGGACGTGATCCACTCGTTCTTCCTCCCCGATTTCCGACTCAAGCAGGACGCGGTCCCAGGCAAGGAGATATCTGTGTGGTTCGAAGCGACCCGAACGGGTGAGTTCACACTGGGCTGCGCCGAATTATGCGGCCTGGGGCACTACCGCATGAAGGGCACGGTGTTCGTGCACACGGACGCAGACTTCCAGTCCTGGGCCGCCAGTCGGGCCGAGGAGGAGCAGCAATGAGCACCGCACAACTCGTCAGCAGCCTGGAGGGGGAGGATCGCTCCCAGCCCGGATACGCGGGTGAGGGGCAGCACGATATCAGCTTCATTCGGAAGTACATCTTCTCGACCGACCACAAGACGATCGGGAAGCAGTTTCTGTTCCTCAGCCTGTTCTTCCTGGTGGTGGGCGGAGCCCTCGCCGGACTGATGCGCTGGCAGTTGGGTTTCCCCGGCCAGCCCCTGCCGGGAGGAGGAGTCCTCCCCGACACCATGGCGCCGGGGGGGATCATCCTACCCGAGTTCTACAACTCACTCGTGACGATGCACGGCACGATCATGGTGTTCTTCGCGATCATGCCGCTGCTCGTCGGAGTGTTCGGAAACCTGCTGATCCCCCTCCAGATCGGTGCGCCCGACATGGCGTTCCCAAAGCTGAACATGATGTCGTTCTGGCTGGCGGTACCGGCCGGGGCGGTGATGCTGGCCAGCTTCTTCGTTGAGGGCGGTGCGGCCGGGGCGGGTTGGACGTCGTACGCGCCGCTCAGCACCTCCGGCGAATGGACCGGCGTCTACCTGGGACAGCAGCTCTGGTTGGCCTCATTGATCATCATGGGGTTCTCGTCGCTCACGGGAGCGGTGAACTACATCACAACGGTGATCAACATGCGGGCGCCCGGTATGACGTGGTTCCGGATCCCGCTGCCGACATGGTCGCTGTTCATCACGGCCATCCTGATCCTGCTCGCGATTCCGATCCTGACCGGCGGCCTCATCATGCTGTTGTTCGATCAGACGATCGGGACGACGTTTTTCATTCCTGCAGGGAGCGGGGAGCCACTGCTCTGGCAACACGTGTTCTGGTTCTTCGGCCACCCCGAGGTCTACATCCTCATTCTGCCGGCCATGGGGATCGTCTCCGAGGTCCTGGCGTGCCGTGCGCGGAAACCCATTTTCGGGTACCACGCCATGGTGCTGGCCATGATTGCGATCGCGTTCCTGGGCTGGATCGTGTGGGGTCACCACATGTTCCAAAGCGGCATGAACCCGATGCTCGGCACCACGTTCATGATCTCGACGGTGGTTATCGCGGTGCCCTCCGCGATCAAGACCTTCAACTGGTTGGGCACGCTGTGGCGCGGTGATATTCACTTTGACACGCCCATGCTACACGCACTGTCGTTCGTATCCATGTTCATCATCGGAGGGCTGAGCGGCATCTTCATGGCTTCCGCTCCGGTGGATATGTACTTCCACGACACTTACTTCATCGTGGCCCACATCCACTACGTGCTGTTCGGTGGAAGCCTGTTCGGGATCTTCGCAGGCATCACGTTCTGGTTCCCGAAGATGTTCGGCCGGATGATGGGCGAAGGGCTCGGTAAGATCCACTTCGGGCTCACGTTCATCTTCTACAACATGGTCTTCTTCCCCATGCACAATCTCGGCGTGCAGGGCATGATGCGTCGGATCTACGACCCCAACGAATACGAGTTCCTTCGGCCGCTGCAGGAGATGAATACGTTCATCTCGATCTCGGTATTCCTGCTGGTCACCACGCAGTTCCTGTTCGCGTTCAACTTCTTCTGGAGCATGTTCAAGGGACGGCGGGCGCCGGCGAACCCGTGGAACTCGAATACGCTCGAGTGGACGGTGCCTTCGCCTCCCGCACACGGCAACTTCGCCGTGATGCCGACGGTGTACAGGGGACCGTACGAGTACAGCTCACCCGAGGTCGATGCGGATTTCTATCCGCAAGACCAACCGCCTCCGGGGGTCGGATCAGGAGGCCATACTGCGTCGGGGCCCGAACCCGTGCCGGGAGCCTGACCCATGAACCACTCAGCTACCGCAGTCATGGACAACCGACACCCCATGCCGGGCATGCAGGTCTACAACCTGAAGTTGGGCATGTGGATATTCCTGCTCAGCGAGGTGATGTTTTTCACCTCTTTGATCGGCTCGTACATCATTCTACGCTTCGCGCATCCGGAGCACTGGACGCAGCCCGGCGTCATCCTGAATGTGCCGCTCACCGCCGTCAACACGTTCCTGCTTATCTGTTCGAGCGTAACCATGGTCAAGGCGTTCGTGGCCATCGAGCAGGGCGACCAGAAGGGGCTGAAACTGTGGCTCCTCGCCACCATACTAATCGGGGCGTCGTTCGTCGGCATTCAGGTCGTCGAGTACACCAAACTGATCCACGAGGGCTTCGTACCGTCCTTCTCGGCGTACGCCGCCGAAGGGGGCAATCTCTACGGCGCGACGTTTTACTTGATGACTGGGTTCCACGGCGCGCACGTCACTATCGGCGTACTCTGCCTGATCTTCGTCCTTTTCCGGGCAATGAAGGGGGCCTACACTGCAGAGAGCTATGGTGGGGTAGAGATCATCGGACTCTACTGGCACTTCGTCGATCTCGTGTGGATCATCCTCTTCACCATCGTCTATCTCTTGTAGGAAAAAGGGCCATCATGGAAGCCAACGCACATCCGCAACCGCGCTACATACTCATCTGGGGTATCCTGCTGGTGCTGACCCTCGCCGAGGTGGGCTATGCCTTCATGGACCTACCCAAGATCGTACTGGCCATCGGCTTGATTGCCATGGCGGTCTGGAAGGCGCTGATGGTAGCGCTCTACTACATGCACCTCCGCTACGAGCCGCGCCGCATGTGGATCCTGGCAGCCTCGCCGCTGCCGCTGGCCGTCATCTTGGTGGTGGCGGTCCTGACGGAGTTCTAGCAACTCTGAAGAAGAAAGGGTCGGACTGATGGACACAGAGTCCCTCGTGGACGTGGAGGAGCAGGATAAGGGACTGCTAAGGCGCTTCAAGGGCGTGGTGTCTCGCGGAGTCATGGCCGGCATCTTAGGCGCCACGGCAATGGCGTTCTGGTTCTTGATCATCGACGGCTCACAGGGGGCCCCGTTCCGCACCCCCGCCTTCTTGGCGGGAGCCCTCACAGGAGCACCTGACCTCACGCCGTCCCTGGGGCCCATACTGCTCTACTCGGCGATCCACTACGCCGCGTTCGTGGTGGTCGGGCTCGCGATCTCATGGTTCATCAAGAATATCTACACCGCGCCCAACATCCTTCTGGGCCTCGTGCTCGGGTTCGCGATGTTCGACTTCGTGTTTTATCTGAGCGTCACCGCGACTGGAGTGGACGTGGTGGCCGCGCTGGGTTGGCCCTCGGTGCTAGCGGGTAACCTCATCGCTGGTGTGACCATGATGGGCTTTCTCCACCTCACCGGTGCGACGCCGCCCATGTCCTGGTGGGAGATCCTTCAGGGAAACCGGATCCTCAAGGAGGGGGTCATGTCCGGGCTACTGGGTGCCGGCGTGGTCGCCCTTTGGTTCTGGATCATCGACCTGGTCCAGGGGCAACCTTTCTTCACGCCAGGTGCGCTGGGTTCTGCACTGTTCTTCGGCTCGACCGACCTCGATGCCGTGACTGTGAGTGCCGTAACGGTGATCGGCTATACCGCCGTCCACATCACGGCGTTCATCACGACGGGCATCATCGCGGCCGCGATCGCCTGCTACGCGGAGGACACGCCACCCCTGGTGCTGGCCGCGGTGCTGCTGTTCGTCACATTCGAAGCACTCTTCATGGGGCTGATGGCACTCCTGGCCGAGTTCCTGCTGGGCGATCTGGCCTGGTGGTCCATTGCGCTAGGCAACCTCCTCGCTACCGTGAGCATGGGCTATTACCTGTGGGTCAAGCACCCGAAGCTCCAGGCCGTGCTGGAGGCTGATCCGCTGGACGTGACGGACTAGGCGGGCGTCCGCTTTCTCCCGCCGACTCAGCACCCATCACCCGCAGATTCCCCACCGACGCCGGCTGCCATCGAAGGCTGACCTCGGGCGCCCGACGAGAGTTGAAGATCCTGAGCCGGGGAATAGGAAGTCCGTTGCTGCGACCCTGCCGGCCGGCTTCCGGTAAGGGAGTACGAGGCATCGGGCTGTCCCGAGGGAAAGTTGCTCAGCACCAGGTCCCCTGACAACTGGTTATGACACGTCAGGGTACCCGTGAACGTCACGCTGACGTTCGGATAGCTCCCGCCTCCGTAAGTCTCCGACCCTGTGGCAGTGAACGCACCGGTGACCGGATCCCGGTCGCCCGTAAGCGTGGTCCAGGGAAAGGCTCCCGCAAAGCTGATCGTTCCGGCGGCCGGATCGAGCTGCAACTCGATCTGGCTGACCGACGTCATGCCGCCTCCGCCCAAGAAGAGCTCATGGTTGGCCGGGTCCGAGACCACTCCGATGCTCACGTTGTACGTGCCGCTCTTGCAGGGGGTCCCGTCCTTGCCCTTCTGGAAGACCGGCCCAGGCTCCACGCGAGCTCCAAGCGCGACGATTCCATCGGTGCCCCCGATGCCACCCGAACCCGGAGGCTCGCCGTCACCGCCGTCACCGCCGTCACCGGTCCCGATGCGCAGGAAGATGTCACCGGGCGGTCCCTCCGCTTTACCCGTGCCACCCTTGCCGGCACCGCCGCTGGCGTCGCCCCCACGCCCGCCGTTTCCCCCACGCTGGAGTGCCCCGGTGCCGCAGTCGTCCCACCCAGGCCAACCCTGACCGAACTCGAATCGTACGCCACCACCGTTATAGCCATCCCTGAGCAGCTTTCCATCGGCTCCCAGGACCATTGCACTGCCGCCTTGGCCACCCTGGCCCACCATGCCTCCGCCCGCCCCGCCGTCCGGGAAGGTCATGTTTCCTTCGCCTCCGTCTCCGCCGGCTACCTCCACAGATCCGCCGACCGCGTCTGGGATCAAGAAGACCCTCGTCCCGGGTGGAGTGATGATTATGTTGGCGCTAATGAAGCCTCCCGCTTCGATGACGTTGTCCGGCAGATCGCCGCCTGGACCGCCGGTTGCCGTGGCGTCACCGCCGTCCCCCGCCGGTTCGGTCCCGGCATTCCGCCCTCTGGCGCCCGTGGCTCTAGCAAATCCACCCGCGCCTGGCGTTGCCATGACAATGTTCAGCGTGCTCGAACCCATTATCTCTCCGCCGATGGTAATCTTGGCGATCCCCGAGTTGCCACCCTTTAGGCCCGTGGCCGTGGCCGAGGCTCCCTTGGGCCGAGACGGGTCCTCCAAGCCCGTCGCAGTCGCTGCTCCGGCGTTGCCGCCGCCACCCGGTTGGAGCAACGTCGACGCCGTGCCGTTGACCTCGAGACTGCCCGCGACTCCCAACCGGATGCGACCACCACCACCCCCGAGACCTCCGCGGGCCACCGCCGCCGTTTGGTCTTGATGCGTCCCCGTCCCGCCATCCGCACCGGACCAGGCGATCAGTTCATTGATGTCGTCGCTTCGCAAGGTGAACGCGCCGTCACAGAACACGGTAACGTTGCTCCCGGGTTCGCCCGGGTCCCCATTGGGTGTCCCATCGGCGCCATTCGGGGCAATCCCCGCGACTCTATTGCTGACGTTGCTGTTCATAATGGCGCACGCCGAGGCTTGCGCCGAACCCCTCGCCGCAGCTTGGGCAAGACTCCTCCGTCCGGTTGCGGCGGCGGCGGCAGGAGTGGCAAAGTCCGCCTCCGTGAGCGCGGGGTTGTTCTTGATGGTGATGTCGCCCCTGCTGTTGACTGTGGCACCGTCGAAGGTGATGGCGCCGTTCCCTACCAGGGTCAGGGGCGGGGTCTCGAGCGCCCCGGAGTCGCTACAGGTGTTGGAAACCGTCCCGGTGACCGTCAGCGTGCTGTTTCCGTTCACCTCGATGCTCACGCAATCCCCAACCAGCGTGCCCCCGATCGTCACGTGCCCATCGACGTTCAGCGTAAGGTCGCCGGTCGCCGTCACCGTCACCCCGGCCGGAATCGCGACGGTGGCGAATTGCTGGGTTCCCGAGAGGCTGGTGTTCTCCTGCGGTGCGAAGGCGTCTGGGATCACTTCTACCGTGGCAGTCCCGGTTTGACCCTCGGAAGTCGCGGTGATCGTGACCGAGCCCAGAGCCACGCCCGTGACCAGGCCGGCTCCGTCCACGGTGGCGATCCCGTCATTGCTCGAGGACCACTCAACCATCCGCCCAGTCACCACCTCGCCGGCGGCGTTTCGCAGCTCGGCCGTGAGTTGAACCGTGGCCGCGACCCGGATCTGCGTCTGAGCGGGAGTCAGCGTCACTGACACGACCACGGGGTTCACCATCACTTGGGCCATTCCACTGCGACCCTCTGAAGTCGCGGTGATCGTTGCGCCGCCCGGGCCCGTGCCTGTAACCAGGCCGGAGCTCGAGACAGTCGCTATCTGGTCATCGGATGACGACCAGGTGATTGCTCGGCCCGTCAGGATGTTGCCGTTCGAGTCCAGAGTGGCTCCGCTCAACTGGACGGTCTCTCCGATCAGGATCGTCGACTGAGCCGGGGTCACCTGCACAGTGGCTACCGGCGTCGGGGCCGCAACCCCTCCGTCCCCTCCGCAGGAGAGCGACACGGGAATGGCCACTAGGGTTAGTACCGCCGCAATCCGTCGAGATAGGGATCCGTCCAAGAGTTTTCCTTCTGAAAGGGGAGCCAGGCGGGCGGAGGTGCGCTACCTCCATGCGCCACCCGCGGCATCATTGTGCTTCCTTGGCAAAGAGCGTGCAAGGCGTCGCACTGGACGCGACGGTCTAGGCGACAGGCTACTTTCCAATCTTTCACGGGTCGTCCTTCAGGCTCGCTCTTTGAATCCCCAACCCCAACGATCCCATGGCGGTGTAGGTCGCGCGGGCGCATCTTCTGCATGATGCCCCACCTGACTCGTCGACTCGGGAGCACCCTGTGCTCCGCATTTGGTGTCTCGCTCACTGCCTGCGCGGCCGGCACGCAATCGGCGACGCCGGCCCCGATGCCCGACACTGTGGTGGTCGTCGACACGGTGGTGGTCCGCGTGGAACCGGATCGCGAACTCGACCACCGCGTCGCCGCCCTCCAGCTCCAACTCCTTGAACGCGCAGCCCAGGTGGGGGACCTCGAACGTCAACTCGAAGCAGCACGGCAAGAAGTCGTGCGGGCGATGGCCCGATTGCAGACATTGACCAGCCGTGCGGAAGCGGCGTCGGTCATGGCGGAGGCGGAGATCGCGTTGGAGGCCATGGCCGGAGCTGCCGGGGATGAGGAGCCGCCGTCCGCCACCCAGGCGCGGACGCTCCTGATACTCAGCACGAGCGAGTTCGCCAATGAGAACTATGGGGGTGCGCTCTACCTGGCGAGCCAGGCCCGCAGGGTGGCCCGAGCGGGCGAGGGCCGGCTCACCAACGGCGAAGAGGGGGGGCGACAGCCCGGGGAAGTGCCGTTCGCGCTGCCGTTGACACTCGAAACCGTGCGGCGCAGCAATGTGCGTGCTGGGCCGGGGCTCGGGTTTGGTGTGCTGTTCACACTCGATCCAGCGACGCCGGTGGTGGGACATTCCCATACCGAACGATGGGTGCGGATCACCGACGACGAAGGCCGCGGTGGATGGATCTTCCACAACCTCATCACCAGCCCGCCCGAGGGTGGCGAGTAGCTACGACGCGTCCTTCTTCCTTCGCGTCGCCTTCGATGGTCTCGCTACGGCTGTCTTCCGGCGGCGACTCACACGCACGACCCGGTCACGTCCGCGCCGCTTCGCCAGGTAGAGCGCCGCGTCTGCCGAGGCGATCAGGGACGCGGGTGAGTCCCCGTCTATGGGGAATTCCGCCACGCCGGTGCTCAATGTCAGTGTGGCCGACTGCTCCCCTACGGCCACAATGCGCTCGGCCAGCAACCCGCGGATTCGCTCGGCGGAAATGACCGCGCCGTCGATGTCCGTGTCCGGGAGCACCACCAGGAATTCTTCCCCCCCGTAGCGTGCGATGTGATCGACCTCGCGGGTGGCCTCCTGCAGAACCTCGGCAACGACCTTGAGGGCCTCGTCGCCCGCGATGTGTCCGAACGTATCGTTGAACTTCTTGAAACGGTCGACATCCACCATCAGTATGGAGAACGATCTTTCCGAGCGGTCCGCCCGGTGTGTTTCGCTCTCCAGGGTCTCCATCAGGTGCCGCCGGTTCGACACCCCGGTGAGCGGGTCAGTCACTAACAATGCCTCGAGTTGCTCCCGCCCTTCACGGAGTCGGGAAACCATCGCGTTGAACACTTCGGTGAGGTACCCGACCTCGCCCTTGCCCACGGGCAGGTCCACCGCGAGGTCACCCGCCGCAACTTCCGCCGCACCTGTAGTCAGCCGATCCAGTGGGCGCACGATGAGGAGGCTCAAGCGGTAGGCGATGAAGCCGCCCACGAGTAGAAGGCCCGAAACGAGAGCTACAGATACGTCGCGCAACCGCTCGATCTGCGAATAGGCCTCCTGTACAGGAATCTCCGCCACTACCGCCCAATCCAGCCGCGGAACCCGCTTCAAAGTGCCAATGACCGCGGTTCCACCACCATCGGTGTATGTGATGGGCTTGCCCTCGCTGGCGAACAGGAGTTGCGTTGTGGAGGACTCGAGTCGCCGGTCCGCGATCGGCCGCGCCTCGGCGCCTGAGCCGACGATCGCGGACCCCTCCGGCGTTATCACGAACATGCTGCCTGATTCGCCTGGGGCGAGGACCAACAGGAGGGTGACTACGGCTCGGTACGATACGTTGGCGACGAGCGCGCCTATGAGTGTGCGGTCCGCGGCGGTGACCGGGACGGCAATGGTCATGAATCGCCGGCCGAGCTGCTCGTCCCAGTACGCCTCTCCAATCACCGTTTGGTCTGCCGCCACGCGGTCGAGCCAACCAGGTGAGAGATGAACGTCGCCGGGGCGCTCAGCACTCGTGGCGAGCGGCTGGCCCTCCCGGTCGATGACGAGCAACTCGGTGTAGTCCGGGAAACGCTCCTCGACCGACGTGAGGTAGTTTTTGAGCCGAGCGCCCGCTCGACCGCCCCCGGCCGACCGTCGAGCCCGCTCGATGTTCTCGGTCACCTCATAGGAACTCGCGAACACCCGGATATCGTAGAGCCGCTCCTTGAGCCAAAGGTCGATCTCGCGCGCGGTCTGCTCGCTCACCCCCTGCAGCTCCTCCGTGATCTTGTCCGTCAGGGCGGCGCGGTTCTGGACATACGATATCCAGGCCATTCCGAGAGACGGAATCAGCGTGGCCAGCAGGGCGAGACCCACGATCCGGCTCTTGATGCTTTCCAGCCGGAATGCCTTGGGGACCTTGCCGGTGACGGCCCGGCTGACGGGTGAGGTGGGTGGGAGCATCCTCAGAAGATACGTCTCGAGGGAACGCCCCGCACGCGGCAGGGCACGTCGGCTGTGATGCGCCCAGCTTCGCTTGCGGGACCATGACGAGCCAGTCCACTGCCCATCCGCCCATCACCGTGATATCATCGGTATTATGGACAGAAAGCTGATTCCAGCGGCTCTGCTGCTCGTGCCGATGATAGCGCTCCCGGCGCATGCCCAGGACTCCTCTCCGACCATGGTGGACAGCGCCTACTCGGCGGGCGAATACCGAGTGTTCACGGGAGCCGGTGAGCCTGCTTCCTTCGACGACATCGTCGCCGCGATGGGACGATACGGGGTGGTGTTCATCGGCGAGACCCACGACGACCCGACCGGCCATATGCTCGAGGCCAGGTTGCTCGAGGAGGCCTATGAGGCTTACGGAGCCCCGGCGTCGAGTGGCGGGGAGCCCCGCCCGGTGGTTCTCTCGCTGGAGTTCTTTCAGCGTGACGTGCAGTCGATCGTCGACGAGTACCTGGCCGGTCTGATCACGGAGAAGGCGTTCCTGACCGACAGTCGGCCCTGGCCCCGATACGACACGGACTACCGGCCTTTGATAGAGTTCTCGAAGGAGATCGGGCTAGAGGTGATCGCGGCGAACGCCCCGCGGCGGTACGCGAACCGGGTGGCGAGGAACGGGCGTGAGTCGCTTTACGACCTGAGCCCCGAGGCCCTGGCGACTCTCGCGCCCCAGCCCTATGGACAGCCCTCGGAGGAGTACCGCGACCAATGGATCCGGGTCATATCCGAGGTGATGAAGGAAGAGGGGATGAAGTGCGGCCGGCCGATCCCCGAGCCCGAGGAAGGTGAGGAGCCGGCGCGGGCTCGAGCCCCGGCCGGCTCCCATGACAACCTGGGAAACCAACTGCACAGCCAAGTCCTGTGGGACGCCACAATGGCGTACTGGATCTCGGAGTACCTGGCGCAGGAGCCGGACGCCCTCGTGCTGCACATGGTCGGCAGCTTC
>BTRA01000035.1:0-24084 GCA_036986155.1 Gemmatimonadota bacterium | reverse complement strand
ACCGGGGACCTCCAACTAGGGTGTGACTTCTGCCACGAGTACTTCAATACCAGCGCCTCTTCGGGACTACCCGACGAACAAACCTGCGTGCTGTGCCACTCCGTCCCCCAGGGCGAGTCGGCGGAAGCAGCGAGGCTCACCGAGCTGCTCACACAGGGTGAGCCCCTCCAGTTCAACAAGCTCTTTCGACTCCCGGACTACGTCTTCTACACCCACAGGCGACACGTGACGGTGGCGGGCCTGGAGTGTGTCGAATGCCACGACGGCATCGCTGAGACGGAGCGTCCGCCGGAGCGGCCTCTCATCACGGTCACAATGGGCTTCTGTGTCGACTGCCACGAGGAGCGAGAGGTGACCACCGACTGCAACGCCTGCCATCGGTGACGGAGGTGGCCGTTCCTTGAGTCCCAACCGACGCGACTTCCTCTGGACCATGGGCACCGCGGTCGGAGTGTCCGCACTCGTGCCTATCGAGCAGATCTTCTGGGCGCCGGAAGCCGCCGCGGATGTGGGGTGGTCACCCGGGCTCGAGGAGTGGATCCGCTCCGCATGCCTCGTGTGTCCCGCACGCTGTGGGATTACCGGCCGAGTGGTGGATGGCCGGCTGGTTCGACTCATCGGGAACCCGCTACACCCCATGAGCCGTGGCGGAATCTGCCCCAGAGGCGTTGCCGGGGTCCAGCAGCTGTACCATCCGGAGCGCCTCGCATCCCCCCTCGTGCGTGTCGGGGAGCGTGGCTCCGGTGAGTGGCGCCAGGTGTCGTACGACGAGGTACTCACACGGATCACGGATCGCCTCCAGGACCTCCGCGATCAGGGTAGGCCCGAGGCGCTGGCGGTGGTCGGGGGGTACGCAGCGGGAACGATGCACGACGTGTGGCGCCAGTTCCTCCAGGCGTTCGGCTCCCCCAACTACGTCGTCGACGGATACGGGGACGGAACGGATGCGGTAATGGCCGCCATGCACGGTGTCGACCGGTACCCGAGCTACGACCTCGAGTCCTCCGACATGGTCGTGTCGTTCGGTGCCGCGCTGTTCGAGTCGTGGTGGTCTCCGCTACAGGCGTTCACCGCGTTCGGGCGCCGCGGGACGAACGGCGCGCTCCACCGCAGGTTCATCCAGGTGGATCACCGTTTCTCTCGCACCGCCGCCCATTCCGACGCGTGGGTAGGGGTGAAGCCGCGCACGCATGCTGTGCTGGCGCTGGGAATGGCCTACGTGATCCTTCGGGACAGGCTCTTCGACGAGGATTTCCTCGCTGAGCACGTGTCGGGCTTCGAGGACTTCACGGATGCGCGAGGCCGCAGGAGAAAGGGGTTCCGATCTCTGATCCTCCAGCGCTACCGGACCGAGGAGGCTTCGGCGATCACGGGAGTGTCCGTGGAGCGGATCACCGATCTGGCTCGCTCCTTCGCCATGGCCGAGCGGCCCGTGGCCGTGGTCGGACCCGACGTGACCTTCGCGCCCGACGGTCTCCTTGCGGCCATGGGCGTTCAAGCGCTCAACATCCTCACCGGGAGCATCAACCGACCCGGCGGTGTCCTGTTCGGAAAGGATCCACCGTTGGCACCCCTCGCTGCGGTTGTGCCGGACTCCATCAGCCGTGCCGGCCTCGCGACGGCGTCGGTAGGCGATGTCGCTCTGCCGTTCGGAAGCGGTGATCCGGTTACCCGCTTCGCAGAAGCCGCCGCTGGAGATGCCTCTGTCGAGGTTCTGATGATCCACGGCACCGACCCCCTCGGCACGTCGCACCGGGCCGACCTATGGGAGCGGATTCTGGCCGAGACCCCGTGTGTCGTGAGCTTCTCCCCGTTCATGGACGAGACCACCCGATACGCGGATATAGTGCTCCCCGACCTCCTTCCCTACGAACGGTGGCAGGACGCACCGACCCCGGCGTCGTATCCCTACCCCCTGTGGGGGATCAACCGCCCCATGGTCGCGCCTCATGAAGGGGGTAAGCATACGGGCGAAGTGATCTTCGCGCTCGCGAAGACGTTGGGCGGAACCGTGGCGAAGAGCCTCCCCTACGACACGTTCGAGGGATTGCTCAAGGTTCGTGCCGAGGGGCTCTTCAAGGCTGGCCGCGGCCGCGCCCTCGCCCGCGAGTTCGACCTCGACAGCCAGAAAAAGCAAGAAGAGCGAGGGTGGTGGCTGGCGATGCACGACAACTTCGACGCGTTCTGGTCCGAGTTGGTCGAGCAGGGAGGGTGGGTAGATCTTTTCCACGACTTTGCGGATCCCTATAACCTGGCACGCACCGACACGGGCCGGATCGACCTGATCCCGAATGCGGTGCTCCAGGCCATCGAGGGCGATGGGTTACGGTTGTACGGACACGGTATGCGGGATGGAGATCGGGGCGACAAATCATTCCCCTTCCGACTTCTCCCCTATCGCGTCTCGACGCTCGCGTCCGACACACTGGGTCTCGAGCGGTGGATGGCGGAGCAGCCCAGCGTGCTCCCCGACACGCAGTGGAGGCCGTGGGTGGCCATCGCACCGAAGACCGCCGAGGCTCTGGGACTCGACGACGGTGCCACGGTCAACGTGGTGTCTCGGAGAGGCCGGTATCGCGCCCGCGTGAGCATCTCCCCCGGCGTCGCTCCTCTGACCGTCTGCGCGCCGTATGGCCTGCGTCATCCTGGGGGTGCGCCCGCGAATCCCCTGCGCCTTCTCGAGGTCTCTTCCGACCCCATAACCGGGATTCCCAGTTGGTTTACGACGTTCGTACGCCTCGAACAGGTGTGAGAGGAGCGCACCCGTGAGCCGCTGGGGAATGGTCATCGACCTGGACCTTTGCACCGGATGCGCCGCCTGCGAGGTCGCCTGCAAGAGCGAGAACAACATCGCCACTGTATCGCCGGAGCAGGCCGACATGAACCGGGCGATGAGTTGGATGAAGGTGGTCGCCAAGGAGACGGGAGAGTTTCCGAACACGGCGGTCGAGTTCTATCCCCGTCCGTGCATGCAGTGCGACAACCCGCCGTGTGTTCCGGTCTGTCCGGTTGCCGCGACCTATGTCGACGCCGATTCCCTCGTCGCGCAGATCTATCCGCGGTGCATCGGCTGCCGGTACTGCGCCAACGCCTGCCCCTACACGGTGAAATATTTCAACTGGTATGCGCCCGAGTGGCCCGACACGGAGCGCCAGTATCTGAACCCCGACGTCTCTGTGCGCCCGAAGGGCGTGATCGAGAAATGCACCTTCTGCCATCACCGCCTGCAGAAGGCCCGGGAGGACGCGGCTGTCGAGGGCCGGGAAATGCGCGAGGAGGACTACCAGCCCGCCTGTGCCGAGATCTGCCCGACCCGCGCAATCATCTTCGGAGATCTGGACAATCCGAGCCATCGCGTGGCCCAGCTCAAGGAGGACCCCCGGGCCTTCCGGATCATGGAGGACCTGGGAACGGAGCCCAAGGTCTACTATCTCCGGCGGAGGGGCTGAGATGCGCCCCGGCGTAGCCGAGAAGCTCTCCCGGATGTCCCCGGACGAGCAGGCGCTGTTGCGCCCGCTGGTCAGCACGTCGCGAGCGTATTACGTGATCCTGAGCGTGTTCGCCGTGGTCTTCCTTTGGGGAATCTACGCCTACTATCTGCAGGTGCGTTACGGGCTCGGGCGCACCGGGATGAACCGCCCCGCGTATTGGGGTATCTACATCATCGACTTCGTGTTCTTCATCGGGATCAGCCACGCGGGAACGCTGATCTCGGCGATCTTGCGGGTGAGCAAGGCGGAGTGGCGGCGGGCCATCACCCGGTCGGCCGAGCTCATCACGGTACTGGTCATCGGGTTCGGCGCGGTCCAACCCATCATCGACCTCGGCCGGCCCGACCGCCTGCTGAACATCATCCTCTACCCGCAGTTCCGATCCCCGCTCCTCTGGGATCTGATGAGCATCATGCTCTACTTCACGGCCAGCACGATCTATCTCTACGTACCCCTGCTTCCCGATCTCGCCATCATCCGTGATTCAGGGATCAAGATGCCGTGGCTGTATCGCATCCTCGCCGCCGGGTACCAGGATACGCCACGGCAGCGCAGGATCCTGGAGCGTTTTATCGGCGTGATGGCCATCGCGGTCATCCCCATCGCCGTCTCGGTGCACACCATCATCGGCTGGATCTTCGCGATGACGCTCCGGCCTATGTGGCACAGCACGATCTTCGGCCCCTACTTCGTCATGGGCGCCATCTACTCTGGAATCGCCGCGATCCTCCTGGCGATGTACGTAATCCGCCGCGCCTTCAGGTTGGAGAACTACTTCAGGGATATCCACTTCGACTATCTGGGGCGCATGCTCCTGCTGTTCAGCTTGCTCTGGCTGTATTTCACGTTCGCCGAGTACCTGACGGCGTTCTACGGATCCCAGCCCGCCGAGATGCGGGCGTTTTGGGCGAAGATCTCAGGCCCGTACGCCATCCCGTTCTGGACCATGGTCGCGTTCACCTTCGTGATTCCCTTCGTGCTCATGGCGCGACGGGCCACCCGCACGCCTGTCGGCACGGTGCTGGCCAGCGTACCCGTGATCATAGGAATGTGGCTTGAGCGCTTCATCATCGTGGTCCCGACTTCCGTCAACCCACGCTGGGAGATCTCGAGCCTGGGACAGTACATGCCCACATGGATCGAGTCCTCGATCATGGCGGCCACCTTCGCCGGCTTCATCCTCCTGTACATGATCGCGGTGAAGTTCGTCCCCATCGTATCGATCTGGGAGATCAAGGAGGGCCGGAAGGAATCGGTCAACGAGGTTGCAAGCCGGGTGGCCGGATACCTTCCCGACGATATCGCACGCGAGCCCCTGGGAGCCGATCGATGACCGACCGTCCGACGAGCAGCATGCGCTGGCGCATCCTTGCCCTCGTGGTACTCATCGGCCTGCTCGCGATGCCCGTCCTCTTGGTTGCCCAGAGCACGTCCCGGTTCCCGGGAAACCCCACCCTGGGTCAGCAGTTGTTCTCGGAGCGCGGCTGCGTGCGCTGCCACTCTATCTGGGGCACCGGTGGCGAGTTGGGTCCGGACTTGGGCGAGGTCGGGCTCGGGCGGAGCTTGATGCAGCTGGCGGGGATGTTCTGGAACCACACGCCACGGATGATCGAGACCGTCCGCAGCCGGGGATTCGAGTGGCCCATTTTCGCGGAGTCCGACCTGGCCGACGTCATCAGCTTCATCTACTACGTGAAGCTGTTCGACCCCCCGGGAAACCCCGAGCTGGGTGCTCAGTGGTTTAGAGAGAAGCGGTGCAGGGAGTGCCATTCCGTGGGGTCCGACGGAGGCGCCGCGGCGCCGCCCCTCGACTCCTACGCTCGATTCATCGCGCCCCTCCCTCTCGCGGCCGGAATGTGGAATCACGGAAAGGCCATGCGCGATCTGCAAGCGGAAAAGGGTGTTCCCGTACCACAGTTCTACAGCGGTGAACTGGCGGACATACAGGCGTACATCCGCGAGGCGTCGACGCTCAGGGATCGAAAGATTTCACTGCTTCCCCCCCCGGATCTCGCCCCCGGAGAACGCCTGTTCCGGTCCAAGGGATGTATCGCCTGCCACGGGGCGACAGGGAGGGGCACGGCCCGGGCGCCCGACCTTCGCATCGCCATCCAACACCTTCGGGCCTCTGAGATCGCAGGCGAGTTGTGGAACCACTCGGCCCGAATCACGGAGGCGATGGAGCGGAGCGGAATCACCTTCCCTCAGTTCGAGGGCAGCGAGCTGGCCGACATCATCGCGTACCTCTACTACTTGAGGTACGAAGAGATGGCGGGCGACGTGCAGGCCGGACGAGCCCTTTTCGGGGCCAAGGGTTGCTCGAACTGCCACTCCCTCGACGGTACTCCGGCGATTGGACCCGACCTCACGCAGTCGGCGGTGGTCTCCAACCCGTTGAGCCTCACCACGGCGATGTGGAATCACGCGCCCGTCATGTACTCCCGCGTCCAGGAGGCCGGCATCCTATGGCCCCTCTTCCAGGGAAACGAGATGCGCGACCTGGCCGTGTTCCTGGGCACTCTCGAGGCCGGCGGCAGCTGATGGCACGACGGCCTCGTCGCTCCGCTCTACCTCATCTACCAATGGGAGATTGCCATGAAAGCCTTCAAGACCGCAGGCCGGACGGCGGGGCTGCTCGCGATGGTCGCTCTCGCCTCGCCCGGGCAGGCCTCCGCACAACGGTCTGCGGTGGAGGTCCGGACCATTTCCGCCCGCCTCACCGGTTCTCCCAGGGCCGTTGGTGTCGAGCAGGCCACCAGCGGAACCAAGGAGACCTTCAACCGCCTCTGCGCTGCGTGCCATGGCGCCGAAGGCAAGGGGAACGGTCGGGCCGCGGCCGCCTTCGACCCGCGCCCTCCCGATTTCACGGACGCGGAGCTGTGGGTGGACCGCACCGATGAGGAGCTGGCGAGCTCCATCGCCGACGGGATTCGGGAGATGCCGGGTTTCGACGCACGGTTGAAGCCGGAGGAGATCGCTGCACTCGTGAAATACATCCGCACACTGAGCGGCGCGGCACGCCCCTCGCCCCGGCGCACGGCGCTCTAGGGCCAACCGTTCCCCCCCCCGGGGGGGGGATGGTGGGCGAGGCCCTACAGGCCGTGTTTCTCCACTCGGTAGCGGAACGTGTCCCGGGAGAGGCCCAGCAAGCGGGCCGAGCGCGTCTTGTTCCCCCCTGTCCGCTCGAGAGCCTGGAGGATGAGGTCGCGCTCGACGGTCTCCAGATCGACTCCGTCCGGCGGCAGCACGAAGGAATGTCCAGCGTCTCCGGCGATTCCGGCCGCGACTCGGAATTCGGGGGGAAGGCTCGCCAACTCCACGGTTTCCCGGTCGTCCAGGAGCAGAATGCGCTCCAGCAGGTTCCGAAGCTGGCGCCCGTTGCCGGGCCAGTCGTACGCCTCCATCGACCTGAGCGCGTCGGGAGAAAGGCGCCGGGTGGGCAACCCCATCTCCAGGCATAACGAAGCGAGAAAGTGGAGCGCGAGGGGCGCGATGTCTTCCCGTCGTTCCCGAAGGGGTGGAACGTGGACTGAAACCACGCTCAGGCGGTAGAAAAGATCCTCGCGGAACTCGCCGGCACCGACCAATGCTTCGAGGTCCCTGTTCGTTGCCGCGATGACATGTACGTCGATGGGGATATCCCGCAATCCCCCGACGCGCCGGAGCACGTGCGTTTCCAGCACGCTCAGTAACTTGGCCTGGGCGGCCTTCGGCATGTCGCCCACTTCGTCCAGCAGGAGCGTGCCGCCGTGGGCCAGCTCGAAGAGCCCTCTCTTCTCTTCCCGCGCGTCCGTGAAGGCTCCAGCCTGGTGCCCGAATAGCTCGCTCTCCACCAGTGACTCCGGCAGCGCCGTGCAGTTCACCGCAATGAAGGGCTTGTCCTGCCGAGGCCCCCGCGCATGTATGGCTCGAGCCACCAGGTCCTTTCCGGTACCCGTCTCGCCCTGGACCAACACGGTCGCCGGCGAGCCTCTCAGCGCCAGCCGCGTAATCGTCTCGGCGACCCTGCGCATGGCGAACGAACGCCCGATCAGGATCACGTCCGAGAACTGCCACCGCGTTCCGTCCCGGTAGCGGTCCACCTCGCTCATCAGCCGCGTGGTCTCGAGGGCCTTTTCGATGAGCAGCAGCAGTTCCGCCAGTTCGATGGGCTTCTCCAGGAAATGATGTGCACCCGCCCGCACTGCGCGCACCGCGGTCTCTACGTCGCCGTACGCCGTCATCATGATGACGGGGATCTCGGCATCGATTTTCTTGATCCGTGGCAGGAAGTCGATGCCCGACCCGTCCGGCAGCCGCAGGTCCAGAAGGGCCAGGTCGACCGGGTCGTTTTCGAGAGCCACAAGCAGTTCACCCGCCTTCTCGAACGTCTCCACCTCGTATCCGGCGTCGCCGAGATGTTCCTCCAGCCAAAGCCGGATGAGCATCTCATCGTCACACACCGCGATCCGTGCTCTCATGATTTCCCGTTCTCCGCTGCTTCGCCGGCATCGGGCGGTTGCGGCAGCACGATGGTGAACACCGAGCCCACGCCTAGATCGGTCTCCACCGAAAGGAACCCGCGGTGCCGTTCGACGATGCTCCGGGTGATAGAAAGCCCCAGCCCGGTACCGCTGTGGCGCGTGGTGAAGAAGGGCTTGAAGAGCTGCTGGAAGACCTCCTTCTCGATCCCCGGGCCGGTATCCTTCACCGCGATTTCCACCTGCTCTCGCACGTACCGAGTCGTTACCCACACCATACTGTCCGGCTCCGAGTGCTGGACCGCGTTCACCAACAGGTTGACGACCGCCTGCCTAATGAGCTCCCCATCGAGGTTCAGCCTCGGCAAATCGGGATTCAGGTCGACGCGAACGGTCACCCCGGACTTGGAAGCCGCGGGTTTGACCAGCGTTGTGGCGCGACGGACGATCTCGTTGACATCGTTGGATGCCAGATCCAAAGAGCGCGGGCGGGCGAAGGCAAGCAGATCCCGCACGGCCTGCTCGATGCGTTCCAGTTGCCTCTTCATCTCCTCGGCGATGGGCTTCAGGTGGGGATCGGGGCCGACACGCCTCAGGACGAGGTCCATTCCGTTCGAGATGCCGACCACCGGGTTCTTGATCTCGTGGGCGAGCCCGCTGGCGAGTTCACCGACCGTCGCGAGCTGCTCCGCCCGCTCGATCTCCCGCTCGTGTAGCTCCTGGATGCGCGCCTCGTTTTCGGCGAGATCCCGGGCCATCTCGTTGAAGGCCACCGACATCTCTCCGATCTCGTCCCGTCCACCGGCGGGCACACGAGTCTGCAGGTCACCGGCGGCTATTCGGCCGGTGGCATCCACCAGCCTCCGGACCGGCGATACGATCCCGCTGGCTAGAAACCACCCGACAGCCACCACGAGGACGAAGAAGACGCCGCCTGCGATGATGGAGAGTCTCTGAAGCGACCGGAGGGCCTCCAGAACCGTGGCAGCGGGCACTTCCGTCAGGAACACCCACGGCGACCCGGGAAGAGACAGCGCGGTCCCGATGACCTCGATGCCCTCGTCGTTTACGTAGCGCCCGTTCCATCCCGGAGGAAGCCCCAACAGCGGGTTGTCCAACGGCTTGTTGTACGACGATCCAGGATGGAACCGAGACATGAAAACGGGGCGTCCGGCTTGGTCCAATATGAAGGACTGGATGTTGTCCGCTACGTTACCCGGGAAGCCGAGGAACGCCTGAACGTTCGAGGTGGACACCGAAGCAGACAGGTAGGCGACCGCCTCTCCCTGCGCGCTCATGACGGGGACGGTGTAGCGGAGGACCGGAGGTGTGGAATCTCCCTCTTCGCGGAGGACGGTCACCGGGTCGGATGCAGGACCGGGACGCCGGTACGGTTTTGGGTAACCGGAGGAGGAGCCGAGCAGGGTCCCGTCGAGCGAGAAGAGGGCCATATCGGCGAATCGCTTTTCCGCGTCGTCGAGCTGGTTCCGGAGGTATCTGGAGACCGCGGTGGGATCGGCCACCTCTCCCATGAGAGGAGTGGCGCCGGGAACGCGCCGCTCGGCGGCCGCCTGCAGGAATCGGTTGCCGGTGCCCACCGCTCCGAGATATGCGAGCTGCTGTTCCAGGTGCTCCGCGACATGCATGGCCTGGAGATTCGCGATCTCGTGGAGGTATCGCTCCACCTGGGTCTCGACGATCCGCCGGCTACGGAGGTATCCGACGGCGTTCATGCCGAACAGCGGCACGAGCGAGAGGAGGAGAAAGGAGAGGAGCAGCCGTTTGTGGAGCCCGCCCCCGAAAATACCCCGGAACCGTTTTCGACTCGGGACCTGTGCCGGCGGGCGCGTGTCGGCCTCATGCTCGCCCGGATGCATGCTTCGGTACTCTCCCTCGGGCTACCCCGGGCCGGGCAGGACATCCGAAACCCAGGGAATTGACCCAAAAATGCGGCAAATGGCCCATCTTAGCCAGGGGTTCGAGCGCGCGAGGTTCGGCGCGGGTACAAGCTTGGCGTGCGCCCACCCCGGTCCCGTCGCACCTCCGGAGCCGCTCGGCGGACTCCCGTGGGTGGGTCTCCGGGCCCGGGAGGGAACGCCCCAAACGAAACGGGGGCTCAACCGAACTCGTAGGGTGTAGGACGAAGTCACCACTCGTGGCCATCCGGTGTACGCGGCTGGCCTATGGGATAGATGGAAGGCGGGAGAACCATGATCTTCGGGTTGATAACTTGGGGAGTCGCTGCGGCGATCGGGGTCGTCGGCCACACCAAGACGCGGACCTTCGTTGCCAGAAGACTTCGTTTCACGAAGGTCGTCGAGAAACCGGCCGTCAGCGTGGCGGCGGGTCTGGGTGCTACTACGGTGGTCGCAGCCGTGGCCGCGGTGCCGATCATCCCCTTCGTTGGCGTCGCCGCGGCCATCGCGGCCGGCATAGGGGTCGGAACGGGTGTGGCGATGGGGTCCAAGGACGCCAAGGACCCTCCGCCGCTCCTCGAGGATTGATCGTCCCGGCTATTCGTCTCGCATCGTGACCATTGGGTCCATGAAGACTGTTCGGGCCGGGATACCGCTCGCCGTCCTTGTAATGACGGCGTGCGGGCCGGCCCCGGATGGGACTACGGACTTCTCGACCATCTTCGACGGCGGTGCGGGCCGATGGGTGGACCTGAGCTACGCATTTTCGGACGAGACGATCTACTGGCCCACCGCCGAGCCCTTTCGCCTGAAGGAGCAAGCGAACGGCGAAACGGAGGCGGGCTACTTCTACAGCGCGTATACCTTCTCCACCGCCGAGCACGGCGGGACGCACCTCGATGCCCCCTACCACTTCTCACGCGATGGGATGCCCACCGACCGGATTCCCCTGAGCCGCCTCATCGGGCCGGCCGTAGTGGTGGACGTCTCGGCAAAGGCCACGCCCGACTACCTCGTGACGGTGGAGGATCTCGAGGCGTTCGAGAGCGAACATGGTCGCATCCCGGACGGGGCGATCCTTTTGGTTCGCACCGGCTGGGGTGACCGCTGGCCAGATCGGGAGGCCTACCTCGGCACCCGGACGACGGGGCCCGAAGCCGTTCCCGAACTGCACTTCCCAGGGATCCAACCCGACGCCGCCAGGTGGATCCTCGCGAACCGCTCGATAGCGTCGCTTGGGATCGACACGCCCAGCATCGATTACGGGCAGTCCACCGGCTTCGAGACACACGTGATCCTGTACGGGGGCAACGTGCCCGGGTTCGAGAACGTCGCGAATCTCGGCGAGCTTCCGGTCACGGGATCGTTCGTAGTGGCGCTGCCGATGAAGATCGAGGGAGGAAGCGGAGGGCCGCTTCGCATCGTGGCGTTCGTGCCGAACTGAGTCTCGAGGGACCGTTAGTGCCCGGCCACGCCCGGCGCTGCTCCTTCGCTGGGGCCCAGGTCCTTCTCGGCTCGCGCCACCGCCATCCTCACGCGGACGAGTGTGTCCGGCGTCACGGATATCGAGGTGATGCCGCACTCGACCAGGAATGGCGGAACCTCGTTGGGAAAATCCGACGGTGCTTGGCCGCAAATCCCGATCTCCAACCCCCGGCTTCCGAACACCTGGACCGCCTGGCGAATCAGCGTCTTCACGGCCGGAGAGCGGGCGTCCACCGGGTACGCGTAGTGCGTGAGGTCGTCGCGCGAAACGGCGTACACGGTCTGCACGAGGTCGTTTGAGCCAATCGATCCTCCGGTGAGGCCCATCTCGTCGATGAATCGCTCGGCCTCGATCACGTTCGAGGGAAGCTCGACCATCAGGAACAGGGGCACGCCGGCTTGCGGGGACAGGCCACGCTGGTCCAGGAGTTCGACCACCGCCCGGCCTTCCTCGGGCGATCGGCAAAACGGGACCATGACCTGGAGGTTGTCGAGGCCGTTGCGCTGGCGCACGGCGCGCAACGCATCGCATTCCATGTCGAACGCGGGCAGGAACGTAGGATCGATGTACCTGGACGCGCCCCTCCAGGCGATCATGGGATTCTCTTCCTTCGGTTCGAACAGTCGTCCGCCCAGAAGGTCGCGGTACTCGTTGGACTTGAGGTCGGAGAGCCTGACCAGGACCGGGCGTGGGTAGAACGCGGCGCAGATCAGCGCCACGCCGTGCTGCACCTGGTCCACGAAGAACTGCCGACGGTCCGCGTAGCTCGGCGTGCGCCGTTCGATCGCATCCACCAGCGTCATGAGCTCGTGGGTATCCTCCTGCCGGAGTTGCTCCGCAAACGGCCCCAGCTCGGCCGCCAGCTCCCCCGTGTCGGTAAACTGCCTGAGCTCCTCGTAGTAGAGCAGTGCGAGGGGGTGGACGCCCACCTGGGCCGTGAGGATGAACTCCAACCGGGCCAATCCCACTCCGTCGCTGGGCAGCATGGCGTCGGCGAGGGCCTTGTCGGGGAAGCCGACGTTGAGCTTGACCTGGGTGCGGAGTTCTTCGACTTCGTCGAACACGATGCGCTCGACCTCGAACGGGTGCACTCCTTCGAAGACCATGCCGGTGTCACCCTCCGCGCACGTGCCCGTGACCTCCGTCAATGGCTTGAGGAGGCTGGTCGCATGGTCGCAACCCACGATGGCAGGAATGCCGAACTCCCGAGCCACGATGGCCGCGTGCGAGGTGCGGCCCCCACGCTCTGTGATGATGAGGGAGGCCTCCTTCATCATGGGCTCCCAATCGGGCGTCGTCATCCTGGTGACGAGCACGTCGCCCGGGTCGAACACACGGCCTTCCGGGGGCACCTCCTCGAGGGGCGTGCCGGAACGGAGCAAGTTCCGGAGTGCACGCTTTCGTACGATCGCTTCTTCGTAGCTTTGGTAGACGCGCACCTTGCCGGACCCGATGCGCGTGCCGACCGACTGGCCGGACACCAGCAGCTTTCCGTCCGCCTTCAGTGATACCAGCAGCTCTTGGTCCATGGAGAAGTTCTCGAGCACGCCAGCTCCCCCGTTCACCGAATGGACGGTTTCGGGGCGGGCCTGCACGATGAAGAGTTCCCCGCTGTATCCGTCCTTGGCCCACTCGATGTCCATGGACATGTCGTAGTGGTCCTCGATGACCAAGGCCATGCGGCCGAGTTCGTGGACCTCCTCGTTGGTTAGGGACCATTGCCTTCTTCGGCTGGCGGCTACGTCGACGCTTTCGGTGCTCGTGCCACCCTGCATCGAATACGCGAGCTTGACGTCCTTGGCTCCCATGAGCCGCTGCACGAGTGCAGGCCGGTTCCGGCGCAGCCCGTCCTTCCAGAGCAAGAAGATGTCCGGGGAGACGTTGCCCTGGACGACCATCTCGCCGAGGCCGTACGACGAACTCACATGGAGCACGTTCGGATTCCCCGAGTCGGGGTCGATGGTGAACATCACGCCGGAGGTGGCGATATCGGAGCGGACCATCTTCATCACGATCACCGACAGGGCTCCTTCGAGAGGGTCCATCCCGTTCGAGAGTTGGTAACTGACAGCCCTTTCCGTAAAGGCGCTCGTCACGCACGCCTTCCACGCCTGTACCACGGCGTCGATGCCACGGATGTTGAGGTAGGAGTCGTACTGCCCGGCGAACGAGGCTATGGCGGAGTCCTCGCCCGTAGCCGACGAGCGGACGGCCACGTCCACCGTGCTCCCATACTCGGAGCAAAGGGCGTTGTAACCCGCATCGAGACTCGCGATGATCGCATCGGGAATCGGTGTGGCACGCACGAACGCCCGGCAGAGCGCGGTGCGGGTGTGCATCTCGAAGTGATCGTCGGCGGGCGCGTCGTCGACCAGTAGGTGGATCGCCTCGATCAAGGTGGTGGCGCGGGCCGCCTTGGCGCGGAGGCCGGCGAGGTGGTCCTCGGCCTCGACCCCGTCCCACACGCCCGGCTCGACCGGAGCCGACAGGAAGTCCCGGTAGGTGTCGGCCGTCGTGGCGAATCCATTGGGGATGCGGACCCCGCGGCCTACGAGGTGGCCGTACATCTCGCCCAGGGAGGCCGCTTTGCCACCCACTGATCCCGTGTGCCGCATGTCAACGTCCGCGAACCACCGGATCTGCCCATCGGATTGGGTCGTTGGTGGTCCCGTGGCGGTCTCTATCGAGGGTACACCGAGGCTCTTGGGTATGGGTTCGGTCATGTCTGGTCGGTCGTCGTCCTTCGAATGCCCGGCAGGAGCCGGTCCCTATCCGGCATTTTCGGCGGCAGGTGGCAAGACTGCCAATTGGCATATAGCGCTCGACGACACCGCTCACAAGTCTGTACGGCCGGTGCCCTGACGGGTGGCGTGCCGATCACGCCAGCCGCCGCCACTGAGGACCAAAGCGATCGAGCCCTACTTCTCGGCCACTTGACGCTGAGCGGGGCACCGGGGGAGCTTCCTGTATGGCAGATTCACACCGCCCGAGCGCGGGCCCGGCATGATCTCTCCCCGAAAGGGCGTCGCGCAGGTGCGCGTATCTCTATTCAAGCAGGGGGCTGGCCACTCCAAGCGCGACGTCGTGGCGGTGGAGGAGCCGCTCGAGATCAGAATAGAGCTCGCGGATGACCGGCGTCTGCATGCGATCTCGGTGACGATGCGAACCCCGGTGGACGACTTCGAGCTCGCTGCGGGGTTTCTCTACGGCGAGGGTCTCATCTCGGGCGCTGGAGACATCCATGAGATTACGTACTGCCAGGGCGACGAGCCGCAGACGTACAACATCGTGGTGGTCCGGCTCAGGCCTGAGGCCAGGTTCGACCCCGCCAAGCTGAACCGCAACTTCTACATGACCTCGAGTTGCGGTGTGTGCGGCAAGGCATCGCTCGAGGCCGTGGAGGTCACATGCGCCCCCTTGCCGGAGGGGGACCTCCGCATCGAGCCGGGCGTTCTCCACGCGATTCCAGAGCGCCTCAGAGAAGGGCAGGGGCTGTTCGAGCGCACCGGCGGTATCCACGCCGCGGGGCTGTTCGACGCCGATGGGCAGATTCGGACGCTCAAGGAGGACATCGGCCGCCACAACGCCGTGGACAAAGTGGTCGGCCACGAACTGCTCGCGGGACGATTGCCGTTGAGCGCAGGCATCCTCGGCGTGAGCAGCCGGTCGTCGTTCGAGATCATGCAGAAGGCTCTCTCCGCCGGGATTTCGACCGTCGTGGCTGTCGGCGCGCCCTCCTCGCTCGCGGTCGACATGGCCAAACGCTTCAACATGACACTCATCGGGTTCACCCGAGACGAGCGGTTCAACGTCTACTCGGGTGAGTTCAGAGTCGCCGAGCAGCAGGCGCGCGTCTAGAGGTGGCGGATCCTATCCGTGTCCTTGGCGCGATCATCGCCGGAGGAGGGAGCCAACGCTTCGGAAGGCCCAAGGCGCCTGCCGAGGTCGGTGGTCTAGCCCTGATCGAATGGGCGCGCCGCGCCCTCGTGGAGGATGTCGAGGATGTCGTGGTCGTGGGTGGCGACCCAGCCGTGGCGGAATCGCTGGGACTCAGGCACCTCGTGGACGCCGTTCCCGATGGCGGACCGCTCGCTGGGTTGGTCTCGGCGCTCCGGGCTGCGACGGGCGGCGGCCTCGATGGCGTCTTCGCCCTCGCGTGCGACATGCCGTTGGTGGACGCGGCGCTCGTGCGAGCGTTGCTGCGGCACGCGGACGGCGACGAGGTCGTCGCTCCTCTGGGACCCCGGGGACCCGAGCAGCTCTGCGCGTTCTATCCGTCGTCCTGCTTGGGCGTGGCTGAACCGCGCCTCACCATGCCGGACCGTTCGTTGAAGGCGCTCTTGGAAGTGGTGTCCGTGCGCGCCATCGACGTGGCCGGGATCATCGAGCCGGCTGAGCCCGAGGCGCTGCTGATGAGCGTGAATACACCCGAGGACTCGCGGAGGGCGGAGGCACTTCTTTCTGCCCGTTCGCAGGTCTCCGGGCCGCGGTCTGCATAGTGGGCACGCCTACGGGAGGCCCGCCGATCGTCACGGTGGTGGGGCTCAAGAACTCTGGAAAGACGACCGTCGCGGTGGCCCTGGTGGCCGAACTCCGACGCCGAGACAAACGTGTCATGGTCGTGAAGCACGGCCATGGCTTCGACCTCGACCATCCGGGGACGGATTCGTGGCGCTTCAGCTCAGAGGGTGGGGCAGAGCGCGTGATGCTCGCCGGGCCTTCGAACTTCGCGCTGATGGGAGAGTGGGGACCCCGCGACGAGCTATCCCTCGCCGAACTCGTGACTCGCTATCTCTCCGAGGCCGACATCGTGGTCGCGGAGGGCTACAAGTCCGCTGCGGTGCCAAAGATCGAGGTACACCGGCCGGAGGCCCACCCGGATCCGTTGTACCAGCGCGGGTCCGAGGACGCCGCGCACTACTTGGCGATCGTGACGAATGCGGCGGAGCTGGAGGCCGACGTGCCTGTGCTGGACATCGACAGGGCCGATCTCGCCTCCGAGCTGGCGGACCTCGTGGAACGGCGGGTCCTTCGCACTTTGCCGGCTGATTGACCGGGTAGTCCCACGTCAGGCCATGGCCTTGGAGCCGACCTCCGGATGCGCCTCCACGAAACGGACGAGGGTGTCCGCATAATCCACAAAGCGCGGCACCGCGATCCCGCTTTCCTCGAGGTCGGCGGTCGTGTTGGACGTGTCGTACGTGGTGGGGTGGGCGAAGTAGTCGATCGCTTCGGCCGGAACGCCCGTGAGGCGGTAGACGCCGGGTACGTGCCGCGTGCTCCAGCGTGCGACCGTGCGAGGGAGTCGTACGCTGATGAGGCGGCAACCCACCGCTGTGGCGAATGCATCTGCGACCTCGTGGACCGTGGGCGGGTCGGGGTCCGCGAGTTGGTAGACGCGGTTCTCGGACTTCGCCAGGCCGCTCAAGTACGCGATAGCGTCGGTGACGAAGTCGCGAGGCACGAGGTTCAGGTGCGCCCGCCGCGTATTTCCCACCACCGGCACGAGCGCGACGTGACGTTGCCTCATGATCAGTCGAAGGAAGAAGTAGGGTCCGTCGTACTTCTGCGTTTCACCGGTGGTGCTCTCACCCACGACCACGGCGGGCCGATAGATGGTGGTTGGCAGCCCGTCACTCATGGCCTGCTGAACCTCCGCCTCGGCCCGGTACTTCGTCTCTTCGTAGTGGTTGTTGAACGACTGGCCGACGTGTAGATCTTCTTCACCGAATACGCCCGGGTGGCGCCCGCTTACGTAACACGTGCTGACGTAGTGCATGCGGTTGAGCGACGCGCATTCTTTTGCGAAATCGAGGACGTGACGGGTGCCGTCCACGTTCACGCTGCGAGCCAGAGCTGCGGAGACGCTGAGGTCGTAAACCGCGGCCAAGTGGTAGATCTCGTCGATGTCCCCAGGGAGTGTGGCTCCGCCATGGACCAGAGTGGGTGAGGTGATATCGCCCTCGACCAGATGGATGCGACCTGCCAGCGAACTGTCTCGGGTCACGAGGGCCGAGCGGTGCTCGGCGGCAAGGTCGGTGAACTTACTTTGCACTAGGCAGACCGCGGTGGCATCGTGCCGCCGGGACAGGACTCGAGGAAGCAGGCTGCTGCCCAGAAAGCCCGGGTATCCGGTCATCAAGATCGAGGGCATGTGGATCCTGTAGGCGTCATTGCCGTGTAGGAGTACTGGTACCGCACGGGTGACTCGCTCTCCCGCGAGGAGCAACATGGCAGCATCGGCAAGGGGGCGCACGGCCCCGAGCGCGCGCAGCGCCCCCAAACAGGGCGTCGGCTGGTCCGTTCTACTGCCGATTTCCTTCGTATTGCTCGCGCTCGTAACGCTCGCCATCGTGCCGCTGAAGATCGAACAGCGAAGAGTGGCGCTGGAGGACCGGGTCCAGCGCGACCTTGCGCCGATCCAACTTCTGCTTGCGGAACTCGTGTCCAAGCAGAACCGGCAGATGGCCCTCGTTGAACAGTTCGTCGCGACCGGCGATCGCAAGTATCGCGTGGAGTACGCCCAAGCCATGGCGCGGGAGGACTCTCTGTTCGGTGCGTTGCGGGCTCGCGCGGACTCGCTCCTGGCCCACGTCGGTCCCTCGGTGACCGATCGCCAGGACCGACGCAGGACCTTCGCCCTGGAGTTTCAGAAGGATTTGAGCCTGGACCTCGGCCCTCTCGCCCGGAGCTGGCATATCCTCCTCAGCCCTTTGATGGAGGGCGAGATAAACGCGGTGGCTCCCTCCGATTTCGTTGAAAACCTCGATCGGAGTCGGGAGTTCTTCGAAAGCATCCGCGAAGCCACGCGGTCTCTCGAAGTCAAGGTCATCGCCGAGGCGCTCGCAGCCCAGGCGGAGCAGCACCGAAACCAGGCGATCCGACTATGGACCACGGTCCTCTCGATCCTGCTGGCAGTGTTCGCCAGCGTGGCGATCGTAGTGGTAGGCCGGAACCTCCGTAGGCTCGCGTCCCGAGAGGAACAGCGCCGCCGCGAAGCCGTCACGGCGCGGCGCGAAGTACGCGCTGTCCTCCGCGGCACCGGCGACGGCGTGCTGGGGATCGATCTGGAGGGCCTGTGCACGTTCCTGAACTTGGCCGGCGAGCGACTGTTGGGGTACTCGGTGGGAGAGATGCGTGGCCGGCCCGTGCACGAGCTGATCCATCACACCCGTGTCGATGGCACCGCCCGGCCGGCGGAAGACTGTCCGGTGCGGGCCACGCTCGAGTCCGGCAAGCCCTCACATGTCGCGGACGATGTGCTCTGGCGAAAGGACGGCACCTCCTTCCCGGTGCAGTTGTCCGCCATTCCCATGACCGACGGGCTGGACGTCCGTGGCGTGGTATTGACCTTCGGCGATATGACGGAGATCCGCCGTACCGAGTCGGCGCTTCGTGACGCGGTGCAGGCACGAGACGACATGATCGCCGTGGTATCGCACGACCTGAGGAATCCGGTGGGCACCGTCGCTGCTGCCGCCGAACTCATCCAGGACATCCCTCTGACCGAAGAGCGTCGCGCCGAGCACCTCGACATCATCCGCCGCTCCGCCGACCGAATGAGCCGCCTGATCGACGATTTGCTCGACATTGCGCGACTGGATGCGGGGCGCCTCAAGGTCGAGCCGGCCTCGGAGCCCGTGGGCGATTTGCTCCAGGAGGCGGTGGCTCTCTCGAGTCATCTGGCTGGTCAAGCCGGGGTCGTTGTCCGTATGGGCGGAGACGATGGTATGCCGCGCGTGATGGTGGATCGGGAGCGCATCCTCCAAGTCCTTGCGAACCTCATCGGCAACGCAATCCAGTTCACGCCCGCCGGCGGCGAGATCACGCTGCGTGCGGCGGCCGAAGAAGGGCGCGTGGTCGTTTCGGTGGCTGATAACGGCCCGGGCGTCCCCGAGGAGGTCCGGGCCCACCTGTTCGATCGGTTCTGGAGAGGGGGGAGCTCCGGCGGGAAGGGCGCCGGTCTCGGCTTGGCGATCGTGAAAGGACTAGTCGAAGCTCACTCGGGTGAGGTTTGGGTGGAAAGCGTCGCGGGGGAGGGCGCGACGTTCTCGTTCTCGTTGCCGATAGCCGAAAAGCCGAGCAGTTCGCACGAATTCCTTACCACCGACGCGTAGTCGGCGGCCAGCGCCAACGCCACGTCGCTGCCCACGGGATACGTCCTGTTGCTGGGCAGGTGCACCGTGAGTTTCCTTACGCCACCGGCGGTCGTGGGCACATCCACGATGGCCTCGATGTTGCTTCCCGTGTACGACGTCGCCGTTATCGTGCCGTGTAGCGTTCCATGCTCCACGGGCTCGAAGCCCTCTGGGCGGACCGCCACCATGACGGGCGCACCCTCGGGGAGTCCGGAGCGATCCACGCTACAAAACGACCCGAAGTCCGTGAGCACGCAGCCGCGTGAGCCCTGAATCAGGCCCCTCAGCAGGTTGGCCCTCCCCACGAAGGTGGCCACGAAGACGGAGTCGGGATGCTTGTAGATCTCCTCGGGCGTACCGACCTGCTCGAGTTTGCCATGGTTCATGACCGCCACTCGGTCCGAGATGGCCAAGGCGTCTCGCTGGTCGTGGCTGACCATCACACACGTGACGCCGGCATCGCGCAGGATGCTCACCACTTCGTCGCGCACCGTGTCGCGCAGGTGCGCGTCTAGATTGCTGAAGGGTTCGTCCATCAGCACTACCACGGGCTCGGGAGCAATGGCGCGGGCGAGCGCAACGCGTTGTTGCTGCCCCCCCGAAAGTTCGTGGGGATACCGCTCGAAATGGTGGGGAAGGTCGAGTGTGTCGAGGACCTCGATGGCCCGGTCTCGCCGTGTTTGCTGGGTCTCTCCATGTAGGCCGAACATGACGTTCTCGCCTACGGTGAGGTGCGGAAAGAGGGCGTAGTCCTGAAAGACCATCCCGACCCCGCGGTCCTCTGGCGGACGCCACGCGCCGTTGCCGGCGACCGAGTGCCCGTTGACGCTGATGATGCCCTGGTCCGGCGCCTCGAATCCCGCTACGAGCCGCAACACCGTGGTCTTTCCACAGCCGCTCGGGCCGAGCAGGGTGAGAATCTCACCCTGCTCGACATCGAGCGTCACGCCCTTTACGGCCTCTACCGGTCCGGGCCAGAAACTCTTGTGAATGTCGTCGAGGGAAATGACCGGCATACAGGCCTCTACCTTATGAGTTGAGAATGACTTTCAACTCCCCCTCGATGGTAGCGGAAAACGCTCTCGAGTGTCAACGAGTCGTCATGACTCTGGCACACCGTGCTCGCGGGCGAGCACTCTGTATCTGTCGAGCTCTTCATTCCGCCGATCGGGGCTCCAGTCTAGGCGCTGGGCCATGATGTCCGCCGCGCTCTCGGCCCCTGCGAGTCCATGATCTTCCGAGAAGAGTAGGAGCGCGGCACGGCGGTCCATGAAGTCGGAGAGCGTCATCGCCATCTCCCGGTCGACCGCGAGGCGAACCTCTCCCCGGAGGGCAGGGACGCCGGGGCCGAGTGGCGTGAGCCAATCCGGATCCTCATCGCCGAACTCCAGCAGCATGTCGGCCTGTGACCCGTAGAGCCACGCGACCCTCGTAGCCGTCGAGTCGTCTACGCCGCGCGCCCGGAAAGCGGTGGCGGTTTCGTTCTCGACCCTGTCGGGATCATCGGCCCCACGAGTCCACCCTGGGAGTGGTACGGTCGCGTCCAGCCCGCCGACGTCCAAGGGTGGCGGGCCCAGGCTCTTTTGCGCGATCTCGAGCACCCGGATCGCCATTCGGCGGTAGGTCGTGAGCTTTCCTCCGACGACCGTGATAAGCCCGTCCGGCTCCTCCCACGCCTCGTCCTCACGCGAGGTGTCCCGGGTGGTCTTGCCTTGTTCCTCCACCAGCGGCCTGATGCCCGCCCACGTCGCGAGGACGTCCTCGTAGTCGAGGCCGTGGGTGGGGAAACAGTCCTGTACCATGCCCAGGACCTCACCCACGTCGGAGCGGGTGGCTCTGGGCGTGTCGAGCGAACCCGAATACTCGTCATCTGTGGTACCGACGTAGACGAAGTCGCCGCGCCGCATCGCGAGGCCTCGCTTCCCGTTCGTGGCCCTCAGGAACGTCGCCCCGCGAATCGGCAAGCGTTCGGCCGAAAGCAGGATGTGGATGCCCTTACTCGGGATCAGTGGGTGCCGGACGGGGAGCCCGCTGCTCTCCAGGACGGAGCCGGCCCATGATCCGGTGGCGTTGACTACCATTCGGGCGTCGATGTCGACGCGGGTTCCGGTCAGGCAATCCTCCACCATGGCGCCCCTCACACCCCCATCCTCCAAGCCCAACTCCACGAGTCTCGTCCAATTCGCCACCGCAGCGCCGTGTAGGGCGGCGGAGAGAGCGTTCTCCATCGTGAGGCGGGCGTCGTCCGTGATGTATTCCAGATATCCGACCCCGCCCTTGAGCGGATCTCGAAGGCCGGGAAGCCGGGCTCGCACCTCGTCCGGCTTGAGGTTCTTGTGCTCCTCGTCGTCATCCACGTCCGCCAAGAAGTCGAACACCCTCAAGCCCGCCCTCACCTTGATCAGGCTTTCGCCGTCGAACACCGGGTAGAGGAAGGGAAGGGGGTGTACCAAGTGTGGCGCGATCCGTTTGAGCACCGCGCGCTCGCGGGCGGCCTCGCGGACCAGCAGAAAGTGTCCGTACTCGAGATAGCGCAACCCGCCGTGCACAATCTTGGAGGATCGGCTCGACGTGCCCGAGGCGAAGTCCGACTTCTCCACCAACGCCACCGACCAGCCGCGCAGGGCAGCGCTCCGTGCGACGCCGGCCCCGGTGATTCCGCCGCCTATTACGAGCAGGTCGAACGTCTCGGTGCCGAGACGCTCCAGCGCTCGAACCCTACCCGCCGGGCTGAACGGGTGGGCCTCCGGCGCCGCGATCATGCGCTGTCGCGACTCCATTCCATCAGCACTTCGACCTCGTTGGTCGTGAATCGGGTAACCCCCGCCGACCGTAGTGCGCTGGCCTCATCGGGGTCGTCGACCGTCCACACTGCCACGTCGATGCCCTGCGAGCGTGCTCTGTCCGCGAGTCCGGGGTCGTCCAGCACCAGCCGATGATCGAAGTCGATGATCGATCCGGGGCGGGCCTGGCAGCGCTCCAGTGCCTCGGGCAACTGCTCTGGATCCGTGACGATATAGCCCACGGAAATCGCGTCGTCCTGGCGGCCGATACGATCCAGCGTCGTCCAGTCCATGCCGATGAAGGTGGTTTTGTCGAGCATATCCCCGTCGATGACGATACGGGCCATGCGATCGAGGTCTTCCAGCTCACGGTAGCCCTTCACCTCGGGGTAGATGCGGTCGACTCGGCCCCTTACGCAGTCGAGGGCCTGCGCAAGGGATGGTAGCTTCTCCCCCTCGAAATCGGCGCTGAACCATTTTCCCGCGTCGAGCGCTTGCAGTTGACCGAACGTGCGTCGTCTCACCGGGCCGACACCGTTCGTCGTTCTCCCGAGGTTGACGTCGTGGAACAGGACAGGGGTACCGCACGATGCGACATGCAGATCGAACTCGACAGACCGAGCTCCGGCATCGAGCGCAGCCTCGATTGCCCCCAACGTGTTTTCCGGGGCGCGGGAACTGTAGCCGCGATGGGCGATGATCTCAGGGTTCTCGGCGGAATTATCCAACATCGTCGTACTCCGGGGCTGCGTGGATCGCCGAATCTCGGAGCGCACGGTGCCGGGTGCAACCCGGTGGGGCTTTGGTATTCGGACCGGGAGCCGGCGATTCGCGCCGCTCAGTACTCGCCCTGGTCCTCTGTGTCGGGAGTTGGTGGGCGCGAGCCCGACTCGAGTTGTCGGTGAAAGTCGGTCACGTCGACCATGCGTTTCACATTCGATTCGATCGACTCGATTTGGGCTTCCATCAAGGCCATGCGTCGCTCGAGAATAGAAATGGTTTCGCTGGCTCTCCGGCCCTCGAAAAGGCGACTGAACGCCTCCACAGTCGGTTTGAGCGCGAAGCGGGCGGTAATCCCGATCACGGGAATGAGAACGATGGAAACTCCCATGATCACGGCTATGATTTCGGTGAGATTGATCGGGGCCAGCGGACCTTGGAAGAGAAGCATCGCAGTCGGCATCGGAACTCCAGTGAGGGCTTTTCTCGTAGGGAGGATCGAATGGTGTACCACGGTGACGGGAGGCGCAACCCGGGCATGGCCAAGCGGCGGTGCCGGTATTCCAACCTCTGCGGCCGTGGTCTTGTCCAAGGGTCTAGCAGTGAGGAACCGAGCCGGCGGTGAACTCTGACGGATTTGGCCATCAGCGCGATGACGCTTGAGCGGCAGGACGTAGGTCTGGCCGTTCGCGGAGATGCGAGTGCCTTCGAGCGCTTGTACAGGGGCAGTGTTGCCCGTGTCCATGGCCTGGCACGCCGGATGGCCGGGGAGGACCTGGCCGACGACCTGACTCAGGAGGTCTTCATCCGGGCGTGGGAGAAGCTCTCGACCTTCCGAGGCGATTCGAGCTTCAACACGTGGATCCACCGGCTGGCGGTGAATCTGATCCTCAGCCGGCGGGAGACGATTCGGCGCCGGGAGAAGCGACAAGTCTCGGCAGATGGGGTGCTCGAGAGCGTAACTGGGCGGCGGCAGAGTCCGGGACTGGGAGTGGATCTCGAAGCCGCTCTGGCGAATCTCCCGGACGGCGCGCGACAGGTATTCGTGCTCTACGACGTGGAGGGATATAGCCACGACGAGATCGCGGGG
>BTRA01000034.1:0-24086 GCA_036986155.1 Gemmatimonadota bacterium | reverse complement strand
GATGTCCTGCACCGCCGAGAGCATGACGCGGCTGAAGTCGATGTCGACGCTCTCCTCGGCGGCGAAGACCTCCATCACCAGGACGGTACTATCCTGGTTCGTGTAAAACGGCTTGGGCTCGCTTTCGCGATACTTTTCGTCCCAGACCTCGAGGTCACTCTTCGCCTCGTCGTCCGACTTCGCGGCGCCGGGAGGAGGCCCGAAAAGATCGTCGACCATGAACGGGTTGATCGCCTGCTTCTCGTCGTCGATCGCGCCCTGGACGGCGTCGTAGAGAGAGTCCAACTCGAGCGGGTTCAAGAACAGAAGGGCGTTCTTCTGATAGAAATCGACCTCGTTTCGGTACTGCGAATACAGCACGTACTCGCTTGCGTCCAGCCTCGGCTTGAGATCTCCGGCCAAGCGCTGGAGGGCGGGGAAGTTCTGGCTCTTCAGAACGATGCGGAGCTTACTGACGCCACCCCCGACCTCGTCGCGCATACGGTCGAGCGCCTGCACGCTGGGAAAACTGCTCGGTAACAGTGCGGCGAGATCACTCTCGAGCTTCAGCTTGGACGTGAAAAGTGCGCCGACCACGGTTGCAACCACCGAGACCACAACGATGGTCCGGTAGCTCCGGGGAATCAATTTGCATACGTGGGATCGAAGCTTCATTTGTCTTGTGTTCCGGGTGAACGAGCGCCTGAGAGTATGGGGTGCCTAGCCCCCTGGGCCGTCGGACTCTGCGAGCTTGGCCACCATGCGGTCATACATCGCCTTGTACGACGTGGAGCTGATCTCTCGCTGGAATGAGTCCTGGTAGGTCCGAAGCGTACTGGAATCGTCGATGACGACGTCGTACACCTTCCATTCGCCTCCGACCCTGTGCATGAGGTACGCGATTTCGACCTCGCTACGCCCCTTGTAGGCGATCGTGACCACGCGGCTCCTGTCTCCATTGGTCTCTGCGGGCTGGTAGGTGATGCTGTCCGCTTCGTAGATCTCGAGCTTTTTTACGGACGAATTGCGAATGAGGCTCCGGAAGACCTCTACGAACTGATCCTGCTCTTCCGGAGTGCGAGCGGTCCAGTGGCGTCCCAGCGCCCGGCGCGAGAGTTCCCGAAAATCGATCACCCCGTTGATGATGTCCTTCAGCGCCTCCCGCTCCTCGTCGGAAATCGAATCTCCGGCGGCCTCGACGGCCCGTTGCGCGGCCTCGTTGCGGGCTCTCACGACCTCTCCCGGCGTGCCCTGGGCCGCACCCGGGACCGGGACCATCACCGCCGCTAAGAACGCCACCATGACGGAAGCGTGGATCCTCGAAGGGCGAGGGATATTCATGGCTGCCCGTCTCTCCGTCTTCATCTGATCTCCCGACCGACACGCTGGCTGAGTTCAGCGATTCGAGAGTTCAACGTTGCAATGTTCTTGAACTGGGCCAGGGTCATTCCAACGTTTGCCTTGAACGCATCGATCACTTCCTCGATGCCCCCGAGTCCGATATCGAACGTCTGCAGCTCAGCTCGAAGAAGGTTCTCGCTCGCTCTCAGCGCTCTCCGGCCGTCACGCATGTCCGCTCGTGCCCGCACGGCGTCGACATACGCCTCCCGTACCTGTTGCTCGATCATGAGTTCGAGGGGGTAGACCTGAGCTTCCAGCTTGGCGGTCTCGTACCGCTGGAGCGCCGTCTTGTCACTGTTCTGGAAGAAGTTGAGATCCCAGTCCAGACCGAGAACGATACCCGGACGGAAGAAGTTGGTCGGGTTGCGCACGAAGGGGTTTCTCGGATCGAAACGACCCGGCGCCGCATTGAACTTGATCTGACCCGCCACGAACAACGTGGGCCACGACGCCTTTTCGGCCGCCCTTACGAGGGATCTGCGCGCGTTGATGCCGGCCTGGAGTTGCTTGACCTCCGGACGCGCCGTGAGGGCGGCTGCGACGTAGGTTGCCAGGCTGTCCAAAGTCACATCCACCGGCTCGAGAGCCTCGGCCTCGACCCGAAACGGTACATTCTTCGGGATCCTCAAGACGGCCCTCAGCCCGGCCCGGGCCTTGGCCCTTCCGGCCTCCACCTCCCGGGATTGGCTGGCGACTTCATACTGGAAGATCCGGAACTTGAACATGTCGTTCTGTGTGGCGGAGCCTTCATCGAATCGCTCCTGCAGCCGTTCCTCCGCTTCAACGACCCGGTCGTTGACGGACGTCACGACCCGGGCGAGTTCGTTTCCGAGGACGACACCCCAGTAGATTCTCCGGGCCTGTAAGACGAGCTCGGCTTGGGTCTTGCTCAACTCCGCCTGTGAGGCCTCAACCTGGAACCTGGCCGCGTCCATCTGCGACCCGATCTTCCCAAATGTGTAGAGGGGCTGCACGATGTTGAGATCCACCTGCGTAAACCAAGTGAGGTCGGACAGCCCGGTCATCGTGTCCGGAGATACGAGCACACCGAATTCCGTGAATTCGCCGCGGAGCTTGGGGGCGACTCCCCACGTATTCCGCAGGTTGAACTCGGGAAGGAACCGGGCGCGGCTCACCCGGGTCTCCTGCGCTCTCGACAGGCCGAGCGCCGCTACGGCGGGAGCGAGTAGGGGGCTACGGTCAAGTACCATCCGCTCAACATCGGCGAGGCTCACTACGACGGTATCGACGGTCTGGCCCGCAAGGCCGTTCGCCAGCCAGGGACCGCCCAGGATCGCCGCGAGGACGAAGGCCAAGAATCCAGTGAATCTCATTCGTCGCCTATGGGCGCGAGAATCTCGGTGACGCCCGACGTGACCCCCGGAGGGGCCTCGCGGAGGGCTTGGATGTCATCATAATCGGCGTAGGCCTTGAGCTTTAGGGAGTTCGCGTCCGAGAGGATGCCGACACCGATCGACTTCGACGGAGCAGTGCCCCCGAAAGTGTCTGTATATGCCTGCCGCAGATCGAACACGTATGTGCGCCATTCGCCTAACCCTTCTTCTCCCGAGCCGAACACAATCTGCCATGGCCGTCCGATGCCCTCTCTGCGTACCGCCGAACCGATCGGGAGTGTCGAACTCCACACGTACTTGGCCGACTCGGGGATCTTCCCGAAGAACTTCTTCCGGTACGTGATGTAGAGTCCGGCCGCGCTGTCCACTTTCTTGTTGTCCCGCTCATCCCCTCCCTCGGGAATCTGGTTCACCCTCACCCGGAATGAAATGTAGGGAAACTCGTTGAGATTCCACTTGATCTCCTTTCCGAGAATGACCGACTCGCCCTCGTCGGTGGCTTCGAGGTACCGGTTCCCGTCTTCAACCTTGATCCGATAGGGTTTGTTCTTGTCGTTGTCGGACCCCCGCCACGTCCACCCCTTCGGCAGCTCACCCTCCGTATCGTTCTCGAAGTCGGCGAGAACGACGGCCCCGTAGCGCCCGAGTTGGGCGATCATGTAGGGAAACGAGTAGTCCTGGAGGGGCTTCTCCACTTGCCCCTTCAAGTGCCCCAGCAGGCTGCGGTCTCCCCTGCGGATATCGACGATGCCGCATGCTCCAGAGCCGTCGTCGGCAAGCCGGAATGTGAACCAGTCGCTCCAGTCCGGCTTGACGAGCCAGTATCGCGCCTTCACGAGGTCACCCTCTACCGTCATTTCTTCGGCGGCGGGACGCAGCGCGGGAATCACGTCCGACTCATCGAAATACTCGACAACGGTGAAGCGTAACGACCGGGCAAGGGCTTTCTTGAACTGGTTTCTCCGTCCCTCGTCCAGGCGTTGCCAACGGCTCCCGAGAATCCTGGCGCTCATGGCGTCCAGGGAGAACATCTCCCCTACGAGTTCCTCTGCCTGTCGGGTAAAGTCGCGCTCGCCGATCTCGCTCCGCTTGGCCAGGAGGCGGACCCAGCGTGCATAGGTAAGGTCGATGCTACGTGCCGCGGAGTCCTCACACGCGGGCATTTGCGCGGGTACACTCGCATACACGGCGGGGGCGGGAGCGGTCAGTGCTGCCGCGAGGAGGCCGGTTGCGGCAAGCCATCTGCCGGCGTGCAGATCATGAGGGTTGCGGGCGATTGTGAGCTGCTCCTGCTGCGAGGAATTCGACTCCAGGGTTGGTGTCCTGCCATTGAACACCCCCCAGTCGGAGTCGGTTCCGCAGAAAGCGGTGTGTAGGGCGGACTTGGGAGACCCCTAGAAAAGCAGTCCTTCTCGGGGACCGACAAGCGCTAGCACAGCAGAGATCAGGACTCCCAGCCAGATCAAAACGTAGAGGGGTACGAATCGGCTTCGCGTATCGAGGAACTCCGGAAACAGCGGTGCCTTGCCCATGAACTTCCCCCGGGGCCTGTGGGGGAAGAAGAAGGTCTTGTAGGTCTCGATCGTGGCCACGGTGAACCCGATCGAGGCAATGAAGATCAAGACGTAGCTCGTCGTCAAGGAGCCGACCAAGATGCCGTACGCGAAGGCGATGCCCGGGCTCCGGAAGAACTTGAAGATGAGGAAGCCCTCTACCGGGGCATCCTTCCACGCACCACCGATCGCCGAGATCCATCCCCCGGCGCTTCCAACGAGGAACACGATGAGAAGGGGGTGCATCGGGGGCCCACTCCGCTGGAGCCAATAGACGGCGAACAGGACCAGAAGCTCCGTCCAGACGTACAGCGCACACGCCGACCAGCGCAGCGCCGAGCTTTCGACGACCTTCCCGCGGATCGCGAACTGCATGGGGATCGTGTACTTGGACTGGTCCTCCACCCTCAGGAAGGACTTGTAGATCTCCAAGAGGGCCCGCTCGAGCCCGTAAGTGACACCGAACAGGAGGACGATACCGGCCGGGCTCGTCGGGTCGAAGTCGGTGACGGCAACGATCGCGACGGCGATCGTTGCCGCAAGGGCCGGGCTGCGAAGGTAGGTGCTCCACTTGAATCCCTCGTGCGGAGCGTCCTTGTACATGCCCCACGTCGCGCTGTGCAACCCGGCCGCCAGGCCGGTCCCAAGTGCCAACAGAAGTCCCGTCATGCGTCTTTCAGTCCCATGGAGCGGTAGATGTCTCGGACCAGCCGGACGTCCCGCTCCGCAATGTCGAGTGTCATCAGGGGATCGTTCCCCGTACGGATCGCCGCGAGAAAGTCGGTAAACATAGCGCGGTAGCCCGCAAGGTCCCTAAACCCGGGAAAGCTCAGCCGAGTCCGGCTGCCCGAAGCGAAGACGAAGATGCCATTGGATTCGAAGGTCGCGGACCCTTCGCGACCGTAGAGTTTCGAGATGCGAATCCCCTGAAGCGGTGAGGGCACCTCCCACGAGTAGGAGAGCGTGCCCACGGCGCCATTGGTGAAGTCGAGCACCACGTGAATGCTCTCTTCCGTCTCTCGCGTATCGTTGCCCTTCCTATTCGGTTCTCCGGCCCGGTGGCCGCTCACCGTTCGCACGTCCATCCCGAGATTGGCCATCAGGTTGATCCAGTGGATGCCGCCCTCGAATAGGCCGCCTCCGCCCGAGGCCGCGGCACTTGCCCGCCAGTCGTCGGGCCGTTGGCGCTTGACCGCGTTTACGTGGAGGAAGAGGGGATCGCCGATGATGCCCTCTTCCAGGATGCTGAGCAACCGGCGTCGGAGCGGCTTGTAGAAGTAGTTCTCGGCGACGAAGACGCGCCGGCCCGAGCGAGCCATCGCCTCTCGCACCCGGCCGAAGTCCTCAGGGTGGAGGAACGCCGGCTTCTCGACGATCACGTCCTTGTCGGCGCCCAACGCCGCCAGCGTCAGATCGAGATGAAGCGGGGGTGGGGTCGCTACCAGGACGACCTGGGCGGCGGCGGCCTCGATCGCGGACTCGTATGAGTCATAGGTCCCGGCACCCCCGTGCTCGTTGGAGTAGCGGCGCGCCTTGTCCAGGTCCCGGCTCGCGAAGTGGAGCCGCACCTCGGGGGCCAACCGGGCCAGCGTCCGGCTGTGCATGCGAGTCGCCTTGCCGCAGCCCAGAAAGACGAGCCCGATCGACGAAGGGCGCGGCGTCATCGCGTAATGCCCTCTCTGCGGAGATCTTCGGCAATGACGTGACCGATTCGCAACGCGTTGGCGGAGATCGTGAGGCTGGGGTTCACCGCCCCCGAGGTCGGCAGCGTGCTTCCGTCCGTAACGTACAGGTTGTCCACTCCCCGGAAGCGTCCGTATCGGTCCACCGGTGCGTTGTCGGGATCATCACCCATGCGCACGGTTCCTAACGCGTGCGAGAAGGTGTCGATTACATGCGTGTAACCCACGAGCGAACCGGCCGCCCGGTGCACTCGCTTCGCCCGATCCGCCAGGAATCGGCGCGCCTCGAAGTCGCGGGAGTCGTATCGGTGCTCGATCCTGAGCCGAGGCAGGCCAAACTCATCGGCTTCGGTGAGGTCGAGGACCACGCGATTCCGATGTTGCGGCCGATCTTCAGCGATGACGAGAAGGCCCGTGATTCGTCGAGCCATGGGCGCCACCAGCGAGCCGAGGAACCAGTTGAGTTCACCGCGTACCGTCCCACTCGAAGGTGTCTGGGTCTGCTGGATGTTGCCGAGAGGGCCTTTTGGCCCATCCCCACCCGGATCCCCCAGATAGTAGTCGTTGATCCCGATCTGCTTGTGGAAACGGCCTTCGTGCTTGGGTAGCCACCGGTAGGCGCCGAACACGATCGCGCTGCAGTGGCGCGTCAGATATCGACCGACGGCGTCCCCCGCGGGGTTCGACTCAGCTAGGCGGGAGGCCAGAAGAAGGTGTGCGGAGCCCAATGCCCCCGCGGCCAGAATGATCCGGTCGGCGGTCAGAACTTCCGTGTCGCCGGTGGTTCGGTCCACACACCTGACGCCCGTGACCGTTCGCCCCTCCACATGCAGGCCGGTGACGGCCGTGTTGGCTCGCAGCTCGAGGCCACGCGCTACTAGATCGCTGAGCACGCGTACGGCGATATCGTTCTTCGCCTCGATCTTACAGGCGAAGGTGTCACAGGTAGCGCATTCGATGCATGCGGGCGCCGACCCACTGTTCTTGTAATTGATCGCGAGGGGGAGCCGAAATGGGTGCAGGCCTCGGGCTTCGGCTGCCCGGGCGATTATCCTGGACACCTCCGAGAGTCGACTCGGAGGGCAGGGGTACCCCGAGGTCCGTGGAGGCTCCGTAGGATCCTCCCCCGCCCGCCCGGCGACATCGAGAATCCTCTCTGCCTCCCCGTAGTACGGTTCGAGTTCGTTGTAGGCGAACGGCCAGCGGGCACCGGAATCCCCTACGATCTCAGGGTCAGGCAAGAAGTCTGCTTCCCGGAAGCGCAGTGACACCCCACCGTAGAACACCGAGGCCCCTCCCACACAGGAGCACGCACCGGCCTCGCTGGTCCCGCGGTCCGTGTCGGCCTTGTAGTGCGGACCCTCCATGTAGTATGGCGTCCGCATGACGGTACCTTCGGGCTCCCAATTGTGCGGTCCCCGCTCCACGAACGGCCCCCGCTCGAGCATGAGGACGTCGGCTCCCGAGTCGACCAGCTTCCGCGCCGCCATTGCGCCGCCGAAGCCGCTTCCGATCACGATGGCTTGTCGATGGGCGTGCCGCCGTGTAGAAGCCATTTCCCCCGCCAGTTGGGTGTGTCGTCCGTGTTCAGGCTGCAAAGGTCTCAAGGACGGTGTATCGGGGCAACAGGCCCCTAGGGGACCAGCCAGGTCACAGTCCGCGGCGCCGTGATCCGGAAAGGGCCGTCGGCAGCGCGTGCGTGATAGACCTCCCCGTCCACAACGAATGGACCATCGAAGGTCAACTCGACTGCGTTCGCATTGTGGCTGAGGTAACCGCGTTCGGGCGTCAGCTTCGCGCCGGGTCTGCCCCTCGCGATGCGAGGCAGGCTCCGCCAGAAGGCACGGGCACCCTTTTCCACCAGGGTGAAGTGGACGGGCCCGTCCTCTTCGCCCCAATGGGGACGGGTGCCGAGTATCAGGCGGTGAAGCGTGCTTGCCAAGCAGAATATGCAGAGGTAGTCGGTGGGCGCGCGCCCGTCCACGGCACTCCTCACGCTGCACCCGACGGACTCGCCCCGGGTCCCCCGGACGGCCAGAGAAAACAGCACACGGGCGATGGAGAGACCCGAAGTATTTCGATCCCCCAGTTGAAGACCCCGGAGGCGCTGGTCGAAGAACCGCACACCGTCAGCGACGGCCCCGGCCCCGAAGAACATGCCGCAGAGAGCCTCGCTCTTAGGATGCTCCACGCACAAGATCGGCCGCGTCACTAGGGCCCCATCGGCCCCCGGTCCCCGCTCGTCTCTTCCGTCGCGCCAGGTCCGGATCGCGAGCAGACGGTCCATGAGCGAGCCACCCGCACCCAGATCCTGGGTCGTCATGTTGGTCGATCCTCCGGGGACCGGAGCGATTATGGGCCAGGGCTCCTCGGGCCTCGCCGCATGGAGCGCGGTCAAGGCCCCGTGCACCGTCCCGTCGCCGCCTACGATGCATAGTGTCCCGGCCCCCATCGCCGTCAGATCACTCAGGGCCTCTGCGATTCCCCGGCGGTCGTCCGCCTCCCGGTACAGCTCTCCCCCCAGGTCCCTCCCGAGTTCGCGCACTGCATCCAACTCCCTGCGGATCCGCCCGCCGCGGGGGTTACAGAGCACGGCGATGCGGTGCCCATCGGTTCTGGTCGGCGCCTTCGGATTCGGCATCTTGGCTCGTGGATGACCGTCAACCGTCGGACGCGGAGGTGGCCGGCAGAGTCTTCTCGAAGATACGATAGCGCTTGTATGGCCGGGCACCGAGCGTCTCGAGGATGTTGAGCAACCCCCCATTGTCTTCCAGAATCCAGGACAACTCGGCACCCTCTATCCCCTGACGCAGGGTCGGGGCCTGCGTCGCGCCGATCACCGACATGGCGAGGGCTGCACCGAGTGGGGAGTCGTGGTATTGCCGCCGCACGCCCATCAGCGCGATTCGCCCGGTCCTAACTCGCCGCCGCCGTAACCGCCATAGTGCCTTGGCCCAACCGAAGGGAAACAGCCGGCCATCGAGATCACGAATCGCCTCGTTCAAGTTCGGCAGACAGATCATGAAGGCGGCAGCGACCCCGTCGACGTCAGCGATCTGTACCAAGTCGTCGCTCACGAGCATGCGAAGCTGTTTGCCGATTTCGCTGAACTCGGCCTCCGTGAAGGGCACGAAGCCCCAATTATTCGCCCATGCGTCGTTGAAGATCGTGCGCAGGAGCTCGAACTCCTCGCCCACGTCGCCCCCGTTCATGGGACGGACTCGGATGCGGCGGGCGTAGCGCTTAAGGAGCGACTGCATCACTGGCGGGTGCTCGAAATCGGATTCGATCCACAGTGCGAGCAGATCCTTCGCGGGCGCGTAGCCCAGATGCCGAAGGTGAGCCTCGTAATAGGGGCGGCCATGGCCCATCATGACCATCGGTGGGTGCTCGAACCCATCCACCAGAAGTCCGCATTCTTGATTGATGGAGAAGTTGAAGGGTCCCCGGATTCGGTGCGCACCTTCTGCAAGCAACCATTCTTCGGCGGCGTTGAATAGGGCCGCAAAAACAGACCGATCGTCAGTGGCATCAAGAAAACCGAACTGACCTCGATCCGCGCCGTGGTGCTGGCGTTCGAGTTCGTCTATCTGGGCACTGATGCGCCCTACGGGCTGCCGATCCCGAGAGGCCACCCACCCTCGCCAGTAAGCGTGCTGGAAATAAGCGTTGTGCCGCGGCGAAAGGTGCAGCCTGCGCTCCAGTCGCAGAGGTGGAATCCAAGCCGGATCGTCTTGGTACACGTGGTGAGGCACATTGATAAAAGCCGAAAGGTCACGCCGCGTGAGAACGGGGCGTACGACCACGCTCTCTCGGGCGCGTTCCACCCCTTCCATTGGTTGCAGGCCTCGTCCGTTCAGTGGTTTCGGGGAATGTTGCGGATCGCCATAAAAGCCTTTCAATCCTTACGAGAAAAGAGGATCTTAGGTATCTTCACACGCGCTCACAAGCACGTGAACGGGAAGTGTGGAGGGCGCGGTGTGTGGAACCTTTTTCCGTAGGCCCTGGCTTTTGTACGGATGGGCGAACCGTCGCGGCCGCGTCGGAGCAACTCTGAGCCCCGTGGGCTCGTGTTCTCCCGCCGGCAAGGTACTGCTCACATCGGACAGGCAGCAGGCGAAAAGGACTCTTAGTTGAACATCGTTTCCAACCCTTCTAATCACGATCTTCCGCATCGGCTGGCCGATTTTGCTACCCTGGCCGAGGCCTTGGACTACGCTGCTTCGGGTGCAACCGGATTCGACTTTTACGACTCCAGGGGCCGCCTGAGGGAGGCGATGCCGTATAGCGCCCTCCGGCGTCGTGCCAGGTCGCTCGCTCGCAGGCTCCTGGGAACAGGTCTTTCGCGTGGGGACCGTATCGCGGCTGTCGCCGAGACCGACCCGGAGTTCGCGGTCCTGTTCTTCGCCTGCCAGTACGCAGGACTCATTCCGGTGGCCCTCCCGATCTCTTTGAATCTCGGCGGTCACGCGGCGTATGTTGAGCAGTTGCGTCGGCTTCTGGTCGGCATTAGACCCGCTCTGGCCCTCGCTCCGACCGAGTTGCTGCCGTTCCTGGAAGAAGCTTCCGAGGGCCTGCCCGGGCTGGCCCCGAGGTCGTTCGGCGATCTCGCGGCGTTACCCGAAGCCGACATTGAGCTTCATGCCACGGAGCCGGACGAAATCGCATACCTGCAGTTCACTTCGGGCAGTACGCGGTTCCCGCGGGGCGTCATCATTACCGAGTCGACGGTCATGAGCAACCTCCGTGGCATCGTCCGACAGGGTTTGGGGGTGAGACCCGGTGATCGATGTGTGTCGTGGTTGCCCTTCTACCACGACATGGGTCTCGTGGGCTTCTTGCTGGGTCCGATGGTCTCGCAGGTCTCAGTGGATTATCTCCGAACACGGGACTTTGCGGTGAGGCCCGTGCAATGGTTGAAGCTCATCAGCCGTAACCGGGCGACGATCGCCTTCGGGCCGCCGATCGCATTCCAACTCTGCGACCAGCGCCTCCGCGCCGACGACCTAGCGGAGTTGGATCTGAGCACTTGGCGGATCGCCGGTGTAGGGGCCGAGATGATTCGACTTGGTTCGTTGGAGCGCTTCGCCCAAAGCTTGAAACCCGCCGGGTTCGACCCTCGTGCATTCCTTCCCTGCTACGGGCTGGCGGAATCGTCCTTGGCGGTGGCGTTTTCTCCGGTCGGGGGTGGAGTGCTCGCCGAGCGTGTGGACGCCGACGCCCTCTCCGACGAGGGTGTCGCCGTACTGGCCGAACCGGATGCCCGGGAGATCAGAGAGGTCGTCAACTGCGGCCGGATCCTGCCCGAGCACGAGGTCGTCATCCGTGATGAGGCGGGGGCCAGTCTCGGGTACCGGCGGACTGGCCGAGTAACGCTCCGAGGCCCGAGTGTCATGAGCGGTTACTTCGACGATCCGCAGTTGACGAAAGAGGTCCTGACGGAGGATGGGTGGCTGGAAACGGGCGACCTAGGCTACATGACGGAAGATGGCCTGTTCGTAACCGGGCGCTCAAAGGACCTCATCATCATCAATGGCCGTAACATTTGGCCGCAGGATCTGGAGTATTTGGCCGAACAGCAGCAGCAGGTCCGAATCGGTGATGCGTCGGCATTCGCTGTGGCGGATCCTGATGGCGTGGAGACCGCGGTTCTGGTAGTCCAGTGTCGCATCTCCGACGTGGCGGAACGAGATCAGCTCAAGTCGCTGGTCCAAAGCTCCGTGTACGGGAGCTTTGGGGTGCACTGCCTCGTCGACCTCGTGCCGCCGCGGACGCTTCCGAAGACGTCATCGGGAAAGCTGTCCCGCGACGCTGCGCGGCGTGGGTTTCTGGAGCGGGTCGAATGGGACGAGCCACTGGCCGTCGCCGAGGCGGCAAGCACAGCCTGACCCGCCTCGGTGCACCGACCGGTGCAACGGGCTCCATTGGGCACCAGCTCACCGGTCCATCCGACATCGCGCCTCTCAAAAAGACGCTGGGCCGTGAGCCCGGTGTACCACTCGCAGCCGCCCCTGGGAACGGGACTCGATCCGGACTGGAAGAATCATGGCAAGTTACGATGACATATTGGCGCGGTTGTTCGTCCACATGCGACCACTGGCCCGACCCGGAGTGGAGCTGGATAGTGATACCGATCTAGTGCGCACCCTAGGTCTTGACTCGACCACGCTCGTAGACATTATCCTCGATGTGGAAGACGAGTTCGACGTTTCGGTCCCGCTGAACGCTCTTTCGGACGTACAGACGGCCGGTGAGTTGGCTACGCTCATACACGGTCTCACAGAGGAACATTGATGTCGCTGATGGACCGTCTCAGGGCGCTTGCTCAGAACCGCGAAGACCTGCTTCATGGGGAGAGCGACCCGTTCGGAGTTCCGGTGGAGGAGGTCTATTCGGCCACCGAGGCCAGGATCGGCGGGCGCACCGTCGTACTGGCGGGGACCAACAACTACCTAGGCCTGACCTTCGATCCTGGATGCCTCGAGGCCGCAACCGATGCCCTGGCCTCGGGCGGTACCGGGACAACCGGCTCGCGCATGGCGAACGGCAGCTACGCGAGCCACCTCCAACTGGAGCGCGACCTGGCCGATTTCTACGGTTGCTGCTCGGCGATCGTTTTTTCCGCAGGCTATCTGGCCAACCTGGGCATGATCAGCGCTCTGGTCGGTCCCGGCGACGTGGCCATGATCGATGCGGACTGCCACGCGAGCATCTATGACGGCTGCCGGCTGAGCGGCGCGGACATTCTGCGATTCCGCCACAATGACCCGGAAAGCTTGAATAAGCGCCTTGGCCGGGTCGGTGAGCAAGCCGCCAGGACGCTGATCATCGTCGAGGGACTCTACAGTATGCTCGGCGACCGGGCTCCATTGGAGGAGATCGTTGAACTCAAGCGTCGCTACGGCTGCTTCTTGATGGTGGACGAGGCGCACTCGCTTGGGGTGTTGGGCGAGAACGGCCGGGGCCTGGCCGAGGAAACCGGAACTGCGGCCGACGTGGACTTCATCGTCGGTACGTTCAGCAAGAGTCTTGGCGGAGTCGGCGGCTTTTCGGTGAGTGAACGGCCAGAGTTGGAGTTGGTTCGTTACTCCAGTCGACCTTACATCTTTACGGCATCCCCGGCCCCCTCTGTGGTCGCCTCGACCCGAAAGGCGTTGTCCATTCTACGTTCCCGCCCGGAGTTGAGGGAGCGGCTTTGGGACAACGCCAGGCGTCTCTATGGCGAACTGGAGGCCCTCGGCTACCGACTGGGTCCCGACGTGAGTCCTGTAGTTGCGGCCCGTCTCGACACGCCGGACCAGGCCCTAGCGCTCTGGCGCGGCTTGATTGACGAGGGCGTCTACGTCAACCTCATGCTTCCTCCCGCAACACCCGCCGGAGAATCCCTGGTGCGGTGTAGCGTCAGCGCCGCCCATACAGCGGAGCAGATCAGCCGGATCTGTGAGGCCTTCGCCGCCCTCCGTGAGCAGGCGCCCGCCTAGGGAGGTGGGCCGGCTCCCACCTCTGCTCGGCCCACCGGCCGCCCTGATCACTCGGGCGGGTTCCGCTCCCAACTCCCGTACATCGGATTGGGAAGCACGAAGAAGCGCACTCCAAAGTTTGCCGCAAACCCCGGATCCGCGTCGAGCAGGTCCTGAGAACCGCCTGGAAAGTCGTGAATGTTGTCGCCCACCCAGGCGACGATCTCCAGGGGTGGAAGGCCCGAGCCCGTCGTACCGTCCTGCACCGACCGCGACCGTGTCTCCTTCTCCGAGACTCCGGGCTGCCGGCACAACACCACGTCGACGGTCAGCCCGACTGCCACGAGGTTCCGGCGCGTCGAATCGCACACGTCCTCGTTTCGGTTCGTGACCACCGCCACCCGCCCACCGAGTTCCCTGACCCTACGTAGGAACCCCACCGCACCAGGGAGGGCCGGAGCCGCTTCTTCGCGTACCCAAACGGCCCAGCTGTCGGACGTGTAGCCGAGGCCCCGGCGGGAGCGGCGGAGTTGGTACTCGGAGTTGTCGAGCACAGTCTCGTCGGCATCCACGATCACCGCCCAGGATCCGCGCTCCAGTTTGCTTACTCGTGCCTCGACGCGCTCGGTGATCCAGGCGTATGTCTGCTCGAACAGGAGATAGTGCTCAGCCGCGGTGCGGACCCAATGAATTGCGGGAGGATCGGACGCTGACCCAGGCGCTGGGGTCGGTACGGGTGCTCTAGTGGCGCATGCACTGAGAAGCACGGCAAGCCCACACGTCGAGCCTGTGAGGGCGATGCGATGATGAGGGTTCATGAGTCTATGGTGGGGCCTCGACCCCCACGGCGCCACAAGAGGAGGGGGCTGCCACACCGTTACGACAAGTCAACGAAAGAGGGACCCCACGGCCGCGGGGCCCCTCTTCCTTCTCGCGTCGACCCAGGAGCGATCAACGATTCTGGAGACGTACCTCCTCCAGATCATCCCACTCCACCTGAACCTCGTCACCGTTCTCGAGGCGAACCAGAATGCCTCGGTTGCTGTGGTCAACGTCGTTCGAGCCGCGAAGCTCGTACGTGCGGCCGTCCTTGAGCGTGACTTTCGTGCCCCAACTCGAGATCGGTCTCAACGACGCGATCTTTGAGAACTCGACGTGGAACTCGACGCCGTCTTGCTCGCCGTTCAGCATCTCCCAGGTGTAGGACTCATCGAGGTCCCAGACTATCTCGCCGGTGTAATCCCCACCGTTCTTGGTCTTCACAGTGCCGAAGATCGCCTGGCCACCGTCGAATTGTCCGTAACCGGCTTGAGACTCCGCCTCATGGAACCGGACCGACGCGAAGTCGTACCAGTTCACCTTCACCTGCCCGAGCCCTGGGTCCGACACCGAGATGCCGTTGTTGGACTCGTCGACATCGTTGGTGCCGCTGAGGAGCACCTCCTCACCGGTGTCGAGCGTGACCATCGCACCCCTCGAGCTGTCCCGGTCGATCCTCTCGATGGATCCGAACGGAATCTCGCGGTCATCACGACCATCATCACCATTGAGAATGTCGGACGAATAGATCTCATCCACGTCCCAGGTGATGTACCCGGTGAACTCCAGCCCGGAATGGGTCGTCATGGTCCCGTAGTTTCGGCTCGAGGGTGGTGACGCGTCTTCGGGCGCCGCCTCGAACTCGACCACGTCGAGGTCGCCCCATGCGAGCTCTATCACGTCGCCGTCCACCTGCTCGACGACCAATGCTCGAAGGTTGGAGCCCAGGTCTGTGGCGTTGGCGCTGAACACCATTTCCTCACCCGATTTGAGCGTGAAGAGTGCCGTGCGCGAGTCGAGCGCCGCGATGCTCTTGAGGTGGCCGAACCGTATGCCGGACTGAGTGGCGCTCGTGCCGAAGGAGAAGCTTTGTAGTATGCCACTCCTGATGCTGCGGCCGCTTATGACGATGGTCGGGGCACCGGCGCGGCTCTCACGTGAGCGCTCTGCGATGGCTATCGCGATCCGCGAGAGGTCCTCCAGGTCCGCTACGTGCTCAAGGTCGTCCAAGTCCTCCAGGACGTCGAGTTTGAAGCTTCTCTCACCATCCCTGTCCCTGTCACCATCCCTCGCCCGTTCGCGGAGGCTTCTGGCTCGTTTGCGCGCGTCTCTGGCTCGTTCGGGAACTCGCCGCGTCCGCACGACGCGGTCATTGCCGTGGTCAGGTTGTTTGTTGGCGTCCAGTAGGTCGGCCCAACTGCCCTCGTTCCGATCCCAGCGGACGTAGCCCTCGTACCGTCTTCCGGTGATCGTAGTGACAGTACCGTACAGCCGATTGTCTCCCGAAGTCTGGATTGGCTCCGCCGGCACGATTGGCTCCGCTGCCGGCTCAGGCATGATCACCGGCACCGGGTCGGGTGCGGCCTCGACGACTACCTCCATGACCGGTGCGGGACTCGCCTTGAGTAACAGCACGGCTGTGAGGAGGGCCGCCACCGCGCCAGTTCCATAAACGATTCCGAGATTCTTAGCGTCTTCCCTACGTGACGGATCCCTCATCTCCACCTCTCTTCCCAGGCCATGGCTCGTGGTCCTTCCCTCTCAACGTTGGACGCCTCGAACCGTGGAGTAGTTGCATCCACGCTCGAAGTAGTCCCTACGCGGAGCTGTAGGCGGTCTGACACGCGAACGGGCCGAGCCCAAAGGCCCGGCCCGCGCGACTTTCGAGACGGGGGTCCTCAGTGTCCCCAATGGGCTCACGTGCGTTGAGAGCACGACTTCCTGGCTTCGCCCGCCGGGGTCTATCGGTAAAGCGACCGAGCAATCTCGACCAAGCTGAGGAACTCAGCCCTGTACCCTTCCCGGTCATCACCCAACCCCGCCTTGGCCCACATGAGGACGTCGTCGAAGTCGGCGTCGCTGTAAGGAGAGCCCTGGAGGATCATGCCGAACGCGGCCACAGCCGCTGCAAAGCGCAGGTCCTCGCTCGCGGGTGCCGCGTCATCGTAGACCGCGTGGGACAGCAGGACGCTCTTGTCCGAATCGGGCCGCTTGTAGCGGAGCTTCACGTACATCAACTCCGGTTCGGACCGTGTGATGAAGCGAAGGGCCGCTGCCGCTGCCGCTCTCACGGCCCCATACCACTCCTGAAGTACGGTCGTGGTAGCAGTCAGCGCTGCGGGCCCAGTCAATCCCAGCCCGTCGTAACGCAGAGGATCGACTGAGAGTGGGGCCAACTCCGAATCCACACCCACAAGCACGATCTCGTAGAGCGCGGTAACGGTGTGTCCGGCCCCGAGTTCTCCCGCATCCTTCGTGTCGTCGTTGAAGTCCTCAGCTGCGAGCATGCGGTTCTCGTACCCAATGAGGCGATATGCCTGCACTCGCTTTTTGTTGAACTCCACCTGGATCTTCACGTCCTTGGCAATGGTGTGCAGGGTTCCGCCCATTTCCGTCACGAGCACCTTGCGGGCTTCGGTGAGGTTGTCGATGTACGCGAAGTTCCCGTTTCCGTGATCGGCGAGCTGCTCCATCTTGGCGTCCTGGTAATTGCCGGTGCCGAAGCCCAAGACCGTGAGGAAGGTCCCCTCTTCACGCTTTTCTTCGATGAGGCGGCGGAGGTCGCCCTCGCTGGAAGCGCCGACGTTGAAGTCGCCGTCGGTGGCCAGGATCACACGATTGTTACCCTTTGCGATCCAGTTCCGCCGCGCGATCTCGTAGGCCAGTTGGATGCCCGCGCCTCCCGCCGTGGAGCCTCCGGAAGAGAGCCGGTTCAAGGCGGCGAGAATCGTGGCCTTCTGGTCCCCTGGCGTGGATTCGAGCACCAGCCCCGCCGCACCGGCGTACACCACCATGGCGATCCGGTCCTCAGGGCGCAGCTCCTCGATCAGCAGTGACAGCGCCGATTTCAGAAGCGGCAGCTTGTCCGGTGACCCCATCGAGCCCGACACGTCGAGCAGAAACACTAGATTGCTCGGGGGCAGCGATGCGGAGTCGATTATCTTTCCCTTGACGCCGATCTTCACCAGCAGGTGGTCCGGGTTCCACGGTGCGGGCGCTACCTCGGTGTGCACTGCGAAGGGATGCCTGCCACTCGGCCCCTCGTAATCGTACGGGAAGTAGTTGACGAGCTCCTCGATCCGTACGGCGTCGGGCGGGGGTCTCTGCCCGTTCCGGAGGAAGCGCCGGATGTTCGAGTACGACGCCCGGTCCACATCGATGGCGAACGTCGAGCGCGGGTTCGCGGCCGCCGTGAGGAACCGATTGTACTCGACTGAGGCGTAGCCCTCCCGATCGAAGTAGTCGACTCGGTCTGCTTCGGGCTTCGTCGTGATCACGAGCACGCCGTTGGCCGCCGCGGCTCCGTAGAGCTCCGAAGCCGTCCGGCCCTCGCGAACTTCGATCGACTGGATGTCACGCGGCTTCAGCTCGTTGAGCCTCGACGGCACGCCCCTGCTGCTCATGTCGTTGTCCATTCGCACACCGTCGAGGTACACGACGGGCGCGCGCGAGCCGCTGTTCCCCGCCCGGATGCGGATCTGCCGTGAGGACTTCGCGGCCCCGTAGGCGCCTCGTTCCAACTCCAAGCGTACCTTTCCCGCGATCGAGCTGACGACCAGAGCGGACAACGGTACGGCAGAGGCCTCGAGGGTGAAATCTGTAGTTGCGGTCTTTCCCGCCGTGACCGTCACCGTGTGACTCTGAGGTAGGAAGCCGGGGAGTACCACACGAAGCTCGTTCTCACCGGCGGGCACGTTCAGCAGCAAATACCGACCGTCGGCGTTTGTGAGCGTGCCTGTTGTTCGGCCTACGAGGATCACCTGAGCGCCCTCGATGGGCTCCTTGCTACCCTCGTCTGTGATTAGGCCGGTGATCCTGCCGGTCGTGGCTTGGGCGGGTTGCGCTGACCCGCCAGGCATCGACGGGGCGGCATTTACGTCGTTCACGACCGTCGCCGACGAGGACACGAGTGAAAGAGCCAACAGGGCGAGGACAGTTACCACCGACAGTCTCAGCATCTTCATGATCACGTCTCCAGACATGCCGCCGCGATGGGCGGCGGCGTTGAACGATCCAACGGTTACTTCTGGAGACGTCGGGAGCAGCTCCGCTTGCACATGTCTGGTGAGAGGCGTGCCCCCGGGCCGGTTATTCTCGGTGGCCGGCGGCCGGGCGCCGCCGCCCTAGCGGCTCACAGCTTGTACCGCAGGCCCTCGATCCCAGTCCTGAACGCTGGACAAGTTGGGCATGCCCCAATCCAGACCGTTCCACCCTTCGAAGCCCTCCATTCGGAATACCCAAAGGCCAGTCACCATGTCGCTCAATACGATGAGACCGTCACTGTTGCGCACATCGACTCCCCAACCGCCGGTGTTCACGTTGTTCTCGCCGCGGGACTCGTGCGGCCCACCGTACGTGTCGTAGAATCCCCACGTCACCGGCCGGAACGGGTCGAACATGTTGAACACCTGAAAGCCGTCCTCGTACGCTGCCACGAACACGAACGGCCAACGCACCTCGTGGTTGTGCGACAGGTTTTGCCAGTTGGCAGTCCAGGCGGAGATGGGCCGTCGGATCGTGGTGCGTCCGGCGTCCATCGCCGAGCCCAGGTCGTAGATCCTGAGCGGGGCGTACTGGTACTCCGTTTCTCCCACCGCAAAGCGGCCGTCGGGCGAGGGAGTGAACGTGTGCCCGTTGTTCACGCCCGCGACGCCTGTGATCGATACGAGCAGTTCAGGGCTCTGAAGGTCGGTGATGTCGAGAACGAAGTATCCTCCGCGGCCTCCACCCCAGAAGCGGTCCTGTCCGGTCGCCAGGTCATAACCCACGTAAAAGTCGTGCCAGGATCCGTTTCCACCTGAGAGGGCCCAGTAGGCCGTTTCGGGGTTGGCGATGCGCGCGACGAGTGCCCCGTCCTGGTTGCCTTCGACGAAGCGGCCCATGTCGTACACGTATGCGAATTCGGAGCGCGTGGTCGTGAACAACAGGGGCCGTCCATCGGAGTGCTTGTACATGTAGATATTGTGGAATCCGCCCGGCTCGCGGATGCGGCCGACCTCGCGTACTTGGGATGCATCAGGCAGACCTGTGACGTCGAATACGATGGCGCCCAGGTCCGCGTCGGGCCCGCCCTGCCCGAACTGGGTCGACTGCACGTAATAGTAGCGGCCCTTGTGCTTGAAGTAGCGGCCGTCCAGCGCCCCCGAGCCCTGGTGGAGCGCGGAGTTCTCGATTCGCCAGCGGTAGATGACCTCGGCATTGTCTGGATCCGCAACGCTGATGACGTCGAACCCGGTCGGGTCGAAGCGCCTGGAGACATAGACGAAGGGCCTCGATTCCTCTTGTTCGATCTCGACGTCCGCTACGTGTAGGAACCCACCGAGCGGCACGTGCGAGAGCATTCGAATGTTCGATGTGCCGCGCTCCCCGGGTTTGAGGGCGTCGCCTGGGCGACCCATCTGAACAGGCCAGGGTCCCGGGTTCTGCCCGGCCTGGGCAGCAAGCGGGGAGGCCGGGACCAACACCGATAGGGCAGTGGCGAGTAAGCCGAGTTGGGTCGAATACCAGCGAGTTCTGGAGTGCATTATGGTGCCCTTGTAAATGAGTCGATTAGGTGCCCAAGGTGGGGGGGCGCGATTCAACTTCCGGCCGATTCATCCAGCGGGCAAGCGAGCTGCTCGAGTTTCTGGCCCGTCCCATTCAAAGTCGGAGCGAAACCCTCAGCGTGTTGATCGCGTCATACTAGAAGTAAGTCATGGGGTTGGGACGATGTGCCGCCCCCATGTAACTCGGCTTTCGGGAGGACGGGATCGTGCTAATCCAATTCGCGGTACATCTTCTACTGTCGGCGGTCCTGCTGTTCATCGTGGGTCGCGTAGTGTCCGGTATCGAGGTGGAGGACGGGGCGGCCGCCCTGTTCGGCGCCGGCATATTGGGCATAGCCAATGCGGTCGTCCGTCCGATCCTGCTCACGCTGACCTTTCCTATCACGTTCATTACACTCGGCCTGTTCGTCTTCGTGGTGAACGCGCTCATGCTGATGTTGGCGGCGGCGTTCGTGGACGGATTCGAGGTGAAAGGCCTGGGCGCCGCCCTCAAGGGAACGCTGGCGCTGGGTGTGCTGAACTTCTTGATTGGGATGTTCTTCGGGATCTGAGCGCCGGGCACGAGCCGAGCCTAGACGTTGAACCTCACATGCATGATTTCACCGTCTGTGATCACGTAGTCCTTCCCCTCGATTTGGAGTAGGCCGGCATCCTTCACGCCTTGTTCTGAGCCGTACTCGATGAAGGTGGCGTAGGGAATGACTTCGGCCCGGATGAATCCGCGCTCCAGGTCGGAGTGGATCTGGCCGGCCGCCGCACGCGCGACCGTGCCCCGTCTAACGGTCCATGCGCGCACTTCGTCCTCACCCACAGTGAAGAACGAGATGAGGTCCAGTAGCCCGTAGGCCGCACGGATAAACCTCGCCTGGGCCGACTCGGAGAGGCCGAGATCTTCCAGGAACGCGGCTTGATCGTCCGGATCCAACCCTGAGATTTCGGCTTCCAAGCTCGCTGAGAGGACCAGGCCTGCGGCGTCGAATTCACCCAGCCTCGCCGTGATCTCCTCAGGGATGGGCTCCGCCGCCGTCTCCTCTCCACGGTTCAGGGCGACCAGAAGGGGCCGGTCGGTGAGCAAGCCGTACCCCCGCAGAAACCGGCGGTTCAGCTCCTCCGCAGGGAGGGACCGAATGGGGCGCTCGGCCTCCAGTGTCTGCGTCATCAACTCGAACGCCGCGATCTCCAAGGGGTCGGCCCTCTCCTTGCGAGCCCGCTCCAGGCGCCGCTCGACTATTTCGAGGTCGGCGAAGACGCACTCGGTATGAAATGCGTCCAGGTCGGCAGCGGGATTGGGTTCGCCTTCCAGTGCTGGGTTGTCGAAGTCGCGCAGGACCAGGCAAAGCGCCTCCTGGTCGCGAATCTGCTGCAGGGAGCGCGGAGAGAGGCCTTTCTTCTCGGCTCCGTGCTCGCCCGGAACATCACAGAAGGCGATCTCGGCGTAGGTGGTCTTCTTGGGAGAATAGATCGCTGCAAGGGCGTCGATGCGTTCGTCAGGCACGTCCACCCGACCGAGGCGAACCTCACCGCCATAGCCCACCGGCACATCCATGCCGGTGAGCGTGTTGAAGACAGTGGTCTTGCCCGAGCCGGCGAAGCCGACGAGTCCGACCTTCATAGTCGCCGGCTCCGGCTCACTGGCTCCTCAACCGCCGCTCATCTTCGGGGATCCACCACTCGGTAACGCTGGCGAAGTCGCCTCTTACGTCCGCCACCACGTCGCGAAGGCGGGTGTTGATGCCGAGTAGTCGGTCGTCGAAGTAGAGGAACGTGTACGGCTGTAGTTCGGCGAGGCGCCTCTGGTACGCGCTCCAAAGAGGCTGCGCCTCCTCCCGGTCGGGGAGTAGCATCAGTGTATCCAGAAACATGGCGAGCTCGTCATCGTCGATGCTCCCCCAGCCGTATTGGGTCGTATCGGCATCGCTGTGGAACGTGGTCCAGTCGTCGAGTTTGAAGTCGGTGACCCAGCTTCCGATCGCCGCCTCGAAATCCCGATCGATGAGCTGTTGGATGAACGTGCCGAACTCGACGACACGCGTGGTGACGTCGACGCCGACCGCCCCGAGTTGCGCCTGGATCACATCCAGAGCGTCGGCCTTAAGTCGGCTCCCTTCGTTGGTTTTCATTTCGAAGGAGAGCTGCTGGCCGTCCTTGTCGCGCACGCCGTCACCGTCGGTGTCCACCCACCCCGCCTGGTCGAGCAGCCGGCGTGCGAGGGCGGGGTCGTAGGGGAGTGGGTCGACATCGGGGTCGTACGCCCAGTGATACGGGGCCACCGAAGTATGCGCGACGATCCCATAACCGTTCATGATTGCGTTCACCAGGCCCTGGCGATCAATGGCGTGCGCGAACGCTTTTCTTACGGTCACGTCGCTGAATCGACTGTCCGCGAGGTTCCAGGTTATGTAGGCGTAACTGCGGCCTTGAAAGGCCACCAGGCGCGTACCGTCGGCGCTCTGAATCTGCTCCGCGTGTTGGGGTATCGCTTCCAGGTAGACGTCCACTCCGCCGGTCAGGAGTTCGGTGAGCACGGTCGACTTCGCCGGAATAACGCGGAAGACGAGGCGGTCCAGGAAGGGTCGGCCTCCGAGATCTCGGGGGAAGGCCGGGTTCGCCTCGAAGGTCCACTGCTGCCCGTCGGCATGATCGACGAATCGGAACGGGCCGTTGCCGACTGGACAACGCGGCCCGAACGGATGATTCCGCAGCTCGGCAGGTGGTACGTCCCCCAGGAGGTGCCGTGGCATGATGGCGAGCGTTCGCCAGGGGTCCAAGATGTCGGCGTGCGGACGGAGACGGAATCTGATCCTGTAGGTATCCAAGACCTCCACCCCCTCGTAGTACGCCCAGTACTGCGAGTTCGGGAAGCCGGTCCGTGGGTCAGTGGCGCGCCGGTAGGTGAAGGCGACGTCCTCCGCCGTGGTGGGTTCGCCGTCGTGCCAGGGGACGTCGTCCCTCAAGGTGAAGGTCAACTCCGTTCGGTCCGGGGACAGCTCCCACGAGCTCGCCAGGTAGGGCTCGAACTCCAGGTCGTCGTTCAGCCGAACCAGGGTCATGAGCACGGCGAACTGTTGGAATTGCAGGCTCATGAAGTCCGACGCACCGAAGGCGTTCATTCCGGCAGAGAGATCCTGGGAAGCGCTGACCACCGCCGTACCACCGTATTGGCCACCCGTCGGTGTGTCGAAGCCCGAGAGAAAGGCGTCGACACGGGCCTCCGCGTCGGAGCAGAAAAGACCATCGCCGGCGCCCGGCGCATCGCCCCCGCATCCGTAGAGTAGGGCGGCCGCGAGGAGGGCGGAGGGAATCCGATGACTTTGGCGGTGGATCATGATGCGGTCACTCGTGGCTGAAGCGCGCCGGGACACGAGGCGGGGGCGCCTATTCGATCACCATGCTGTACCGATCGCCGGCCTTCCACATGCTGCCGACGATCTGCATGATCATGTCACCGAGGTCGCTGTCGGTGGTGACGAGTGTTACGCCGACGACGAATGGGGCTCCACCCCAGTAATCGTAGTCGAGCGTGTAGCCGGACCTGGTGAAGGTGTAACCGTCCTGAAGCTGTGCCTCCAGCCCCGCCGGAATCTCGCCCTCGGCAGCCTCGGGAGGCCAGGTGTGATTCAGCCCCTGGAACCGAACGACGGCGCTTCGGAGCATGGCCAACTCGCTTACTGCCTGAGCAGCCCGCGCCCTGGTTCGCATATTGGTGTAGTGGGGCTGCGCCAATGCAGCCAGGATACTGATGATCAGGACTACGATCGCGAGCTCGACAAGGGTGAAGCCCCGTTCGTTGCGTATCATCGGATTTCACCCCGCTCGATCAGGGTTTTCGCTTCGGCAAAGAATCTGTCGAGCGATTCGGTCGAGTCGTAGGTGATCGTCAACGTGTCTACTTCGGCCCGGAGCCTGTAGGTGGCAGCGGAGAGCCGCAAGAAACGGATTTCCCCGCTCCCCTCCCAGTCGTCCCCCAAACCCGCTGGCAGCTCTCCGTCGTGCTCGGCCGACCACGCCTCGATACGTTTCGCGAGGAGCACCATCTCGGCTTTGAGTCCTACCGCGTGCCGCTCGATGGAAG
>BTRA01000033.1:0-24826 GCA_036986155.1 Gemmatimonadota bacterium | reverse complement strand
GAACAGGATATCAGATGACGACACAACTTACGTCGCTGAAGGAACTACAGAAGCTCGATGTGGACATCGCTGCCGCCCGCCGCACTGTAGCGACCTTCGACCCCCAGATCGAGGTGATCGAGGAACCGGCTCTGGCCTTGGAGAGTGAAGTTGCCAGGCTCCGCAGCCGACTCCAGGAGGTCGAGCTCGACGAGCGACGCGTGGAGCTTTCCGCCGACGAAAAACGGGCCCGCTCCAAGAAGCTCGAGGAACGGCTGACCACGGTGCGGAACGTGCGGGAGGAAGCCGCCGTTCACGCGGAAATCGACATGGTGCGGCGGTCCCTGGAAGGCGCTGAGCAAGAGGCGCTGACGCTGCTGGACCAGATTCGCCGCATGGAGGAGCGCCTCGAGGAGAGCCAAGAGGCCCTCGAAGTCGCCAAAGCCGAAGTCGAACCCAAGCGTGACGAGTTGGTCGCGCAGCGCGAGGCGGCGAAGACGGAGTTGGCCGAACTCGAGTCGCGCCGGGATGCGTTCGCCTCGGGAATCGACTCGAGGGAGCGCGACACCTACGAGCGCATCCTCGCGGGGGGCCGAACGGTGGCGGTGGCGGATCTCACCGAGGACGGCGCCTGCGGAAACTGCTTCAGCGTCATTCCGCTCCAGCTTCAGAACCAGATCCTTCACGGCGACGCCATGATTCGTTGTGAGGGTTGCGGAGTGATCTTGACACCTCCCGCGGCCGAGGGGTCGCCGGCCGCCTGATTCGGCTCGATACGTGACCCCATCGGGTACCGCCTCAGCTCTTCCCCCGCACGCGGTGCCCGTTTGGCATCTGCCTGAAGCTCCGGACTCCGCGGCAGTCGACGCCCTCGCAGACGCTCTCTCCCTGCCCCCTGCTCTGTGTGCCCTGCTCATCACGCGTGGCATTACGGAGCCCGATGAGGCCAAGCGGTTTCTCCGGCCGCCGCTCGAGCACACCAAGGCCCACGAGTCCATGGCCGGCGTAGCGCAGGCCACCGCGAGACTGGTTCGAGCCATCGATGCCGGGGAGACCATCCTGGTCCACGGCGACTACGACGTGGATGGGGTCTGCGGGGCTGCTCTCTACACGCTCTGGTTCCGGCGGCTGGGAGGCACCGTCGTACCGTTCGTGCCCCACCGCACCCGAGACGGCTACGACTTCGGCCCCGCCGGGTTGGCTGCCGCCCAGGCGGCCGGGGCCACTCTGGTGGTCACGGTGGACTCGGGCATCCAGGCGAATGCGGCCGTGGACGAAGCAGCGCGGAGCGGGATCGACGTGATCGTGACCGATCACCACACGGTGGGCGACTCCCTTCCTCGCGCAGTGGCCGTAGTCAATCCGCACCAGCTCGGATGTGAATACCCCTTCAGGCACCTGTGCGGGACTGGCGTGGCCTACCGTCTATGCGAGGCGCTCGGGGAGGCCTTCGACATCCCCTCCGACGAGATCCAGGCGCACCTCGACCTCGTGGCGCTTGCTACTGTGGCCGACCTCGTGCCCCTGACGGGAGAAAACCGGACGTTCGTGCGGGTCGGCCTGCGTACGATCGAGCATTCGGACAAGCTCGGTCTACGGGCGCTCGTGGAGCGGGCCGAGCTGTCCGGGCGGCGGCTCGACGCCGGCGACGTGGGATTCAGACTGGCACCTCGCATCAATGCTGCGGGACGGATGGAGGACGCCATGTCGGCGCTGCGCCTCCTGCTTACGTGCGATCCCGGTGAGGCCGAGGCGCTCGCCGGCATCCTGGACGACGCCAACCGACGGCGGCGCAAAGAAGAGCGCAGGATGGTGGACCAGGTAATGGAGCAGCTTTCGGCCGGTTTCCGGCCGGAAGAGGACTACGGCCTGGTGCTCGCCGGCGAGGGTTGGCACCCCGGAGTGATCGGGATCGTGGCCTCGCGTGTGGTAGAGCGGGTGCACCGCCCTACCGTGCTCGTCGCCCTGGACGGGCAGGAGGGCCGCGGAAGTGGACGGTCCATCCCGGGATTCAACATCTTCGAGGCCGTTCAGGCTTGCCGTGAGCACCTCGGGCGCTTCGGTGGGCACCCGCAGGCCGCCGGAATGGACGTCGCGAGGGACTCGATCGCGGCCTTCCGGGAGGCGTTCAACGCCCAAGCACGCAGCCGGTTGGAAGGAGAGACGCTTCGACCCGCGATTTCTCCGGAGGTGGAGATCGAACTCGAGGAGGCCACACTCGAACTCGCGCACTACCTGCCGTACATGGGGCCCTTCGGCATGGGTAACCGAGCGCCGCTCTTCGTTGCCAGGGGAGTCCACCTCGACGGCCGGGCCAAGGTGGTGGGATCGAACCACCTGCGCGTGTCGCTCGAGCAGGGCGGCGCACGCCTGAGCGGTATCGGCTTCGGGTTGGCTGATCGCATCGAACCCGAATCGCTCTCCGATGGGCCTGTAGATGCAGTCTTCCAGTTGAGAGAAGACCACTATCGCGGGGTCACCCGTGTGGACGCCCGCTTTCGAGACATCCGGCCTTCGGAGGTGGCGTGAGGATCATCGCCGGCGAGTGGCGTGGTCGGCGGCTCAAGTCCCCCAGCGGGCGGAGCGTGCGCCCGACGTCGGATCGGGTGCGCGAAGCCTGGATGTCGGCGATGGCACCCTCCATCTCCGGGGCTCGCGTGCTGGATCTGTTCGCCGGCTCGGGGGCTCTTGGCCTCGAGACGTTGAGCCGCGGTGCCGAGGAGGTCGTTTTTGTCGAGCGCGCGCGGGGGGCGTTGACCTCCCTGAAGTCCAACATCGAGCGACTCCAGGCCAGCGCCCGCTGCACGGTCGTCGCGGGGGACGCCATGAAGTTCGTGGCCGGGCTGGAGGCACATGCCTTCGACCTGGCGATGGCGGACCCACCCTATGACCTTGCAGTAGCGGCGCTCTTGGTGGAGCGTTTCGCAGAGAGACCGTTTGCGCGCGAGCTTTGGTTGGAGCATCGTACCGCCCAGGAGATTCCCGATGTATCGGGACTCCGCCAGCGCGCCTATGGAGACACGACCCTCACCACCGTGGTGGCTAACGCATGACTCGCACTGATTCCGTCGTAGCCATCTATCCAGGCTCCTTCGACCCCATCACGCTGGGGCATGAAGATGTCGTACGCCGCACGCTCAGGGTGGCCGACCGCGTGGTGGTGGCCGTCGCCCATACCGCGACTCAATCCAAGGAGCTGTTGTTTACCGTCGATGAGCGCCTCGAGTTGATTCGCGAAGTATTCGAGGACGAGGGCCGGCTCGAGGTCACGAGCTTCAGCGGGCTGCTCGTCGACTTCGCTCGCGACATGGGCGCTCGCTTCATCGTTCGTGGCCTCAGGGCCGTCTCTGACTTCGAGTACGAATTCCAGATGGCTCAGATGAACCGGGAATTGTGGAACGAGTTCGAGACCGTGTTCTTGACACCCGACGCTAGATACTCCTTCCTGTCGGCCTCCCTCGTGCGGGAGGTCTCGAGACTCGGAGGCGACATCTCGAGGTTCGTCTCCCCCACCGTGCTCCAGCGTCTGGAGGAGAAGCACGGCGAATGAGTTTTGTCGAGTCCCTCCATGCGCGGGCTCGGGTGCTCGATCGCAAGATCGTCTTTCCAGAAGGTGAGGACCCCCGCGTGCTGGCGGCAGTGGCAACGCTGGTGGCTGAGCGCTTGGTCAGGCCTGTGGTGCTCGGGCCGCTCGACGAGGTGCGGGCGAGCCTCCGCCAGGCCGGAGTCGATCCCTCCCTGGTTCTTGTAGTCGACCCGCCCGAACGCGACACGCAGGATCGGCCGAAGGATGTGCTGGTGGCCGCTGCGTTGATGGTGCACGGGGGCGAGGCCGATGGCGCAGTGGCGGGGGCCGTGCGAGCTACTCCCGACGTGGTCCGCGCGGGACTCTCCCACATTGGCCTTCCGGACGGCATGAACACGGTATCGTCCTCGTTCTACATGGTCGTGCCGCCCTTCCGTGGCTCGGAGCAGGAGGTCCTGACCTTTGCGGATGCCGGCGTGGTGCCTGAGCCGGACGAGCGCCAGCTCGCTGAGATTGCCGCGGCGGCGGCGGACGCCCGGCGCGCCATCGTAGGCGACGAACCCGTGGTTGCGTTCCTCTCCTACTCCACTCTGGGGAGCGCGGCCGGCGACAGCGTTCAGCGAATGGTCCGGGCCAGGGACCTGTTCCGGAAGCTTCGGCCCGATGTCCCTGCGGATGGCGAACTCCAGGGAGATGCGGCTCTGATCGAAGCGGTTGCTGCCCGCAAGGCTCCCGGGTCTCCTGCGGCCGGAAAGGCCAATGTCCTCATCTTCCCGGACCTGAACTCAGGCAACATCGCATACAAGCTCGTTCAGCGGTTGGCCGGGGCGGATGCCTTTGGCCCGATCATTCAGGGCTTGCGGCTGCCGTTCAACGATCTCTCGAGGGGATCTGAACCCTCCGATATCGTGAACGTCGCGTGCATTACCGCACTGATGTCCGCCAAGTCTCCCTGAGTGTTGCCCCTCCCGGAGGCAATCGTTTATCCTATTTTTGGGTTCAGAGCGCCCCCCGCCCTGTGCCCGTGCCCAATCTCGGAGGAATCATGGCATTTCAGGTGACCAAGGAGAACGACGTAACCGTCGTAGCCGTTGAAGGTCAGCTCATCGTCGGAAACCGCCAAGAGCTCAAACAGACGGTCCTCGAGGAGCTCGAGAGCGGCGAGCGAAAGTTCGTGGTGGACTTCGACCAGACGGGATACATCGACTCTTCCGGCCTGGGCGTTTTGGTGTCTCTCTCCAAGAAGATCAGAGAGCAGGGAGGCGAGCTCAGGCTCGCTAGCTTGAACGAGGACCTCCGAACCCTGTTCGAGCTGACGAAGCTCGACACACTCTTCAAGATCGCGGATTCGAGGGCAGAGGCGCTGCAAGGGCTGTAGCGGTGGAAACCGAGCTCGTCCTCGAGCTTCCGAATGACATTCGGACTATCGGCCACGCCGTCGACTATGTGATGGATCGGTGTACGGCCTGCTGCGAGCATGCCCGTAAGCTGGACCTCAACTTCCGTGTCGGACTCACCGAGGCCCTTTCCAACGCCATGCTGTACGGGAATGCCGAGGACCCGGCGAAACGTGTGCGTATCGAAGTGGTAGTGGCCGGTAGAGAGATTACGGCTCGGATCACGGACGAAGGGTCCGGGTTCGATCCGAGCGAGGTCCCCGACCCCACTACCCCCGCGAATATCGTCAAGACCGGTGGGCGTGGGATTTTTCTCATGAGGTCGCTGCTGGATGAGGTCACGTTCAATGAGCAGGGCAATTCGGTTACGCTCGTGCTCCGGTTGGAGCCGGGTGACTCGCCCGGTGACCTCGAGGGTGGAGTGCAGGTATGACTCCCGATGCCCCGGTAAGACCCACCCTCCCGGACTCGGTCCGCAGGACGCTCGACGAGTTCCGTACAGGGCTGGGCCTCGAAGTGCACCTCTGGATGCCTGGCGGAGACGGCGAGCGGGTGCGGCTGTACCCCGTGTACGGTTCCGACGATCCGACCGCCGACTCGGACGGCTCGACCTGCCGTATCGTCCGCACCATATCACCGATCGCCGGACCGGAGCTCGAACTGGAACTCTGCTCGCCGGGCGGTGAGTTTGCCGAGTCCCTGACGTCTGTCCTCAAGTCCATTCTCGAACGGATCTTCGACTTCGCCCAGGAGGTTCGGTTCTTCACGTACGAACTGTCGGAGCGGTACGAGGAGATCAACCTTCTGTACTCCATCAGTGAGACGCTGGGTTCCACCCTCAAGCTGGAAGACGCCGCGCAGAACATCCTCGTCGAGGTATGCGACGTTCTGAGCGCGATGCGCGGCTCTCTCTGGGTGTACGATCCTAAGGGAGAGCAGCTCCACCTGAGGGCCTCGGTGGGGGAGGAGGAGCCGGAGGGGCCGTTGCGGTCGGACGACCCCACGCCCGTCAGTGCCCAGGTGTTCCGCGAGGGACGCTCGCTCAGGAGGGCCTCCAAGCCGGACCAGGCCCCCGCAGGCACCGATCAACCCGGGCCAGGGCCGACGATCCTGTCGGTTCCGATCCGCTACACACCACCCAGCGGTGAAGCGCGCACGGTGGGTGTGATCAATCTGGTCGGCCGAAGGAATGGAGAGGACTTCGATGCCAGTGACGAGAAGCTCCTGTCGGCGATTGCCAGCCAGGTCGGGGCCGCCCTCGAGAACAACCGGCTCATACAGGAGAGCCTCGCCCAGGAGCGGATGTCGAGCGAGATGGAGCTCGCGCACCACCTCCAGATGAAACTGCTCCAGGCGCCCGAGACCTTCGACGGCGCGTCGGTTGCGGCCCGCGTGGTGCCGGCCGAACAGGTGGGTGGCGACTTCTACCACCTGTTCAACCTGCCCGAGGCCAAGGTGGGCGTCATGATCGGAGACGTCTCGACCCACGGCTTCCCGGCCGCCTTGATCATGGCACTCTCCATGAGCGCCGCCAGCATCTCGGCCAGGGAGAGCGGTGGCCCTTCCAGGGTGCTGCGCCACATGGATGACGCACTCAGGGACGAGCTGGAAACCACCGAGATGTATCTGAGCCTGTTCTATGCGGTAATCGACGCGGAGGCGGGCGAGTTGCGCTACAGCAATGCCGGACACCCGCATGCATTCCTCGTCCATGGTGACGGAGAGGCTGTTCGGCTGTTGGCCACCGATCCTCCGGTCGGGATCGCGGGGGCCGACGCCTACGGGGAGGAGATGATCTCATGGGACCCGAGCTCGGATCTGCTGTTCTTGTTCACGGACGGACTCTCCGACACGCTGACCGTTATTGATGGTCAGAGCGGTGAAGAGCGCGTCATCAAGTACGTGGTCGAGCACCGCGAGGACGCCGTAGGCGAGATCGTGTCCGGATTGGTTTCCCTTGCCGAAGCGGCCACGTCGGCGCTCCCCTCCGACGACCGGACCGTCATCGTCTTCCGCTCGTGAAGCCCAAGCGCTCTCTCGGGCAGAATTTTCTGATCGATCAAAACCTGCAGCGAAAGATCATCGGCTCGCTCGGCGATCCTTCTGAACAACCACTCGTGGAGATCGGTCCGGGGAAGGGCGCCCTGACACAACATCTCGTCGGCCTGACCGACCGCCTGGTCCTGATCGAGCTCGACGACGAGCTGGTGGAGGATCTGCGAACCCGGCACGGCGATCGACCGGGAGTGGAGATCGTTCACCGCGACGTACTCACTGTGGACTTCGGTGCGCTTTTCCCGGAAGGAATCCGGTTCCGCGTGGTCGGAAACATCCCGTACAACATCACGTCGCCGATCATCTTCAAGCTCCTCGAGCGCCCGCGCCCGAGCGAGATTCTACTCATGGTCCAGAAGGAAGTGGCCGAGCGGCTGGTTGCGGACCCGGGCACAGCCGAGTACGGAGCTCTCACGGTGGGCGTACGCACCGTGGCGAGGTGCGAGAAGGTGTTTGCGGTCCCTCGCACCGCTTTTCGACCGGTTCCCAAGGTGGAGTCGGCCGTTGTCCGAATCATCCCGGACGACCCGCCGCCGCTCTCCCCCGCAGAGGAGGCCGGCTTGCGGCGGCTCACCCGCGCGGCGTTCCAATGGCGGCGTAAGCAGCTCCAGAAGACGCTGCGAGACCACCCTGATCTGGCCCTGGGCAAGGCACCCGTACAGGAAATCGCCAGTTCGACCGGATGGGACCTCACCCGGAGGCCCGAGACCTTCTCCCCCGACGACTTCGTCCGGATCTCCAAGCTCCTGGCCTAGCCGGCCACGGGACCGCGTTGACGCTCGGGGCACCCTTGGCCTAGTATTGTGAAGGTTTTCACAAGCTAAAGGCTCGACCCGCTGGAAGATGTGTTTCGGCTGGTGGGATGACGCGAGGAAGACGACAGGCCCCGGTGTCCAAGAAGATCTCCGAATCAGCGGTGCGCCGGCTGTCCCTGTACCTGCGCACTCTGGAAGAGCTGGATCGTGCCGGGCACGCAACGGTCTCGAGCGGGCAGTTGGCCGCCAGGAGCGCGACCACCGCCGCCCAGGTGCGAAAAGACCTCTCTTTGTTCGGTTCCTTCGGAAAGCGCGGGCTAGGCTATACGGTCGAAGAGCTCGCGCGGGCGCTCCGCGACATTCTTGGTCTCACCCAGCCGTGGCGGGTGGTGTTGATCGGAGCCGGGCGTATCGGCTCGGCGCTCTTGGAGTACAGAGGCCTCGCACACCGGGGATTCCAGATCGTGGCAGTCCTGGAGAATGACTCCTCCAAGATCGGCCGAGAATGGGGTGATTCGATAATCCGCGACGTCGCGGAACTGGAGCAGGTGGTAAGGGACCGCGACGTCCAGATCGCCATCCTGGCGGTACCCGTGGCTGCCGTTCAGGACGTGATGGATCAGGCCAGCCGGGCCGGGGTACGCGGGATCCTCAACTTTGCCCCTGTCCGCCTCAAGGTGCCCGAGGGAGTTACGGTGAAGGACGTGAACCTGGTCATGGAATTGGAGTCCCTCACGTTCGCCCTCAGCCAGGGCCTCTAACTGGCCATCGGGCGGGGTAGGGCGCTCGTTGGGGTGGCCGCTCAAACCCTGAAGGACGGTCCTGTTCACACGCTCGATCTGGCCAATGCCGTCCTCGGGTTGTCGGGCAACGCCGGTGCGGCCTCGGCCGCCGTCTTCGCGCTGTTGGGTTCCGACCAACGGTTCAACGTCGACTCGGAGGGGTGCTGGACATTCTGCGGTCCTCCGCCCGGCACGCCCCTGATGTCCATTCCCTACGCGGTCGTGGACGTGGAAACCACGGGCGGACCCTACTCGGCGGGCCACCGCATGAGCGAGTTGGCCATCTACGAGATCCGGGACGGCGCGATTGCCGAGGAGTTCCATACGTTGCTCAATCCAGGTCGCCGCATTCCGCCCCGGATCGAGGTCCTTACCGGCATTTCGAACGAGATGGTCGCAGCGGCGCCGGCGTTCGAGCACGTTGCCGGCGAGGTGGCCGAACGTCTCGATGGCCGCGTATTCGTAGCGCACAACGTACGCTTCGACTGGGGCTTCGTGAGCCGGGAGCTCGTGGATGCTTTGGGAGAGGCGCCGAGGGTCGAACGCCTCTGCACCGTACAGTTGGCGCGAAAGCTCCTGCCTCGCATCCGCCGTCGGAACCTCGATGCGCTCGCCTCTCACTTCGACATCCGGATCCATCCGCGCCATCGGGCCCACGGCGATGCCTTGGCGACCGCGAGGATCCTGCTCAGGCTTCTGGACGAGGCGAGCATGCTGGGCCTGGTGGATCTGGATGCTCTCAGGGCCTACATGCGCCGCCGCCGGCCGCGCCGCAAGGCCCCTCGAGGGCAGCAACTGTCCCTGCTGGACGCCGGTGCGGGCGGCTGAGCCGCGCCCCGAGAATACCATTGCGAGTGCTCGGGATCGCAGGTGACCGCGGATCCGATTTCTTCTACATTAAAACGCTGTTCACGGGATGCCGCGGCGTTTTCCGCCGCGCCCGACCACTGTGACCACAAGCGCCACATGACTGATCGCTCCAAACAGCCCGTCATCGTAGGGACTGCCCGGACGCCCATCGGGCGGTTCTTGGGGGGCCTCGGTTCGGTGCCTGCGACCGAACTGGGAGCCGTGGCCGTGAGGGCTGCGGTCGAGCGGGCCGGCATCGACGCCGGTGAGGTGCAGGAAGTCATCATGGGCAACGTCATGTCGGCAGGTGCCGGGCAGGCACCCGCGAGGCAGGCGGCGATCGGAGCTGGGCTACCCGGCACGGTCCCTGCGCTGACCGTGAACAAGGTATGTGGCTCGGGCCTGAAGGCGGTGATGTTGGCCGCGCAAGCTGTGCGTGCGGGAGATGGGCACCTCATCGTGGCCGGGGGAATGGAGTCCATGTCCAACGTGCCGTTCTACCTCCGCGACTTTCGCGAGGGTGCCAAGTTCGGGGATCGTGCGGCCCAGGATGGCCTCATCCTCGACGGGCTGTGGTGCTCGTTCGGGCAGTGCCACATGGGTGGACACGCCGAGTACACGGCGGCCAAGGCTGGTGTGACCCGGGAAGACGCCGACCAATTCTCGCTCGCATCGCACGAGAAAGCGGTGGCGGCCATCGACGCGGGTAAGTTCGCCGGCGAGATCGTTCCCGTGTCCGTCGAGAGCCGGCGAGGCACGACGGTGGTGGACACGGACGAATCACCGCGGCGCGATACCTCTCTCGATGCGCTCGGGAGGCTACGTCCAGCGTTCCCGAACGATGCTCCGGAAGACATCGAGGAATTGGTGGTCACCGCCGGCAACGCTCCGGGGCTGAACGATGGCGCCGCCGCCCTGGTCGTTGCGTCCCGAGAATACGCGGATGCGCATGGTCTGCCGGTCATGGCGGTCATCTCGGAGTACGCCACGAGTGGTACCGAACCGAGAGATCTCTTTTTTGCTCCCATCGAGGCCGTGAGAAACCTCATGGGCAAGGAGGGGAAGGCCATCGGCGACTACGGGCTCGTGGAGCTGAACGAGGCCTTCGCCGTTCAGGCCATCGCAGACGTCAGAGCGCTCGAGATCGACGCCGAGCGGGTCAACGTGAACGGTGGTGCGGTGGCATTGGGACACCCGCTCGGGGCGTCCGGCGCCAGGATCTTGGTCACGCTGTTGGGTGCGATGGACGACCGCGGCGTGGACACGGGCCTGGCCGGCCTGTGCCTCGGCGGAGGCAACGCGGTGGCCCTCTCGGTGGAAAAGGTATGAGAAGGTATGAGGTGGAGGCCTGTTGGAAGGGATACACGCCTCAAGTGGCTTTCGATATGAACGGAGAAACCAGTCGATGAACGCCATCATCAGTTCGGCCCGGCAGTGGGCTGCCCACGAGGTCTCTTCCTCCCGGAGTGTGAGTGTCGGGATGGGCATTGTCGCATTCGTGATCATGACATCCCTGTCGGCCTACGTCGCCGTGCCGGTACCGGGGACCGCCGTACCGATGACACTTCAGTCGCTGTTTGTGATCCTGGCGGGGGCCATTCTGGGCCCCTGGGCGGGAGCGGCGGCCATGGTTTCCTATTTGGGCGTCGGCCTAGCCGGAGCCCCGGTCTTTTCGGTGGGTCACGCCGGACTCGCCTGGTTGCTCGGTCCGACCGGCGGTTACCTGATCGCCTTTCCCGCCGCGGCGTGTGCCGTTGGCCTGCTCGCTGGGGGCCGCGACGCCGGTGCCCTTCGCGTACTGGCGGCCCTCGTGGCCGGCACGCTGGTGGTCTTCGTGGGGGGCGTGGCCCAGCTCCTGGTGATCACCCAGCAGGACTTCAGGGTTGTGGTTGCGCTGGGCGTGACACCGTTCGTGGTGGGTGGCGTGATCAAGGCTCTGATCGCGCTGGTGGTGGTCCACCAGGTCCGGGCGACCGGACGGGAGCACGCCTAGCTTCTTGGTGCCCCTTCCCGATACAAGCTTCGGCCCGAGAGAGTGGCCGCTACGCGCTGGACCGGATGAACGGGCGAGTGCCCGCGGACCATTCGGGATATCGGGTTCTGGTTGCACGAGACGATGACAGCATTCGAGGACGGTGAGATGGCGATCGACAGAGTCGCAGTGATTGGAAGCGGGACGATGGGCAATGGAATCGCCCACGTGTGCGCACAGCACGGGCGGACCGTGCACCTCGTGGATGTGTCCGACCAGTTGCTGGAGAAGGCCCTCGCGGCGATTTCGAAGAACCTGGACCGTCAGGTAAAGAAGGATCTGCTCACGGAGTCCGAGAAGACCGATACACTCGGGCGGATTTCTGGTTTTACGTCGCTCGAGTCAGCCGTGGCCGATGTCCAGTTGGCCATCGAGGCCGTCCCGGAGGACGCGGAACTGAAGTATTCCATTATGCAATCGCTTGATGATGCCTGCTCGGACGACGCGATCCTGGCGAGCAACACGTCGTCGATCTCGATTACGGAAATCGCTGCGAGGACCAAACGCCCCGAGCGCGTCATCGGGATGCACTTCATGAACCCGGTACCCGTGATGAAGCTCGTGGAGATCATCCGGGGGCTCGGTACGTCGGATGGGACGACCACCGCCGTTATGGCCATGGCGAGCGAGCTGGGCAAGACGCCGGTGGAGGTGAACGACTTTCCGGGTTTCGTCTCGAACCGGGTGCTCATTCCGATGATCAACGAGGCCGTGTTCGCTCTCATGGAGGGTGTAGCCGATGCGGAGGCCATCGACACCGTCATGAAGCTGGGCATGAACCACCCCATGGGTCCGCTCGCCTTGGCGGACCTGATTGGGCTGGACACGGTGCTGAATATTCTGGAAGTGCTTCACCGGGAACTCGGTGAGGACAAGTATCGGCCCTGCCCGCTTCTGCGAAAGCACGTCGCGGCGGGTTGGCTCGGCCGCAAGAGCGGTCGTGGATTTCACAGTTACGAGTCCTGAGAGGCCTGTGTGACGGGCGAGTTCACTGCTGACCAGCTCGAGGTCCGGGCGATGGCCCGGGACTTCGCCGCGGGCGAAATCCGGCCATATGCGCCGGAGTGGGACGCCGCACGGGAGCTCGACCCGGAGGTCTTCCACAAGCTCGCAGAGTTGGGATTCATGGGCATGCGGGTGCCGGAGGCGTACGGAGGCCTGGGCTTCGAGGCGAGCACGTACCTGCTCGCCCTCGAGGAGTTGGCGTGGGGAGACGCGGCTGTTGCGCTTTCGGTGGCGATCCACAACGGCCCCGTTACGGCACTACTGCTTGCGCATGGGACGGAGGACCAGCGCGAGCGGTACCTGCCGGCTATGGCGGCAGGCGACGTTCTGACGGCGTTCGCGCTGTCGGAGAGGGATGCAGGGAGCGACGCCGGAGGGCTCGCCTGTCAGGCCGTTCAGGATGGCGACGGTTGGGTGCTCAGCGGGGAGAAGCGTTGGGTGACCAACGGTGCCCGTGCGGGCCTCGTCCTGGTTTTCGCCCGAACCAATCCGTCCGCCGGTCGGGGGCACGGCATTGGGGTGTTCCTCGTGGACCCGTCCGCGGACGGATATCGAGTGACGGGGCGCGAGACCACCATGGGCCTCTGCGCCTCGGAGACGGTTTCGGTGCGGTTGGATCACGTTCGCGTCGATGCGGATTCAGTGGTGGGAGATCCGGACGAGGGCTTTCGGTATGCAATGGAAGCCATCGACGTTGGGCGGTTGGGCATCGGCGCCCAATCGGTTGGAATCGCCCAGGCCGCGTTCGAGCACTCCGTGGCGTACGCGCTGGAGCGAAAGCAGTTTGGGCGGCCGATCGCCGAGTTCGGAGCGATTCAGGGAAAAGTGGCGGACATGGCCACGCGAATCGCCGGTGCCCGGGCACTGGTGCACGCCGGTGCCGCTGCGATGGAATCCGGAGCATGTGGGTCCGGAGCGGATAGCCGGGCGGCCCGCGCCGCGAGTGCCAAGCTCGCGGGGAGTGAGACGGCTTTCTGGGTGGCTGACGAGGCGGTGCAGATTTTCGGAGGGTACGGCTACATGAGGGACTATCCGGTCGAGAAATTGCTCCGCGATGCCAAAGGTACGGAGATCTATGAAGGAGCGAGCGAGATTCTTCGCCTCGTCATCGCGCGAGAGATATTGAACGAGGCCGCAAAGGGCCACGACAACTGACGATAGCTAGCCGAGGCCGATAACGGATGGAGATATTTGAAGCGTTAGCCAAGAGGGGACACGAGCAACTCGTGTTTTGGAGTGAGTCCTCGATCGGGTACAAGGGGATCATCGCGATCCACGACACCACTCTGGGACCGGCTCTTGGCGGTACGCGCTTTTGGAATTACCCCACCGACGAGGAAGCCGTGACCGACGTGCTGCGGCTTTCGCGTGGCATGACCTACAAGGCGTCCGTAGCGGGCCTCAACCTGGGCGGCGGGAAGGCGGTCATCATCGGCGACAACCGAACGCTGCATCGCGAGATGCTCTTTCGCGCTCACGGACGGGCGGTCGAATCCCTGAAGGGCCGCTACATCACTGCTGAAGATGTGGGGACATCGGTCGATGACATGGAGTTCGTGCGTATGGAGACGGAGTCGGTCGCCGGAGTGCGTGGCCGTTCCGGCGATCCCTCGCCCATTACGGCTTACGGGGTCTTCCGTGGTATCAAGGCCAGCGCCCAGTACCGGTACGGAAGCGATGATCTGTCCGAAAGGCATCTCGCAGTCCAGGGGCTCGGGCATGTGGGCTATTACGTGTGCAAGTATCTTGCTGAAGATGGAGCCCGTTTGACCGTGACGGACATCGACGCAGAGCGAGTACAGAAGGTGGTGGACGAATTCGGCGCCACGTCCGTAAAGCCCGACGACATCTACTCCGTCGACGCGGACGTTTTCACACCCTGCGCGCTCGGGGCTGTCATCAACGACGATACGCTCGAGGTCCTCAAGGCGGACATCGTTGCCGGTGCGGCGAACAACGTGCTCGGGCGTAGCGAGCATGGTGCCAAGCTCCACGAGCGCGACGTACTGTACGCTCCCGACTACGTCATCAACGCGGGTGGGCTCTGCAACGTCTATGGGGAAATTCATGGATGGGCTGCCGAGCAGAGCAAGCAGAAGGCGGGTGAGATCTTCAACACTCTCCTGCGCATCTTCGAGCGGGCTGCCGATGACGGCATTCCGACGAGCCAGGCTGCGGACCGGGTAGCACAGCAGCGGATCATGGACGCCCGGAATCTCAAACGTAGCCATGTTTAGCGGGTCGCCGATGGCACGTACTCTCGTGACCACCCCTCAATCTGGTTGGCAGCGCCCATGGACCATCTGAAAGCCACGGATCCGACGGTATTCGAGAGCATTCGAGCGGAGGCGAACCGGCAGGCGGCGCAACTCGAGTTGATCGCCTCGGAGAACTTCGTCTCGCGGGCGGTGCTCGAGGCCATGGGCACGGTTCTGACCAACAAGTACGCCGAAGGCCTCCCCGGAAAGCGGTACTACGGTGGCTGCGACCACGTCGACGCGATCGAAGAAAGCGCTCGGTCGCGCGCCAAGGAGATCTTCGGGGCGGACCACGCGAACGTGCAGGCCCATTCCGGGGCACAGGCCAACATGGCGGCCTATTTGGCCCTGCTATCCCCGGGCGACCGGATTCTCGGCATGGACCTCACGCATGGCGGGCACCTGACTCACGGAGCGAAGGTCAATTTCAGCGGACGACTCTTCGACGCCGAGACCTACGGTGTCCGAGAAGCCGACGGCCGCATCGACTACGATGCCTTGCGCGAGCAGGCGCGGAAGAGCCGTCCGCGCATGATCATCGCCGGTGCGAGCGCCTATCCGCGTATCTTGGACTTCGAGACGTTCGCCGAGATCGCTCGGGAGGTGGAGGCCTATTTCATCGTAGACATGGCCCACATTGCCGGACTCGTGGCCGCCGGGCTGCACCCGACACCTATCCCGGTGGCCGACATCGTCACGTCCACGACCCACAAGACGCTACGCGGCCCTCGCGGCGGCCTGATCCTATGCAAGGAGGAGCACGCCAAGGCGGTGGACAAGTCGGTGTTTCCAGGCATTCAGGGCGGGCCGTTGATGCACCTGATCGCTGCCAAGGCCGTCGCGTTCAAGGAAGCCCAGCAGCCCGAGTTCAAGAGCTATCAACGCCGCATCCTGGCGAATGCGCGGGCTCTCGCGACAGGTCTCAAGGAAAGGGACTTCCATTTGGTGAGTGGTGGAACGGACACCCACCTCGTGCTGGTCGACCTCCGTCCCAGCCACCCGGATGTCACCGGCAAGGATGCCGAGGAGGCTCTAGAGCGCGCGGGTATGACCCTGAACAAGAACACCGTGCCCGGGGAGACACGATCTCCGTTCATTGCGTCGGGATTGCGTATCGGCACACCTGCGTTGACCACGCGTGGCATGGGCGAGGTGGAGATGGGACGAATCGCGGGATGGATCGGCGATGTACTTTCGGATCCGGGTGACGAAGACGTGATCACCAGGGTTTCCGAGGAGGTGGGGATCCTATGTCAGGCGTACCCGATTTATGCCGACCTGGCGACTCCTGCCTGAGCCGACGGGACAGAGTGAGCGCACGACCGAGTACGAGCTCACACTAGCGCCACGGCCACCGGATCGTAAGATTGGCGTTATGACTGAGCTTCAGTTCGCTGAGGAGGTTCTCGGTAGGCTACGTGCGAAGCACCCGCGCTTCCACGGAAAAGCGTACCTTTTTCTCCTATCGGCCCTGCATCGCGTGATCGACGGGCTGGAGGAGCCACGGCACATCTCGGGGCAGGAGCTTGCGGCGGGCGTCCGTGGTTTGGCGTTGGACCGGTACGGTCCGATGGCTCGCACGGTACTGGAGCATTGGGGAATCCATACCACCGAAGATATCGGTGACATCGTTTTCGCGATGGTGGACTTCGGGATCCTCACGAAGCAGGACGAAGACCGGCGCGAGGACTTCAGGGATGTCTTCGATTTCGCCGAAGCTTTCGAGCAGAACTATCCCTGGGCAGCGGGTATTTGACCAAAGCTACGGTCATGGGTTCACATACAATCGATGTCTCCGGGAGGGGTTGAACATGGCGGACGACCAAGCGTTCCCTCAATGCCTGAAGTGCGAAAGCGGGATTTTGATTCCCCTTTCGGACTATGGGCGTGAGGGGGCGACCATCATGTACAAGGCATGGGTGTGCTCAAATCCCGAATGCGGGTACAATATTCGGATCGATAATGGGGAGATCAGCTTCGGTCGTTCGATCACGCAGAGCTTCAAGTAGGTGCTCCCCCGCCGCCCGGCGTGGATTTCGCGTCGGCCGGCATCTTCACGGGCGCTTGGTCGCCATGCCTTCTCTCATACGCCAGTCGGGCCGGGTTACGGCCGGAGGGCACGGTCGTTGACCGTGACTTCCGGAGCCGCACTCGTGCGCCCCTTTGGCCGCGCGCTGGTCCACGCGCCCACAGGTGAAGAGGCCGCGACGTTCGATCGGCGGGCCATCGATCAACTGGGCGTGCCGCAAACGACGCTCATGGAGAATGCTGGGCGTGCCGCCGCCCAGGTAGTAGACCGACTCTACCCCGAGGGATCGGTCCTCGCGGTGGTAGGCGCCGGAAACAACGGGGGAGACGGCCTGGTCTTGATACGGACGTTGGCTTCGTGGGGCCGCTCCGTAATGGTCGTGACCGTCGCGGATCGAGTGGACCGAGCGTTGCTGCATGGGTGGGATATTCCCGTGGTTGATGGGTCGTCCCTCGCCCAAGATGCCGAATGGGATGGGGTACTGGCCCAGGGTGCGGTGCTGGTGGACTCGATTCTCGGTACGGGGATCCGAGGCGCACCCCGCGAACTCCAGGCGCAGGCCATACGTGCGCTCAATCGCGCGGGACAGCCCATCGTGGCGATGGATCTTCCTTCGGGCACCGACGCCGAGTCTGGCGCCGTGGAGGGTGAGGCCGTTCGAGCGGATGTGACTGTTGCGTTCGGATGGCCCAAGCTGGGTACACTCTTTCAGCCCGCTCGTACGTACGCCGGAAGGCTCGTCGCGGTCGAGATTTCTTTTCCGCCTACGGCAGCCGATACCTTCAGGGCGCGGCTGGCGACCCCTGCGTGGGCCTCGGAGCAACGACCCCGTAGAGAGCCGGACGCACACAAGAATGCCGTGGGCTCCCTCTTGCTGGTCGCGGGCCGCTCCGGCATGGCCGGGGCCGCGGTGATGGCTGCTCGGGCGGCCCTGCGTGCCGGCGTGGGCCTGCTCCGCGTGGCGTCTCCGCCGGAGAACCGCGAGGTGGTCCAGAGCACAGTACCGGAGGCGATCTATGTGGACACCACGGACCCGAGGGCGTTGGTGGACGGGATATCGAGTTCCACCGCTGTCGCAGCCGGGCCGGGTATCGGCACCGACCAAGCGGCTGCGGAGGTGCTGACGCGTGTGCTGGAAGCCGAATCCGAAGCTCCGCTCCTGCTCGACGCCGACGCCCTCACGATGGCCGGAGCCGGTGCCATACCCTCGTTTTCCGACCTCCCGGACGAGCGTCCTGTGTTGGTCACGCCGCACGTCGGTGAGATGTCGCGGATTTCCGACGCCACCGTGGAGGAGATTGCGGCCGGCCGCGCCGAGGTGGCCAGGCGTACCTCGCGGTCACTCGGGGTCACCGTGCTTCTCAAGGGGCTGCCCTCGGTGGTGGCTAACCCAGAGGGGTCGCTCATGGTCGACACGGTAGGAACGTCCGACCTGGCCACCGGTGGCATGGGTGATGTCTTGGCGGGCGTCGCGGGTGCGTTTCTCGCTCAGGCGGCCGATCCCCTGGTGGCAGGCGCGCTCGGCCTCGTGACCTCAGGCAGAGCGGCTGTGCGGGCGGACAAGGGGGCATCACTCCTCCCCGAGGACGTGATCGAGGAGCTCCCTCACGCGATGATGGAAACAGGGGAGGGAGTGACCGACCTCGACCTACCCTTCGTCGTGTTCGACCAGGATCCCCCCCGTTAGCATGATGACTCCACCGGATACCCGGCGCTCCGCGATCCGGCTCGGGCCGGGAGCGGAGTTCGACCTCATTCGGAGGTTGCTCGAGGAGGCTCCTGGAGCGATCGAGGGAGTCGCCGTAGGGCCGGGCGACGATGCCGCGGTGCTGGAAGTCGATGGCCGTGTGGTGCTGAGCTCTGATCTGGCCATGGAGGGCGTACATTTTCGGCGGCAGTGGCTGACGCTTCCTGAAATCGGGTACCGGGCCGTGGCTGCCGCGATGAGCGACCTCGCCGCCATGGCCGCCCGGCCCATAGGCGTATTGGTCTCGCTCGCCATTCCCGGTGCCGAGGCCGCCGAGTCGGGACCTGCCATCCATGACGGCATTCGCGAGGCGTGCGGACTCGGTGGGGCTTGCTTGCTCGGCGGGGACCTCACGGGCTCTCCCGGACCGTTGGTCCTGGACATCATGGTCGTGGGGAGTGTGGAGCGACCCATCACCCGGTCCGGCGCAAGGGCTGGAGACGAGCTGTGGGTGACCGGCGTCCTGGGTGGGGCCGCCGGCGCGGTCACCGCTTGGGAGGCGGGCGGTGATCCCGATCCGGCGCTGCGGTCCGCTTACGCCCGCCCGGTGCCCCGCATCGGGGAGGCCCGCTGGCTCGCAGAGGATGCCGGCGTGACCGCCATGATCGATCTTTCCGACGGTTTGGCGGGTGACGCCGGACATTTGGCCGCGGCGTCGGGTGTCGGAATCGTTATCGAGGAGTCTCTGGTTCCCACACACGCCGGCCTGACGAGTGACCTCGCCATGACGCTGGCTTTCACGGGTGGGGAGGACTACGAGTTGTGCGTCAGCGTGCCGGGCGGGCGGCTGGGGCCGTTGGCCGGTGACTTCGAGAGCCGCTTCGGCGTTCGACTCACGCGAGTCGGTTACGTGGCAGATGGCGATGGCGTGTCGATCCTGCGCCCCGGGGCCGCGTCCCCGGAGCCGTTACACGGGTCTGGCTTCAACCACTTCACGGTTCGTTAGCGTGCTACGGGTCCTGCTGGCCTATGGTGCCTGCGTCCTGGTCACCGGCTGGTACGCCGGTAAGGCCGCCCTGTATTCGCTCCTACGGATGGAAACACGCCTATGCCGGGAATGCGACGCGATCCAGCGCCGATGGTCGAGGGCGCTGCTTTGGCTGACCGGCTGCCGGGTCCGTGTGGAGGGAGGGGAGCATCTTCAGGAGGGCGGAGCGCGCATCATCGTGAGCAACCACCAGTCCTGGTTCGATGTATTTGCGCTGACGGGCTACCTGCCGACCAGCGTGCGGTTCGTGACCAAGGCGGAGTTGGCCAAGATCCCGATCTTCGGCCGGGCTTGGAAGGGTTGCGGGCATGTGTCCATCGACCGGAATGACCGTACGGGTGCCATCGAATCGTTGGACCTGGCGGGTCGCCGGATCCGCGATGAAGGCATCACGATCGTTATGTTCGCCGAAGGCACGCGGTCGCGGTCGGGCGAACTCCAGCCCTTCAAGAAGGGCGCATTTGTGCTCGCGATTCAGGGAGGCGTGCCCATCGTGCCGGTCGGGATGATCGGCACGCACCAGATCATGCCCAAGGGCTCGTTCCGATTCCGGCCCGGCGAGATCGTGATCCGGGTGGGAGAGCCGATTCAGGTGGACGGGCTCACCAACGAGGACCGTGACACTCTCAAGGAACGGACCTGGAGGGCCGTAGCGGAGTTGAAGCGAAGAGAGCCGGCGAAAGGCAAGCTGGAGAATCGAGCGAGTTAGTCGGTCGCCCTGGTGCGGCCGCGACCATCCTCATCCTAAGAGGTGTGCAGTGTCAGCGATCATCGACATCCGGGGACGGGAAATCCTGGACTCGCGCGGCAATCCCACTGTGGAAGCCGAAGTTCTGCTCGAGACGGGACTACGCGGTCGGGCGGCCGCACCCAGCGGCGCATCCACCGGTGAACACGAGGCGGTGGAGCTCCGAGATGGGAATCCCAGGAGGTTCATGGGGAGGGGCGTGGAGCGGGCCATCCAGGGCATACACGACGAGATTGCCGGGGCGCTTCGGGGATTCGAAGCCCGTGAGCAACTCGACATCGACCGGACGATGATCGAACTCGACGGCACCGAGAACAAAGGCCGCTTGGGCGCGAACGCCATTGTCGCGGTGTCCATTGCTTCCGCTCGGGCCGCCGCCCTCGAGAATCATGTGCCGCTCTACAGGTACCTGGGCGGCCACGAGGCCAACCTGCTGCCCGTCCCCATGATGAACATCCTCAACGGTGGGCGGCACGCGCCCAACAATGTGGACATCCAAGAATTCATGGTGATGCCGGTGGGATTCGACTGCTTCTCAGAGGCGCTCCGGTGCGGGGTCGAGATCTTCCATTCCCTGAAGGCCGTGTTGTCCGAGAAGGGCCTCAACACGGCCGTCGGTGACGAGGGCGGCTTCGCGCCTGATCTAGGGAGCAACGAGGAGGCCATCGAGCTAGTGATCACGGCGATCGAACGGGCTGGATACAAACCCGGCGACGACGTCGTCTTGTCGATCGACGCGGCTGCCAGCGAATTCGAGGAGGACGGTGAGTACGTCTTCCGCTGGTCCTCGGGAGAGCGGCGAGACAGCGCCGGGATGGTGGAGTTCTGGCGTGAGTGGCTGGACAAGTACCCGATCCGGTCTCTAGAGGACCCTCTGGGCGAGAATGATTGGGAAGGGTGGGAGGTCCTCACCGATCAACTCGGTCATCGAGTGCAGATCGTGGGAGACGATCTGTTCGTCACCAACGTGAAGAAACTGGAAAGAGGCGTGCGGAATAAGGTCGCCAACGCCATCTTGATAAAGGTGAATCAGATCGGCACGCTCACAGAGACTCTGGAGGCGGTTCGCTTGGCCGACGATTCGGATTTCAACGCGGTGATTTCGCACCGGTCGGGCGAGACCGAAGACACGCTGATCGCCGACCTCGCGGTGGCCACGGGTGTTGGCCAGATCAAGACCGGTAGTGCCAGCCGCACCGATCGTGTGGCCAAATACAACCAACTTCTGCGGATCGAAGAGAATCTGGGTGCCGAGGCGCGCTTCCCGGGGCGGGACCTTTGGTCGCGTTGAAGCGCCTGGCTGTCCCGGCTGTGGTCGGGCTGGCGCTCTACTTCGCTTTCTTCGGGGGCGAGTACTCTTTCCTCGAGCTGCGTGCGATTCGGGCCGGCGCCCGAGAAGACGCCGCCCAGTTGGACGCTCTAAGAAGTCGAATCGATTCGCTCTCGGCGTGGGCCGATTCGCTGGAATCCGATTCTACGGCCCTCGAGCGGTTTGCACGAGAACGCTACGGGATGATCCGTGACGGGGAGGTGCTCTACCGGATCGCCGATCCTGACTCGACTCCCGCCGACTCAGTGCCCTCCGACGATCTCCCTTAGGCCGACCGGGGACCCTACTCTTCGTTCGGCTCCTCGGACCCGGTGTCTGTCCCGGCGGGTACGCGCGACTTCTCGCGCTCGCCACCCTGACCGCTTCCGATTCCGAGGACCGTCTTGGCGGCTTCGGCGAGTGCCTGTGGGTCGGCGCCGTCGGGCAGGGCCAGCGGCGCGCCGTCTTCGGTTGCGGCCGGCAGAGACACCGCTGCTTTCGCAGTCGCGTGGGTGAACGCGGGAAACATCTCCATGGGAATCGGGAAGACCGTCGTCGAATTGTTCTCGGCCGCAATCTCGACTGCCGTCTGCAGGTATCGCAGCTGTAGCGAGGCAGGGTTCTCGGACATGATCCGCGCGGCCTCGGAAAGTTGGCGAGAAGCCTGGAGCTCGCCCTCGGCGGCGATGACCTTGCCCCGCCGTTCGCGCTCGGCTTCCGCTTGCTTCGCCATTGCGCGCTTCATCTCCTTGGGTAGGTCTATGTCCTTGACCTCGACGCTCGTGACCTCGATGCCCCAAGGATCCGTGCCTTCGTCGATAATCTCCCGGACGTGCTCGTTGATCTTGTCGCGCTCGGCCAGGAGCTCATCCAACTCGGACTGGCCTATGACGCTTCTGAGCGTAGTTTGCGCCAACTGGCTGGTCGCGTAGAAGTAGTCCTCGATCTCTACGACGGCCCTCGAGGGATCGGCGACGCGAAAGTAGACCACCGCGTTCACCTTCACGCTGACATTGTCCTTGGTGATCGTATCCTGGGGTGTGATGTCGAGCGCCACGATGCGTAGGTCCATCTTGCGCATACGTTCGACGCCGAAGGGCACGAGGAAGATCAACCCCGGACCCTTGGACCGGGTCAGTTTTCCGAGCCGGAAGATTACACCGCGCTCGTACTCGTAAAGGACTCTGAGGCTGGAGAGGATAGCCGCGCCAAGGACCAGGCCAACCGGGATGAGGACAGGGGCCAACTCCATGAGATCACTCCGCGCCGGGGTGAGCATGTTCCTTCCGTGAATATACCCCCGGGGAAGAGTACAGTGCCGGAGATTGGAGCCTCCAAGGCACATAGGGTGACTCACCTTGACACCTACCGTGACCCAAATGACCTTTCCAGGCGCCCCAAAAGCCGGAGTAGCTCAGGTGGTTAGAGCAGCGGAATCATAATCCGCGTGTCGGGGGTTCGAGTCCCTCCTCCGGCATTCAACGAGCGCATGGGTTGTCGGCCTTCCGGGGATCTCTCGGGAGGCCGATTCTCGCTTCCACCGTTGGCAAGCCGCTCGGCACCTCGTCCCCGGGATCGCTTCAGCGCACCGTCCCTACTAGTATGCCCTCCACCACCCAGGATCGGAGTGCACGATGTCCCAATGGCAATCCACGACGCGCCGCACCGGCGTCGCCCTTGTGACCGCAACGGCCCTCGCTTGCAGCGGCTCGACGCCCGAGTCCCTGGTCCGGCCCGATTACCGGGAGGTCGCCGAGCGGTTGAGCGCCTTCATCGAGCATGAGATGGCCGACAAGGAGCTTCCGGCGCTCTCAATCGTCCTCGTGGACGATCAGGAGACGGTCTGGGCGGAGGGCTTCGGTTGGGAGGACCCGGTGGACAGCGTGCCCGCCACGGCGGAGACGGTGTACCGAGTGGGCTCGGTTTCCAAGCTATTCACCGACCTCGGCATCATGCAGGCCGTCGAGCGAGGCACCCTCGACCTGGACCAGCCGGTCACCGAGCTACTCCCCGGCTTCGGTCCCGAGAGCGACTTCGAGACGCCCGTCACGCTCAGACAGCTCATGTCGCACCGTGCGGGGTTGGTCCGAGAGGCCCCCACCGGTAACTACTTCGACGCCACACTGCCCTCGCTCGAGGCCACCGTGGCGTCGCTCAACTCGACGCGCGCCGTCTACGAGCCGGGGGCTCGCATCAAATACTCCAACATCGGGATCGCGACGGTGGGCTACGTGCTCGAGGTCATGAGTGGCGAGCCGTTCGCCGAGTACCTGAAGGCTGCGGTGCTCGATCCCCTGGGCATGGACGAGAGTTCCTTCCTGCCTGAGCCGGACGTGATAGACCGGCTGGCCACCGCCTACATGTGGACCTACGACGGCCGCACGTTCGAGGCTCCGACCTTCCAGCTTGGAATGGCCCCGGCCGGCAGCATGTACGCCCCGGTCACCGACCTGGGTCTGTTCATGCAGGCTCTCTTCGCCCATGGGCGGGGGATCCGGGGGGCGGTCGTGAGTCCCTCCACGCTCGAGACGATGCTCCAGCCCCAGTTCGCCGAGGCGGGCGCCACGACCGGCTACGGCCTCGGTTTCGCGCTCTCGGAGTTCAGGGGACGGCGAGCGATCGGCCACGGGGGCGCCATCTACGGCTTCGCCACCGACCTGGTCGCTCTCCCCGGCGCGAAGCTGGGGGCGGCAGCGGTGACGACTATGGACGGTGCGAACACGGTGGTGAGCCGCGTTACCCGCTACGCGCTGGATCTCATGCTGGCGCTGGACGAAGACCAGCCGCTCCCCGAGGCCGAGACCACGCACGGCATCCCGGCCGGGCTCGCGGAGGCGGTTGTCGGTCGCTACGGAAGCGGTGACGAGAGCCTCGAGATCACCGCCCGCGGAGGTGGGGTCTACGTGTGGCTCGCCAACCCGGGATTGCGCCTCAGGCTACGGGCCATCGGAGACACGCTCGTGGTGGACGACCGTCTCTCCTACGGGATGAGGATCCGTCCCGCACCCGAGGGCGTATTCGTGAACGGCCGGCTGAGGAAGCGTGTTCCCACGCCCCCGCCCGACCGGGCGCCGGCGCGCTGGAGTGGACTCATCGGAGAGTACGGGTGGGATTACAACACGCTCTACGTGCTCGAGCGTGAAGGCCGGCTGTATGCTCTGATCGAGTGGTTCTTCCTGTATCCCCTCGAGGAGCTCTCCCCTGACGTGTTCGCCTCCCCGACTGGGGTCTCTACGACGGTGAGCGCCTGGTTTTCCGGCGGGATGGCGCAGGGACGGCTACCGAGGTGGAGGCGGCCAGCGTGATCTTCCGGCGCCGGGAGGTCGGCACCGGGGCGGGACGCACGTTCACGCTCGACCCGTTCAGG